>JAHHHV010000036.1 GCA_019359155.1 Pegethrix bostrychoides GSE-TBD4-15B
CTAGGTAAACGATGACAAACGCAACCCGACTAATCACGCTGCTCAGCGACTTTGGCCTGAATGATACCTACGTGGCCATGATGAAGGGTGTCATTGCTACCATCAACCCGATGCTGAGCGTGATCGATCTGACCCATCAGGTGCCGCCCCAAAATATCCTGGCTGGGCAGTTCAGCCTGCTCAACGCCTACCCCTATTTCCCGCATGGTACGGTGCATATTGCGGTGGTTGATCCGGGCGTGGGAGGCGAAAGGCGCTCGATTGCAATTGAGCGATCAGACGGGTTTCTAGTTGGGCCAGATAACGGCATTTTTACGGGCTTGCTGGATCAGCCTGATCTGCAAGCCGTCGAGCTAACCAACCGCGACTACTGGCGTGTTCTTCAGCCCAGCCAGACCTTCCACGGGCGCGATATCTTTGCGCCGACGGCGGCACATTTGGCGGGTGGGGTTGCGCTACTGGAGCTAGGCGAGCGGCTTGATCCCGCTCAGCTGGTGCGTCTGCCGCTGCCCGCCTGTACCCCGACCGAGACGGGCTATCTGGGCAGCGTGCAGTCTATCGACCGCTTTGGCAACGTGATCACGAACATTTCGGGTGAGGCAGTGCAGGACAGATCTTGGTCGGTGACGGTCGGCAAGCGCAGCATTCCCGGATGCCGCACTTACTCGGAGCAGACGGCAGGCGAGGCACTGGCGCTCGTGGGCAGTCATGGCTGGGTGGAGCTGGCAGTCAACGGCGGCGACGCGCAGTTTCAGCTCAGGCTGACCTGGAACGATTCGGTTCAGGTGGTTCTGGGCTAAGGATCTGGGCTAGAAGGATCTGGGCTAGGATGAATCTCTCAACGGCTGCATGGGTAGCGTAAACCAAAACCGAGATCCGGCATTTGCCGCAGTCTCCACCGCAATTTCGCCACCGTGCGCTGAGATAATTTGGTGACAGAGGCATAATCCCACACCAATCCCGGTGAGCTGGCGCTGCGAACCTTCGTGAGTTCTCAGGTCAAATAGCCGCATCTGCTCGGCTTCGCTGATACCTGTGCCGCTGTCGGCCACCGCAAACCATAGGCAATCTGGCTGGGCTGCGGCCTGAATGACGATCCGCACCCCGGGCGGATTATGCTTGACCGCATTCACCAGCAGATGCTTGAAAACCCGCTCGATCTGATCTGGGTCAGCGCTAATTTGCGGCAGATCGGCTAGCTCTAAGTCAAGCTGGGTCTGATTTTGCTCAAATAGCGGCTGAAGCTGAGCAATCGATTTATGAATGATCGGCAGAATAGGAGTGGGCTGCAAATCTAGCGTGATGCCTTCGGTCTTGTTGCGATAGACTTCGAGCAGCGAGTCCAGCTTACAGAGCTGAATATCGCCAGACTGCGTCATTTTTGCCAGCTTGCAGCGCGGAATCGTGACCTGCTCTCCGGGCTGCTGCTGAAAGTGATTGAGCACCATCAGCGTACCCACAACTGTCGTTCGCAAGTCGTGCGCGATGGCATGTAAAAATACGTTCTGGATCTGGTTCATCTCGCCCAGCTTAGCCAGATTCGCCTCAAGCTGCGCGGTGCGCTCAACCACCTGCTGTTCTAGGCTCTCGTTGAGATCCTGCACTTGCTGATAGAGCTGCCCCTGCTGAATGGCGATTGCCACCTGCGTGCCCAGCTGCTCCAACAGCTCAATCTCCAGCGGCTCCCACTGACGCGGACGCGAGCATTGATGACAGATCATTAAGCCAAACAGCCGCGAACCGCTAGCTTCCGAGGCCGAGAGCAGCGCTACGCCTATTCCAGCTCGCACCTGATAGCGGTCATGGTATTGCCGGATGAACGGTGTGCGCTCTTGCTGGGCGGTATCGTTGACCACGCAAATCGGCGCGGCGGCAAAGAGTGCCTCAATCTCAGGGTAGACGTCGGCCTCAGAGGTCATGCTGATTGCCGACGTCCATTCGGGCAGCACTGCTTCGGCAATCACTCGCCCCTGCCGCATCCGATCAAATCGACAGATCAGCACCCGGTCAGCCTGCAAAAACTGCCGCACTTCCTGCACCGCCCGATCCAAAATCTCGTCTAGCTCTAGTGACTGGCGGATTCGCAGCGCCATCTCACTCAGCAGCCGATTCCGTTCAGCGTTTATACGCAGCTTTTCTTCAGTTTTTTTATACTCTGTAATATCCAGAATCGTACCCGTTGCGTGGGTCAGGCCAATCGCTACCTGATCTTCGATAATCCGCTCTCTGCCGTCGGGCAAGGCAATTCGATAGTTCATGCGGTAGGGAACGCGCTGCATCAGCGCTAGCTGCATCGCCTGCTCAACTGCTGCCCGGTCAGCAGGATGCACGGCCTGCAAAAAGTGCTGGAGATCAGGCTGCATTCCCGGTGCTAAACCCAGCAGTCGATAGAGTTCGTCCGACCAGCGCCACTGCCGCTGCTTAAAATCAAAGTCCCAGTTGCCCAGCCGCGCCAGCTGCTGCGCCTTGGCCAGACTCGCCTGGTTCTGCCGCAGCAGCTCTCCCACTCGCCGCCGCTCAGAAGAAAGCGTTGCCAAAATCAGAGTCGTCATAGTTACGACAGCCAAAAACGCCTGCTGTAGCAAAATCACCTGTCGAGACTGCTGCGGCATCTGGCTGGTCATGGTGGCAAATGGCCCGCATCCGGCAACTGTGCCTGTAATCGCCACGATTGACAACATAAAGCTGGCCAGAATTCCAGCCGTCTGGCCAAACCGCAGCGCCGCCCAGATCACAAACGGAAACGGCAGGTATTCAATCGGATAATTCACTAGGATTTGGCTCGGATGCAGCCAGAACACCAGGATGCTGACGCTCAGCAGCAGGCTAAAGCAAATTAGCTTCTCGACTAGCTGTGGCTCTGACCATTGATCCAGCTGCCCCTGCTGTCGGCGGCGCAGCTGCTTAGAGCAGACCAGCAGCAGCGGCGTGAAGACCAGAATCCCCATGCTGTCGCCCAGCCAAAACGTCCACCAGGTTTGGCCAATCTGCCCCCGATCAATCAGCCCAGTCGCTAAACCAACGCCCGTGCTAATCGTCGCGTTCAGCAGCGGAGCCGCTAGCCCCGCCAGCCCAATCAGGTTCAGCACATCTGGCAGCCGCTCCAAATCATTCTGGAACCCAACGCGGCGCAGCAGGCTGACCCCCACCAACGCCTCGAGCGTGCCGCCCAGCGCCGACCCCAAGGCCAAGCTCCAGCCAACTCCTAGCCAGCTGCCCATCAGCAAAATTCCCAGCGTCACGCCCAGCCAAGCCTGTCGCCCTTGACTCAGCAGCACAAACAGCCCAATCCCAGCGGGCGGCCAGACGGGAGATGGCTCAATTCCTAGCTTCAGCTCTGCAAATACCAGCTTGGATACTAGAAAATAAAGCAGCGCCGTCAGGCTCATGGAGAGGCAATATTGCCAAATAATCCGCTTCACGGAAGACAGGCTTAAAAAGCGCGTCAAAAAGCGCATCAAATAGAGCTGGAGAAATCGAGCTGAAGCCAAGCATCTCACCTCCTGAGAGTTATTCTAGAGACTAGAACCAGATTGACGACCTGGATTTAGATCTGGATATTAGATCTAGATAATAGATCTGAACTTAAATCAGATCTAAGCTAGCGTGACCCATCCAGGGTCGTTTCAACTTCCCCCAGACGGATGAGCCAATTGAGCCAATCTACACGAGCACTCTACAATCTAGACCAGCGATCTACATACCAGCGATCTAACGGAGCGACAGCATGACCTACGATAGCCAGACAAACCGCGAGTGGTGGGCGCAGCGCTGGGTGGATGTGCTGGAGTCGTTTGGCTGGATTCGCCGCCTGGAGCGCGCCCGCAACTATGCCCGCGAAGGCAACGTCCTAGAAATTCAGTTTCATGCCTCCAAGGTGCAAGCATTGGTGCAGGGCACTGCCCCAGAACCCTATCGCGTCTCGCTGTCGCTTGATCCATTTGACGAAGAGCAGTGGCAGTATGTGATTGAGTCGCTCTCGGAGCGGGCGATTTTCTCGGCGAAGCTGCTGGCGGGTGAAATGCCACAGAACATCGAGGAAGTGTTTACGGCCAACGGTCTGAGCCTGTTTCCGCTCACCAAGTTTGACATCCACAGCAAATGCTCCTGCCCTGATCCAGCCAACCCCTGCAAGCATATCGGCGCGGTCTACTATCTGCTGGGCGATCGGTTTAGCGAAGATCCGTTCGTGTTGTTTCAGCTGCGAGGCCGCACCAAAGACCAGATTATTGCTGCCCTGCGCCAGACTCGCAGCAGCCAAACTGACGAGACCCCAGATCTGCCCGAAGCGCCTGCCCCGCTGAAGCTAAATCTGAAAAACTTCTGGCAGTATGACGAGCAGCTAGAGCCATCGTTAGTCGTGATCACGCCGCCGCCCAGCAGCGAGACGGTGCTAGATTTGCTGGGCGCTATCCCGATTAAGCCTGAAGCGGGCAGCGCGGCTAGTAGTCCAGCCACTAGTCAGGCCAGCCATCTCGTGCTCGAACATTTGAAAAGCATCTACGCGCAGGTCAGCCAGCAGGCGGTGATGACGGCCATGACGACGGGTAATCAGGACTAAGACAACTCTGGCAGCAAGTCGAAATCCAGCGCTTCAGATTCGCTATAGGGACAGCTGCGCGGAAAAATGTCTAGAGGTCGGCCAGTCTCGTCACTTGCCAGAAGAAAGTAACCAACGACCCAAGTGGATGGGCTGAGTTAAGCCATTGGCTCAGCCAACAAAAAGTCAGCCCATTTTGCGATGGTTGCAATTATCTAGCATCCCCCGATAAATTTGCAGCTCTGGACTTGAGTGCTTCTGCATAGCTATAGATATCATCCAAGCCACTGATAGGCTGTTTAAGTTCTTTACCCTCCTCGTCAAAAGTGCCAATGTACTTCTGCGACGAGTTCAACCAAAGACGACAGATCGTTTTAGTAACCCTCCCATCAAGATTAACTCCGAAGTAGGTTTTAGTATCTCTATGCTGAACTCGATTGATCTCAACCGTTCCTCTGAGAATTGACTTGACAATGTAGAATCCTTCCAGTTCCTCTGCTGTCGTAATGACGGTATCGTCTATAGTTGGTTCAACTCCGTCTGGAGGCTTTGGTTCTGGCATTGCCACAGGCTCCACAGATGCTTTTTTCAATCTGTCAGCGATCCTGTCATTTATAAATTCGTTGAGAGATTGCTTCGTAATCTCTGTAAACTTATCAACCACAGCAGAGGATAGCCTACCCGTATAGACTTGGCTTGCAAATAACTTTACAAAGTCAGGCGATGGATTCGTCAGTTGTTCTGACATGATTCGCTTGATCTCTCTAGTGTAGAGCAGATTTCTGGCAATATCTCCTAGCTCGTTGCAGTTAAATCCCGTTTTTGAAAAGCGTTTCAATTCGTTAATTGCAGAGTCATCAAAGCTCAGCATATTGAACTCGTAGAATGGCTTCTCGTCCATTACGTTGGGTTTCTCAATATCTGTATAAAATCGATACAGAATACCGTTAGTCAGGATGCTAAACTTTGCTTCCGTCACATGGAAATATCTGTGCAGCTGAGAGCTGTGTTTTGGATTCGTCAATCCTTCATTGCACTGCTTGCACTCAAAAAGAATGATAGGGTTGCTGTCTACAAGAATTGCGTAGTCTACCTTCTCACCTTTTACGCCAGGAACATCTGCTGAGAATTCGGGGCAAACCTCCATAGGATTAAAAACGTTATAGCCAAGCGCTTGAATAAAAGGCATGACAAAAGCGTTTTTAGTAGCTTCCTCAGTTAGAACTTGGTCTTTGAGCTTGAGAATCTGTTGAGCAATGGCTTTAATTTGATCGATGAGATCCATAGATTTTGCCTGACTTGAAGATAGCCGAGTATTTCAATTTGGCGCAAGCTTTCGAGCTTTATAGCTAACCTAGAATGTGCTGTTAGCTTTCCCCGTCTGGTTACTGGGCTATCAGTAAAAACCCGGAATATTCACAAGAACTTCATACAACAAGGCTGCACTATTATCGATACTTTCTTTTTGAGCAACAGCACTGCGATTATCTAATCTCAAAGCATTAGCTTTACTACATTAGCCTGCCACTCAAAGCAAAAGACCTGATAGTATCAAAGGAATGTTGAGCGTAGACTTGAGGCTTGAGAGAGATGCTGATATTTTTTCTACATGGAGTATCAACCAAAAATGCTGACTACTCCAAACCTTTACAAAACCTTTTACGCAAGGAATTTAATCGTATCGGCCAACCTCTACCTCATTTTTATGCTGGTTTTTGGGGCAATGTCTTTAAACAAACCGGACAGATGTGGAATGGGATTCATCAAGATCTGCAAGAACTCAGAAGCAGTAATTCTCAAGCTGATGTCCAAGACATTTTTCGCTATCAGGAACTTCGAGAGGACTTTATCTCTCAGTTCTTTGGCGATGCGCTGACTTACTTCAACACAGAGCGAGGATTAGATATTCGAGATACACTCGCCGATCAGCTCTACAAATTCTTGAAGAATTATCCTCAAGAGACAGACCTGCATATTGTCAGCCACTCATTGGGAACGGTTATCTTATGGGATGCATTATTTTCAGATCGATTTGCCAATGATGATCCAGCATATACAATTCGCTCACTAATCTCCTCTCACGCTCGAAACTCTGCTGCAAGTGTTCACCTAAAAAGTTTGACTACAATGGGATCTCCCATTGTGTTTTTCAACATGATGCTAGGAGTAGGATATGAGCAAGTTAAAGCATTTACATCTTCCTACAAATCTGAAGCGCTCAGATGGATCAATATTTTGCATTCTTCAGACATTATTGCGTATCCGCTTCGGTCAGGCTTAAATGCAAATCAAATACCTAACTTGTTTTTTCGAGATCGATATGTTTGGACAGATGCAAATGTTGCTGAAAAAGCTGCTAGAACATTTGGTCAAGTTCATACAGCAATGGCAGTAGGAGCCAGCGATGCTCACTGCTCTTACTGGCAGAGTCGCGGCACTGCTAGATTCGTTATGCAAAATCTTTTGGGCAATACGAGTTCGCTTGATTTCACCAAGATTGATCTAGATGGAGATATTCCAGTATCAGTTGATCACATTGCAGATATCTTTCAGAAACTCAAAGACTTTGGCAACACCTGAGATACAATTGCCCCGGAGCCAGCCTTCTGCTATTATGCCTCAAATACTCATTAAAAATGACGTAATGCTGGCAAGATACAGACGCAAGGCGATCGATGTTGTGACTGGATTGCCGTTGATGGAGCCGCTGGAATACTGCCGTCGTTGGGTGACTGCTCTTGAGCCAAATGAACGTGGATATCGCGCTGAGTGCATTCGCGCATTGGAGAAAGCCACCTTTGGCGTTTACAAATTTGAAACCATCAACCGCAACTGGGGCGCAGAATTTGAACGTCGCCCCGAATCAGCGCTAGAGCTACTGCGAGTCGCCAATCTGCTCAACGAACTTGACACCGGACTCGAAGCTGTCAATAGCTCTGTAGCCGAAGTGCTAGCCAAAGTGAAGCAAGTCTCGCCGCGCAGCAAGCAGGATTGAGCCTTGTTGCGCATTGCGACGAAACTTTCGATTTGAGGCTATCTTGCCCATCAGTTTCTATAACGGTTGCAGATCTTGGTTCGATCCCCCTAAACTCCCCTTTTGAAGGGGAATCTGAGAAATTTTGGCTCGGTTCCCTCCTTTTTAAGGAGGGTTAGGGAGGATCGGTTCGGCATGATCAAAACTCATTTTTAATGAGCAAAACTCTTGCCTTCACTCCCGCCAAACTTCTATACTCGCCCCATAGTTCAGAGCAACCCCCAACTATGGCAGACGACTTCTCAGAATTGCCCAGCCACGAACCAGCCCAGCGCGAACGCCTCAAACACGTCCTCTACGGATCAAAACGCGCCATTGCCCGCACCATCCACCAGCTCCACAACCGAGGCTACGCCGAAACCAGCGACTGGAGCCGCCCCCAACCCACCGAAAACCCTAGCGAATTCATGAGCATTCTGCTGCGCTATTTGCGGCTGGAGTAGTAGGCTAGAGGACAAGCAGTTAAACCCATTAAAGTTCTGGGATGTCCCGCTTCCAATTCGATTCATACCTTAATTCAGCAACGCCAAAATTTTTACGTGGACTGAGCTGCATCGGCGCGGCTCTGCTGATCTCGGCGCAAACGCCGCCGCTTAACGCCCAATTGAACGCCCAATCGAACGAGTCGCCCCACTCTAGCGCCCCATTTAATCACCTGCCAATTCTCGTCGAGCCAGCAACCGCCCGCCAGTTAACGAGCGCCAGACAGACCTATGCGATTCGGATCAAGCTGCCTGCCGATGCCGGAGCGGCGCTAGCTGCCGTGCAGATTCGCCAGCCCAATCCAGAGCAGGCACTCAGTTTTGATCTGAGCCAAACTGCCGCTTTTCAGACCACTTTTCAGGCCGCTTTTCAGGGCACGACAAAACTCGGTGACGCAGTAACAATCCAGGCCGCTGAGCAGCTTGAGCCGAGTCAAATTCAAATCAGCTTTGCCCAGCCCCTTCAGCCAGGAACCACGCTTACTCTGCTGCTCAAGCCCCGGCATCTGCCAACTGGCCGCAACCAATATCCGCTGATTATTTCGGCTGTGCCAGTTGGGGCTGAGCTAGGCAGCGAGCTAGGACAGCAGCAGATTGAGACCTGCCGCAGCCGCTATGACCCTGCAAGTGACGGGCGCGTCCTGTTTTGGGATCTGCCGCCTGAGTTTAACCCCTACATCCGCAACCGTCCTTGCCAGCGTTAGGCCAGCGTTAGGCCAGCGTTAGGCCAGCGTTAGGCCAGCGTTAGAAAATCAGCATCCGAGATTTTTTGAGAAGTGGCAAGTTGCTCTATGCTCAAAGAGACGAGCTAGAAAAGCTCAGTGACCCTACTTTGACTCATTCATTTAATTCGTTGATTTCAGCTCCAAACTCCCCAATCCCAGTTGCCCTCACCATTGCTGGCTCAGATAGCGGCGGCGGTGCAGGCATTCAGGCCGACCTGCGAACCTTTGCCTTTCATCAGGTGCATGGCACGAGTGCGCTCACCTGCGTCACGGCTCAAAATACGCTTGGCATAACGCGAGTTGATCCGCTGCCCGCAGCGGCTGTGACGGCTCAAATTGAGGCCGTAGTCTCAGATATTGGCGTGCAGGCGGTCAAGACTGGCATGTTGCTGAACGCAGAAATTATCGCGGCGGTGGCTGAGCAGGCGACCCGACTGCCCAATCTGGTGGTTGACCCGGTGATGGTGTCGCGCACGGGCGCACAGCTGATCGACGATGCAGCGATTGCCAGCCTGCGGCGACAGCTCCTGCCACTGGCCGCTCTGATTACGCCCAACCGCTACGAAGCTCAAATCCTCAGCGGGCTGGAGATTTTCAGCCTGGAAGATATGCAGGCCGCCGCGCGCCAGATCTGGACAGACGGAGCTAACGCCGTGCTGGTCAAAGGCGGCGGCATGACGGGTGAACTGCGCGGGGTGGATGTCTGGTTTGACGGCGAGCGGCTGGAAATCCTGCGGACTGACTGTATTCAAACCCAAGATACGCACGGCACGGGCTGCACGCTTTCGGCGGCGATTGCGGCTAATTTGGCCAACGGCAAACCGCTATTTGCCGCCGTTACTGCGGCGAAGCGCTACGTCACCCAGGCTCTACAGCATGCGCTGCGGATTGGGCAGGGGCAAGGTCCGGTCGGGCATTTCTTTCCGCTGCTGGTGCAGGAGAAGCCGTGATGAGTTCTAGGCAGGTAATTTCTGGGCAGACGCGACTGCTGGGTGTAATTGGCGATCCGATTGGCCATACGCTCTCTCCGGTCATGCATAACGCCGCCATTGCCGAGCTGGGGCTTGATCTGGTCTATCTGCCGTTCCCAGTTGCAGCCGCCAATCTGGCTGCCGCGCTGAACGGCTTTGCGGCGATTGGGCTGCTGGGCTTTAGCGTGACGATTCCGCACAAGCAGGCGATTATGCCATTGCTCAACGAAGTGTCGGCGGTGGCGCAGGCGATTGGGGCAGTGAATACGGTTTGTCGCACCGCAGCGGGCTGGTATGGCACAAATACTGATGCTGAGGGATTTCTGGCTCCGCTCTTGGCGCTGAATCGCGACTGGCAAAGCACCACCGCCGTGATTTTGGGCAACGGCGGTGCGGCACGGGCGGTGGTGGCGGGCTGCGCTCAGCTGGGGTTTAGCCGAATTCAGGTGGTGGGTCGCAGCTCCGACAAGCTGGCGGTATTGCGGCAGGGCTGGCCGGATCTGGCGAGCCTGACGGTTCACCTCTGGGAGGAGCTGCCCCTGCTGCTGCCGAACGCGACGCTAATAGTCAACAGCACGCCGGTTGGGATGCATCCACAGGCTGAGGCTTCGCCGCTGAGCCATGCCGAAATCCAGCAGGTTCAGCCCGCAGCAATTTTCTATGATCTGATCTACTCGCCGCGCCCGACGCAGTTTTTGCAGCAGGCGGCGGCACAAGGCGCGACTGCCATCGACGGGCTGGGAATGCTGGTGCAGCAGGGTGCAGTCGCGCTGAGTCTCTGGTTGGAGCAGCCCGTCTCGGTGGCGGTGATGCGGCAGGCCTTGCTAGATCATTTCGCCCAAAAATCTCAGCAGGCTTTGCAATCCACTCGCAATCCATGAGCAACATAATTTAATATTTATCTAGATCCTTGCAGCCAGAGCACAGAGAACACTATGAATTTCGAGATCCCGCAGTCAATCAAAGTTTGGAGCCAGTTCGCTCACCCAATTCTGATGTGGGTGCTGCTCGTCGTCACCCTCTACGCGGGCTATCTGGGGTTTCAGATCCGGCGCACCCGCAATGCTGCCCCAGAGCTACGCAAAGAGCTGGTCAAAGGCAAGTTCAGCGTCCGCCACCACCAAATTAGCTCGATTCTACTGGCTTTCATGGTGCTGGGGTCGATTAGCGCGATGGGCGTCACCTATCTCAATTCAGGCAAGCTGTTTGTAGGATCACATTTGCTGGCGGGCTTGGGCATGACGGGTTTGATTGCCACCTCGGCTTCGCTCACGCCCTACATGCAGAAAGGCCAGGACTGGGCGCGCTACAGCCACATCACGCTGAACTTGATTTTGGTGGGGCTGTTTTTCTGGCAGGCGGTCACCGGCGTGCAGATTGTCCAGAATATTATCAACCGGATGACGGCAGCCTGATTGAAAAGCATTGAAAAGCATTAATAAAGCTCAGTCGCTGCATTTTGGCATCCGGATTTTGAAACCTGCATTTCAGAATTCGCTATCCTGTTATGGACTGCGCGAGTATGGACTTTGCGAGTCTAGCAACCCGTCCGGAAGGCCAGCCCCATGCAAGACGAAATTCTGCGGAAAGAGCAAGCGTTTCACGACCGCTGGGCGGCAGCAATTGACGTAGAAGGGATTCGGGTCAAAGACTATTTTGAAGCCTGCACCGCTCCCGAAAATCGCTTTATTCTAAGACAGTTGGGCGATCTGCGCGGCAAGTCTTTGCTTGACTTGGGCTGTGGAGCGGGCGAAAACAGCGTCTACTTTGCTAGTCAGGGAGCGAACTGCGTGGCGGCAGACTACTCTCCCGGCATGGTGGAAGTGGCGCTGAAGCTGGCCGAGGCCAACGGCGTATCGGTAGAAGGCCGGGTAATCAACGCCATGCAGATTGACTATCCAGACAACAGCTTTGATATTGTCTATGCCTCCAATCTGCTGCACCATATCCCCGACCCGCACCAGACGATCCGCGAGGCGTACCGCATCCTCAAACCGGGCGGGCAGCTCTGTTTCTGGGATCCGCTGAAGCATAATCCGGTGATCAACATCTATCGCCGCATCGCGACCCAAGTCCGCACCGAGGACGAAACGCCGCTAGACATCGAAATCCTCCAGTTTATCCAGAGTCAGTTCGTCCAGACCTGCTCCGATACGTTTTGGCTGGCGACGCTCTGGATTTTTTTGCAGTTTTATTTAATTGAGCGCGTTAGCCCCAACGAGGAGCGCTACTGGAAAAAAATCATCCTGGAGCAAGATCGGCTGCGCCCGCAGTATCAGCGCCTAGAGGCTGTTGATCGCTGGCTGAAGCGCCTGCCCTGGCTGAAGCGCTACGCCTGGAATCTGGCCGTAGTCGCCACGAAATAGCCAGCCGCAACTCATTGCCCTCAAGCAGCGCCATGCCGATTCATTCTCCCATCTATTCCATCGTGATCCCGATTTACAACGAAGAGGCAAATATTGCCCAGCTCTACCAGCGGCTCTGTGCGGTGATGCAGCTTCTAGAGGGCGAAACCGAGCTGGTGCTGATTGATGACGGCAGCCGCGACCGTTCGCTGGAGATGATGCGGCAGCTCCATCTTGCCGATGCCCGCGTCAGCTACCTCAGCTTTGCCCGCAACTTTGGCCATCAGATTGCCGTAACGGCGGGTCTCAACTTTGCCAGCGGTCAGGCTGTGATTGTAATGGACGCAGATCTACAAGACCCGCCGGAGCTGTTGCCGCAGCTCGTCGAGCGCTGGCGACAGGGCTATCAGGTGGTCTATGCTCAGCGGATTCAGCGTCAGCGCGAACCCTGGCTGAAGCGGTTCCTGGCGCACTGGTTTTATCGCCTGCTGCGGCACTTGGCAGATGTCGAGATTCCTACAGACACCGGCGACTTTTGCCTGATGGATCGGCGGGTAGTCGATCTGCTCAACGCCATGCCAGAGCGCAATCGCTACATTCGCGGCCTGCGCGCCTGGGTGGGCTATCGGCAGACGGCAGTGCAGTTTGACCGCGCCCCGCGCTACGCCGGATCGGTGAAATATACCTTCAGCAAGTCGCTGGCGCTGGCAATCAACAGCTTGGTGGGGTTTTCCAAAGTGCCGCTGCGGCTCTCGACCTATCTGGGATTGGCCTCAGGGGCAATGTCGCTGCTGATGAGCCTGCTGGTGCTCTACTGGCGTTTTTTTGCGCCGCGCTCGCCGCTGACAGGATACACGATTATTACAGTGGTGGTCTTTTTTCTGGGAGCTGTGCAGCTAATCAGCATCGGCATTCTGGGCGAATATGTTGGCCGCATCTACGAAGAAATCAAGGGCAGGCCACTCTATACGCTGTCTGAGGTGGGCAGGTTTCGGGCGCATGATCTGCACAATTCCGCTTCGCAGACTAGTGCAGATCAGCAGGCCTGAGCGTTTCTTGAGCAATGGGCACTCCTACTGGCGCTGCTTTTCGGCCTCGACCTCTGCTTGCAGCCGTTCGAGTTCTTCAGGAGTCATTTCATCTAGCCGCTTTTGCAGCACGGCATCTTCGTATTCCTTGAGCTGCTGGTTATAGGTCATGTTCTGCGTCAGGGCGCGCGCTGCGTAGGTGGCGACCCAGCCTAATAACCCCGTCACTAGCAAAACCTGGCTCCAGATTCCGGCGCTGATGCCGTTGAGTCCAGAGGCTTGCAGCAACAGATAGATGCCGCCGCCCGCCGCAAAAACGGCCAGCCCAATATAAATAACGTCAATCCGGCGCATGGTTAACCCATCTGCCGAGGCTGAGGCCGGATATTCACAAATGGACTCAAAATCAGCAGTCCCGGAAACAGCAGGAACACAAAGAAGTAGGCAAATAGCCGCTCGATTGAGCCAGCCAGATACCAGCGGCTCTTGAAATAGAACAGCAGCAATGCCGGCAGCACGACTAGATAGGCACCGCCCAAAGCCAGATAGATCAGCGGAACAAGAGGCAGAGACATAGGCGTTTCCAATTCCAGAGCTTCTAGAATAGCTTCCACAATATTGGGGTTGTCCTAATTATCTTACAGCCTTCGTTCGTCTGGATGAGCGTGAGCTTCTGATAGCTGACTAGAAGCTAGCGCCAGGGACATTTGGATCGGGTGCGAAGGCAAGCCAGAGCGGGAATTGCAGCAGCGCCACGCTGATATATTCTTCGGTTTCATCGATGATAATCAGCGGCAGCTGCTTCTGCTTGACGAGCCGCTCAGCGCGCTGAGCTAGAGCTTCGGGGGATTCAAACAGCACAATGCCCTCATCGATGCCGAAGTCGGCGCGCGATACGCCCAGACAGTCTTGCAGTCCGCGCCGCCATTCTCCCAAGCGTTCGGGTGAGTTGCCTAGAATCAGCGGTCGCAGGCGCTCGCCGTACAGTTCGTTGAGCACTGAAATGGCAGCTGAAGCAATCAAAATATTTTGCAGACGCGACCCCATTGTGCGGATTGCGCCGCGCCCAGCTTGGCTAAAAAACCAGTTGGTGATCCGATCGGCATGAACTGGCTCAAAGGTGCGTCGGAGCTGCCAGGGTGGGCCATAGTAATCAGGTGAAGCTCGGTATTGATCGAGCAGCATCCGGATTCGCTTGGCCTGCTCCACAAAACCGGACTCGGTAAAGCCTGCTGTGCTGCGGTTTGCGCCACTGCGATCGCTTGCTCGCTCTGCCTCTCGCCCGGATTTGCCAGCTGACTCACGGCTTGACTCACGGCTTGACTCACGGCCTTCCCGCACTGATTCAGACTTAAACTCAGGCTTAAACGCTGGCTGGGCTGCCGGACGAGGCGGCGCTTCGGTGGGAGTGAGCTGAAGCTGCTCCGCAGAGACGACAAGATCTTGCAGGCTGCCAGTCAAATAGTCTTTGAAACCCTGTACCCGCATGGCCAATTCCTGCGAGCTGCCCGCAAAGGTGGTTCGCATCTCAGTCTTGATCCGCTCCTGGCGCCGTTCCAACTGCTCAATCGCCAGCTGAAGCGTCTGCTTGCGCTGCTCTAGATCGCTCACGCCTTCTTGGACCAGTCGGCCAATCGCCGTCTGCGCCTCGGTGATTTGCCGTTGCAGCATGGCGTTGTAGGAAGATTGAAGCGCGGCGATTTCCTGCTTCAGCGTCTTTTCTTGCTGCTGTAGATCTGCGACCCGCCGAGTCAGACTATCGTTAGAATTGGCGCTAGAGGCAGCGTCACCGACGTTACCAACGCTGGTGCCAGTTGGGATGATCAGCGGCTGTAAGGGCTGTCCGGAGCTGGCAGAACTCGCGGAGCTTGCGGCCTCAGCCTGACTACTATTAGCCAGACGATCTGCTGGCTGATTGCGGCTAGGACTAGAAAAATCGGCAGAATCGGGAATTTGGGGTTCGTCAGGCTTCATAGAGCAATCAGGCAGGTAAGAACAGAACAGGCTTGGCTGAAAGACAATATCCTACAGTAGAGCAGCTAGCAGCGTAGCGAGCAGCAGTCGGTTCAAGACTCTGGCTCTGGACAATGCTGCTCTAGGCAGATACGCAGGGTTTTAGCATTAAACAGTATCGGCAAGAAATGGATGCTGTTGACCTCGCGAAAATAGAGCAATATCGGCAAGCTCGGCCAAAAAATCCGCCAGTTCTGCCAGTCTTGATAGGGAAACTGCCGGATGCAGCGCTCGCCGCGGTAAATATCGAGTGCTGTCTCACTAAAGCGCAGCCGGAGCGTCGCGGCCTGAACCAGCAGAAACAGCCCCAGCACAGCGACAGTTCCCCCCAGCCAGACCTGCAAGGTCAGCAGCGGCAAGGCCAGCAGCACCAGCACCAGCGGGATCGCATAGCTAGGCGCTAGCTCTACTGTTTGGTCTGGAACTGTTTGGTCTGGAACTGCTTGGTCTGGAGTGGAGCTATCTGGACTGGACTGATCAGGTGCAAAAGTCACGGCGCTACTACTGGCAGGTGGACAAATTGGCGGACGGAGCTTAAGTCAACCCTCGGAAGAGTTGCTGAAAACCGATCAGAGCAGAAGGCTGTCTCTGAAGCTATCTCTAAAGATTCAAAGAAATTCAAAGAGATCCAAGAGATCCAAAGACTGCAACTCAGCTTACCTTCTATTTTAACGGTAGGTGAAGGCTGCGGTTTTGAGTCTCAATGTTGAGAGCTGCTTTAGGCTACTTCAGGGCTGCTTCAGGATCGAGAACATGATCCAGGAGAGGAAGAAATTACTAATGAAAATCAGCAGCAGCGCCGTAACAACCGCTGTCGTCGTCGATTGGCCGACGCCCTTAGCTCCACCTGTCGTGGTCAATCCCCAGCTACAGCCAATGATGGCAATCAGGCCGCCAAACACAACCCCTTTGATCAAGCTACAGACGAGATCGTACGGAGTCAGGAGCGTCCGAGCTGAGTCAAGAAAAACGACATTGGAAATGTTGTAGACCCAATCTGACAGAATCAGGCCGCCCAGCATGCCGGTGACAAACGACAGCAGCGTCGAAATCGGGGTCATGACGCAGCAGGCGATCATGCGCGGTACAACCAGGTAGTCAACTGGGTCGGTTTTGAGGATATAGAGGGCGTCGATCTGCTCTGTCACCTGCATTGTGCCAATTTCTGCGGCAAAGGCTGACCCAACCCGACCCGCCAGCACAACAGCCGTGATCAGGGGAGCAATCTCCCGTCCTAGCGCAATCGCCAACACGCCCCCCACGGCTGAACCAATCCCAAACCGCAAAAACTCCGCCGCCACCTGGATCGTGAACACCATGCCAATAGTGGCCGCCGTCAGCAGAATAATCCCCAGAGATTCTGGCCCCACCAGCCTCAGCTGCTCAAGAGTGTTGCGTCGATGAATTTTGCCAGTCAGCAGATGCAGCAGCGCTTGCCCGCCCAAAAATGCCGCAGCCACTAAGCGCCGACTCCAATTTTTGAGGCTAGATGAAGCTGGCTGACTCAAAGCGACCGTTCCTGCAAAAGATATGCTCAAGACGCACTGTAAACCATAGCGAACTTTTGCAACACCTGGGAACTCATCAATCAGCCAAATCTATCCAAATCATCCAGATCAGATAGAGAATCTGAGTCGAGCTGTTCCCGGTACTGACCGTGCTTGAGTGCCGTCGAGGTCTCTAGGCAGCCGGAATTTCTGAGAAGCCAATTTACGGCTCTTCAAAAAGCTTCTTTAAAGCTAACTTAAGATTCCTCACAGTTCCGGCCATTCCAGCCAGATGCCTTCTATTCTGGTGAAGTGAGCCGCACCGCTCTTGCCTTAGCTGCTTATCGAACTGCCTGATCAACTTGATCAAACTCTGATCAAACTGCCTGATTTAGACTGCTTGATCCAAAACTGCCTAACGGCAGTCTCTTCTGCAATCTTTAGTCTGCAATCTGTGAAGTACAGCATTACTTGATAAATATGACCACCCTGCCTAGCTTGTTTCGTTCGTTGCTGCTAACCAGCGTTTTTAGCTTTTTGGCTCCAGTGCTGCTGCTGATTGCGCTGCTGCTAGGGGCCCTTGGCCTTAGCTATATTCCAGCCTTGGAGGCTTTTGGAAATGGTAGCCTTGACCAGATCACGCATTTCCTGCAAACTTTCGGCAGCGGCAGCGGCTGGCGAGGTGTCATCGTGATTGGCCTAGTTGGCAGTCTCGTTGGCGTTTTGTTTGATACCTACAGCTTTTATCAATCTCAGAACCTTCGCAATCACCGCTAGGACACCTTACGCTCAGCGGCTCAGCGAACAGAGAGCCTAGAGAGAGAGCCTGAAGAGACGGTATAGGGAGCAATATAGGGAACAACATAGGGGCGATTTCGCCCTTTTTTGCTGTCTGCTGGTGCTCTGCTAGTAGTCTTCTGAGCAGATTTGCTCGCGGCTAGCACCCAGATCTTTTGCCCAGATCATCCGAAAGTAACTATCCTGGATTATTAGATCGCCTCAACTCTAACTGCATGTTTTTTTCTTTTCTGTGGTCGGCGGGCTGGCGGCTTGCCCTGATTTCCCTGCTGTCTCTCGTAATCTGGATCTGGCCTGCTTCTGCAACTAGTGCCCAGCCCAGTAGCATTCAGCCTAGTAGCATTCAGCCTAATAGCATTCAGCCTTACATTGACCGGGTCGCTGAGCAGATTAGCGAATTTACGCTCAGCAACGGCATGAAGTTCATCGTCATGGAGCGCCACCAAGCGCCCACCGTGTCGTTTATGACCTACGTGGACGTGGGTTCGGCCTACGAGCAGGCGAACAAAACTGGCGCAGCTCACTTTTTGGAGCATCTGGCGTTTAAGGGCACGACCCGGATTGGCACCCAAAACTATCAAGCTGAGCAGCCTTTGCTCAGCGAGCTAGACAGCCTTGCCGAGCAGATCAAAGCCAGTCAGACGGCAGGCAAAGCGGTGGAATTGCTCCAGCAGCAGTTTGAGCAGACCCAAGCCAAAGCCGCCGCCTACGTCAACCAAAACGAGTTCGGTCAGATTGTGCAGCAGGCAGGCGGAGTCGGACTCAACGCAACTACCACAGCCGATGCCACCCGCTACTTCTATAGCTTTCCAGCCAACAAGCTAGAGCTGTGGATGTCGCTTGAATCCGAGCGGTTCCTCGACCCGGTGTTTCGCGAGTTTTACCAGGAGCAGGCCGTAATCCTGGAAGAGCGGCGGATGCGAACCGACAATTCGCCGATTGGTAAACTCGTCGAAGAATTTTTGCAGGTGGCGCTGCCGGATCATCCCTATGGTCGTCCCGTGATTGGCTATGAGGCCGATATCCGCAACTTGGAGAGCCGAGACGTACGCGATCTGTTTGAGCGCTACTACACGCCCGATCGGATCATCATTGGCATCGTTGGAGATGTTGACCCAAAGCAGGTGCAGCAGATGGCCGAAGCCTACTTTGGGCGGTTTCAGGCACAGTCTCGTGCGCCAGATATCGCGGTCAATCTGCCGCCCCAGACTGCTCCGCGCAGCGTCAGCGTCACGATGCCTTCCCAGCCCTGGTATATGGAAGGCTACCAACGCCCTGGACTCACCGATCCGGATGATGCGACCTACCAGATGATCTCCAGCATTCTCAGCGGCGGACGGACCGCAAGGCTCTACCGCTCTTTGGTGGAGCAGCAGCAGCTGGCGCTCAGCGTTCAGGTCACGCCCACCTTTCCGGGCGATCGCTACTCGAATCTGCTGCTGTTGTTTGCTCAGACCGCGCCGAATCACAGCATTGAGGAAGTTGCCGCCGCTGTTGAAGTTGAACTCACCCGGCTCAAGACTACGCCCGTCCCCGCAGCCGAACTCGATCAGGTGAAAACTCAAGCCAGAGCTGGGCTGCTGCAAACGCTGGCCTCAAATCAGGGCATGGCAAGTCTGCTGCCTGAATATGAAGCTAAGACCGGCAGCTGGCACAATCTGTTTGAGGAACTGAAGGCGATTGATGCGGTGACGGCAGCAGACGTGCAGCGCGTTGCTCAGCGCCTGTTTCAGCCTCAAAACCAGACGGTTGGCAAACTCACGGGTAGCTAGCTCTGTCCAGCCACTGGCTGCAATCAAGTTACTAGCCTCAAACTTTCCCATGCAGGAGTCTAAGTTGAATGTGGTTTAACGGGTATCCGCAGAAATGGCTGCGCTACGGCTTTTTAGCACTAATGATTGCCCTGGCGCTGGGCGTTGGGGTTGGCAGCTGGTCTCCAGCCCTGGCGATTACGCCGCAGCACTACAGCGACCTGAAATTTCCGCCTGCTCCTGAAATCAAGCTGCCGCCTTACAGTCAGTTTGAGCTGAGCAATGGCCTGAAAGTCTATCTCGCCGAAGATCATGAGCTGCCCTTGGTCAGTGGTGTTGCGACGCTCTATACAGGCGACCGTCTAGAGCCAGCCGAGAAGACCGGGCTAGCCAGCATTGTTGGCGACACGATGCGGAGCGGCGGCACGCTCAACTATCCAGCCGAGGCGCTGAATCAGTTTCTAGAGCAGCGTGCCGCTTCCGTTGAATCGGGGATTGATACGACCGCAGGCAGCGCCAGCTTTAGCAGCCTCAGCGAAGATCTAGAGCCTGTGTTTAGCCGCTTTGCCGAAGTGCTGCGCCAGCCCGCTTTTCCGGCAGAGCGGATTGAATTTGCCAAATCGCAGTGGCGCGGCGCGATAGCTCGCCGCAACGATTCGCCCGACGCAATCGCCGGACGCGAGTTTCAGAAGCTGATCTATGGCGCGAGCAGTCCCTATGCCCGCACGATTGAATACAGCACGCTTGAGCAAATTTCGCGTGCTGACGTGCTGAGCTTTTACCAGCAGTACTACCATCCCAACAATATGCTGCTGGGCATTGTCGGCGACTTTGACTCAGCCCAGATGCGCACCCTGATTGAGGCCAAATTTGGCGACTGGCCAGCTGGCTCTCCGCCGGTTGGACGCAGCCTGCTGGAAGAACTGCCGGAGGTGAGTCAAGTGCAGCAGGGCGGCCTGTTTTTGGTAGATCAGCCGCAGCTCTCGCAGAGCAGCATCCAGATGGGACATTTAGGCGGCAAGTACAGCAGCCCTGACTATGCGCCGCTGTCGGTGGTGAATGGCGTGCTGAACGGCCTGGGCGGACGGCTGGTGAACGAGGTGCGCTCGCGGCAGGGGTTGGCCTATTCAGTTTATGCCTACTGGTCGCCCCAGTTTGACTATCCGGGGCTGTTTGTGGCAGCCGGTCAGACTCGCTCTGAAGCCACCGTGCCATTTATTAAGGCAACGCTGAGCGAGCTGGAGAAAATCCGCAGCGCCCCCATCACCGACGCTGAACTAGCGCTGGCTAAAGATTCAGTGCTCAACGCCTTTATCTTCAACTTTGCCACGCCTGCCCAAACCCTGTCGCGGGTAATGCGCTACGACTACTATGGCTATCCACAAGACTTTATTTTTCAGTACCAGAAGCAGCTCAAGGCCACGACTGCCGCTGACGTACAGCGCGTTGCCCAAGCCTATCTGAAGCCAGAGCAGCTTGTGACGCTGGTCGTTGGCAATGCTGCCGCCATTCAGCCGCCGCTCAGTGGTCTAGGTGCCGTCACGCCGATTGATGTGAGCATTCCAGCGCCCGCAGGTGTATGAATCTAGAGTGCATGACTCCAGAGTTGCCTAGATTAAGCAAGAGTTCAGGAGCGCGGGCGCAGGTGAAGCGGCGGCTGTTTGGATAACTTCCAGTTGGGTTGCTCGGGCTGATCTGGCCGAGCTAGCTGATCTGACTGATTTAGCTGATCTGATTGGGCTTGGCGCGGTGAGTTTGATGGCGTGAAAGCCGAAAGCCTGCGCTCAATCATCGGCACCGCGCCAAATAGAGCCAGCGTGCCGCAGGTGGAGAGTACCAGTAAACTGCCTGCCAGCAATCTTGACTGGACTGAAGTTGGCACTGGTTGACAATTCACTTGACGATTCATCAAAACATCTCCCTGACTCTGGATGAATAAAACTCACAGCTCAGCATACCCCTTATTGTAAAGTTTTTATAAATTTCCGATAAAGCTTGCGGCATATGGGGCAGCTCCCAGATCAGTACGTCTGTGGGTTAGGTCTGGTTTAGCTGGTTTAGATACCGGGGAGCAGAGCAATCAAAGCTAAGCTGAGGGGCAGATGTTTTCGGGATGTTTTTCGGGAGCTTTATGGATATTTCTCTGGCGGTGCGGACGTTTATTGCGGTGTTTGTGCTGGCCGACGCGCTGGGGAACGTACCGATATTTTTGGCGCTGACCAAAGGCATGGAGCCATCTGAACGCAGCGGCGTGATTAACCGGGCCGCTCTGGTGGCGACTGCCGTGCTGGTTGGCTTCACGTTTTTGGGACAGCCCATTCTCACCTATCTGCATATCAGCACCGCCTCGCTGGAGGTGGCAGGCGGACTGCTGCTGCTGCTGATTGCCTTAGATATGCTGCGAGGTGAACTAGATGAGCCAGAGGTGAACCAAGAGCGCGATGTCGCCATTACCCCTTTGGCACTGCCGCTGCTGGCTGGCCCTGGCACGCTGACCACGGTGATGCTGCTAGTCTCTGATCAACCTACGCTTGGAACCTATGCCAGCGTTGTGGTTGGCATTGTGACGGCAATGCTGATTACCTGGTTCATTATGGGACAGTCGGCCAGAATCGATCAGCTCATTGGCCATGAGGGTGGCGTAATTGCCACAAAGCTGCTGGGTTTTCTGCTGGCGGCTCTAGCCATTGAAATTGGGGCTGGTGGTCTCAAAGAGCTGCTGAGCAGTACAGCTGTGGCGGGCTGGGGAGCGGGGCTGAGCTAGCGTCAAGCCGAATTAGCCAAAACCTGTCACACTGAAGGGTGAATTTCTCGAATGTTAGAAGAGTGTCGAAGCCATGCTGAGAGCTGGAATTGTCGGATTGCCCAACGTCGGCAAATCAACGCTGTTCAATGCTGTCGTCGCCAATGCCAAGGCTCAGGCTGCCAACTTTCCGTTTTGCACCATTGAACCCAACGTCGGTGTGGTGGCAGTTCCCGACGAGCGGCTGCAAGTGCTGGCCAACATCTCCGACTCTGCTGAGACGGTGCCTGCCAGAGTCGAGTTTGTCGATATCGCCGGACTGGTGAAGGGTGCGAGTCAGGGCGAGGGCTTGGGCAACCAGTTTTTGGCCAACATCCGCGAAGTCGATGCGATTGTGCATGTGGTGCGCTGCTTTGAGGACGACGATATTATTCACGTCTCAGGCTCGGTTGATCCGGTGCGCGACATTGAGGTGATTGATCTAGAGCTGGCTCTCGCTGACCTGTCGCAAATTGAAAAGCGGATTGACCGCACCCGCAAGCAGGCCAAAACCAGCAAAGAGGCTCAAGCCGAGCTGCCGATCCTCGAAAAGCTGGCTGCTGTTTTAAACGAAGGCAAGCAGGCGCGGCAGGTGGACTTGAGCGACGAGGATGAGCTGCTGATTAAGCCACTGGGGCTACTGACCCGCAAGCCCGTCATCTATGCCGCCAACGTCTCGGAAGCAGACTTGGCGACTGGCAACGCCTTTGTGGAGCAGGTGCGGGGACGAGCGGCTCAAGATGGGGCACAGGTGGTGATCGTTTCGGCGCAGGTGGAGGCCGAACTCGTTGAGCTGCCGGACGCAGATCGGGCTGAATTCCTGGAGTCGCTAGGGGTTGAAGAAGGCGGCCTGAAGTCGCTGATTCGCGCCACCTACGAGCTGCTGGGGCTGCGGACTTACTTCACGACGGGGCCTAAAGAAACCCGCGCCTGGACCATTACGGCAGGGATGCTGGCGCCGCAGGCCGCAGGCGTGATTCACACAGACTTTGAGCGCGGCTTCATCCGAGCAGAAACTGTCGCCTACCAGGATTTGGTCACAAATGGCTCAATGAGCAGCGCCAAAGAAAAGGGGTTAGTGCGGAGTGAAGGCAAGGAATACACGGTGCAGGAAGGCGACGTGATGCTGTTTCGATTCAACGTCTGAGCGTCAGCGGCGCATTAGGGGCGCGTTAGCGGCTCAAAACCGCGAAATCCGGCTGGGCGCTAGTTTCCGGGTTCAATCGAGTATTCCTGATAGCCCTGTTCAATCATCCATTTTGAGAGGGCTTTGGTAACGGCGCTGGCTCGACGGTCGGGCAATCTAATCAGACAGCCATCGTCAAAGAGCGGGGTTGGAGCCATTCGCTGGACATGCTCTGACTCCCAAAAACTCTGAGGAATTTTGCCGCCAAAGGTAATTTTGATTTGCTTCATGCTTGAGTAGGAGCGCTAGTTAACTCGGCGAGATCACCCTAAAACTGGCAGCGTCAGTCGGCTCATAGACTGGATCACTGCGTTGGATCAACCATCTGAATCAACTGAGCTAAGAGGCTGCAACCCGCAGCTTTTTTTGATCAACTCCTCACCTGCCTAAATTTCTACCACAGAAAGACAATTTGGTTTTGTTCGCTCCCCCACAAATTGGGAACTGGGCTAAGCGGAATCCTAATCGCTACGTTACCCATTGTAGATTGTATCTTTTAATACTTCAGAAATTTTAAAACTTGACTGCGACTCGCTCTAAAGCTGACTAATGCTGGGTTTTGGCGCTGCAATTGGCTCTGAAGCCAAGAGCTGTCAGTCACGCACTGGATCTGATGCAGTGGCTCTCGTGATACTCTATTGGCTAATATCGGCTAACTGAGGCGAACTAACGCCTGATTGAGCAAATTAAATTCATTCAATTAAATTGAACTGCCGCAGGAGAGCGCCCTATGACCCTACAGCCACCGCCGCCGCCTTCAATTACACCGCGTCAGATGAATTTGCTGCGAGTTGTGGCCGCGATGGCCTGGTCAGACGGGGATTTGGCTCCCGAAGAAATGGCGGTGATGCTGGATCGATTTAGCGGTATTTTTGCGGTAGATGCGCCGCAGCAGGCCATGCTCAAACAAGAGCTACAAGACTACGTGATGCAAAATATTCCGCTCGAAGAGCTGACTCCCAAGCTCCAGAGCATTGAAGAAAAAGAGCTAGTGCTGGGGCTGGGCTACGAGGTGATTGGCTCCAGCGCCCGCACGCCAGAAGAAGAGAAGATCAACGAAGAAGAGTCTGTGGCTTACCAAAAGCTAGTGGGGCTGCTGGGTCTACCTGCTGAGACGGTGCAGCAGATTGAGTCTGAGGTGGCCAGCAGCGAGTCGGGCAATTTGATCGACAGCTTGACCCGCAAGCTGGAAGCCTTTTTGCGCTAGCTGATCATCGGCAAGCAATTTGGGGCGGCAATTTGGCTAAATACGACGGCTTGACCTGGGAGCTAGTGAGCTGGCGGTTTGAGGCGTGATGCTGCGTGACGTTTTGTGGAGGTTGCCGAACCTCTAAACCAACTGGGAATCCTAGATTAATTGAGTTAATTTAGATTCCTGAGAGGTTTTGCAGTATGGCGGGCAAGACATTAAAGCGATATTTGTCCAATCTCAAAGTGGGGCAGAAAATCGGCTTGGGGTATAGCCTTGCTCTGGGGATCGCGGTATCAGGTGCGGGCGCGGGCGTTGGCGTTGGCGCCTACTCTCACAGACAGGCTGAGCAGCGTAGTGAACATGCGCGTCAGGAAGTTGAGCTGCTGAGTCGGCTGCAATCGCGACTGCTTTTGGCTCAAACCCATCAGCAAAGTCTGATTTTGCTCAAGCAGAATCCATCTGAGTTTGAAGAAGAATATAACCATCTTGTTGAGTATAAAGTCGAGATGCAAATAGCCTGGGCTGAACTTAAGCAGTTTGCAGCTGCAACTTCAGAACAGCCAGACTTAAAGACCTCAGCTCAGCTGCAAACCCTCTTAAAAACCTATGACCCGGTTCCAAAAAACTATTCTCAAGAAATCGATCGGCGATTGCAGCAAATTCGGAGCTTTGATCTCACCGAGCTGAACCAAATTGAGCGGGCGCATCAGCTGTTTGTTGAATTTACCCAGAGCAGCGTTGCCATGGAACTCGATGCGATCACAGATACGCTGGTGGGGCTAATTGACGAAGCGTACCAAAACCAGCAGCAGGCAGAAGTCGCTCAGGATCAGGCGGATGCAGTGGCCCGGAAAATTGTGGTGGTCAGTATTGGCCTGTCGATTGCCATTGCGGCGCTGCTGGCAACTGTCATCAGTCGCGCCATTGCTCAGCCGATTGAAGCGCTCACCCGGATTGCCCAGCGCTCGACCGAAGAATCTAATTTTGATCTCCAGGCTCAGATTCAGCAAGAGGACGAGATTGGGATGCTGGCTGGCGCTTTCAATACGTTGATTGCCTCAGTCAAGCAGCTTCTAGCGCAGCAGCAGAGCGCTCACGCACAGCTAGCGGGCTACAGCCAGTCGTTGGAGGCGCAAATTCAGGAGAGAAACCAGCTGTTAGAAGAGCTACAGCGCACCCAGACGCAGATTGTCCATAGCGAAAAAATGTCGGCTCTAGGTCAGATGGTGGCCGGAGTAGCGCATGAAATTAACAATCCGGTGAACTTTATCTATGGCAATCTGAATCACATCCAAGAGTACGTTGAGAATCTGCTCAGCTTTGTGCAGCTCTATCAAAATCACTGTCCCGATCCTGCCGCTGCAATTCAGGATAAGGCTGAAGAGTTAGAT
The DNA here is from genome assembly GCA_019359155.1 of Pegethrix bostrychoides GSE-TBD4-15B. GTDB lineage: Bacteria > Cyanobacteriota > Cyanobacteriia > Elainellales > Elainellaceae > Elainella > Elainella bostrychoides. The sequence goes on from JAHHHV010000036.1 coordinate 25,726, forward strand.
TTAGAGTTTATCCAGGCTGACTTGCCCAAAATTCTCGCTTCTATGAGGATGGGAACGGAACGGATTCGCGAAATTGTCCTGTCGCTTCGCAACTTCTCGCGCATGGACGAGGCAGAATTCAAAGCCGTTGATCTGCACGAAGGCATTGACAGTACGCTGCTCATTTTGCAGCATCGGCTCAAAGAGTCCCCTGAGCATCCGGCAATTCAGGTGATCTGTGACTATGGAAGTCTACCGCTAGTGGAATGCTATCCCAGCCAGCTTAACCAGATGTTTATGAATATTTTGGCGAATGCAATTGACGCGCTAGAAGAATCGAACGTAAGCCGTAGCTACCAGGATATTGAGGCAGATCCCAGCCAGATTACAATCTCGACTGCGGTTGTTGATGCGGACTGGGTGAAAATCATCATTGCCGACAACGGTGCGGGAATGCCTGCTGCTGTACGGCAGCGCATCTTTAATCCGTTCTTTACCACCAAGACGATTGGCAAAGGTACCGGCATGGGGCTGTCCATTAGCCATCAAATTGTTACCCAAAAGCATGGCGGTAAGTTGGACTGCTATTCGACAGCGGGCAAAGGCACAGAATTTGTGATTCAAATTCCAGTTCATCAGCAGTCAAACCCTGTCAGCCAAACTCCCACGATGCCGATCTGCGCCATCTAGCGCCCTCGGCTTACCAGGGCAGCAGCTCGCCGTTGCTATGCCAGAAGCTGCCCGTGTTCTCTAGGTTGAGCTGATCGATCCGCGCTAGCAGTCCTGCAACCGAAGTCTCTGGCGTGATGCCGCTGTCTGTGAAGTTGGTCATCCGGGTCTGCACCAGGCCGGGATGCAGAATCGCGACCGTAATGCCGCGTGGCTTGAGATCGTGCGAGAGAGATTTGCCCGCCATTGAGAGCGCTACTTTTGACATCCGGTAGCCGTAGGAGCCGCCAGAGCTGTTGTCGGCAATTGACCCCATGCGGCTGGTGATCAGGGCAATTTTTGCACCTGGCTTGAGCTGAGGCAGCAGGCTGTGAGTGAGCCGCAGTGCCCCCAACGCATTGACCTCAAACTGCTGGCGGATGCTGTCAAAATCTAGCTGTTCTAGCGTGACGCGCTGCGCCATTCCGGCATTGTTGATCAAGACATCAATTGGACAGCCTGCTAGTCGGCTGACGAGTTCCGCCACAGCCGCATCAGAAGTGATGTCGATGCCGGACTCGACCTGTACGCCCAGATCTGCTAGATCTGCATCTGCGCTGCGGCAGACCGCAATCACTGTCTCTCCCCGCGCCTGTAGCTGACGGCAGAACTCGTAGCCAATTCCGCGATTTGCGCCCGTCACCAAGTATGTCGCCATCTCTGCATCCTGTCTAAACTGAAACTCACCGCAAATCTATCCTAGCGAGCGTTTTTACTTCCACTGGCTACAGACCTCGCGCATGGCATCGACAACACCACGCATCGCCGTTTTGCCGCCGAGATGGAGAATAGCGAGGTAGAGAGTGCCGAGATCTTTCATCAGCTCTGAGCGCTTGCGGTAGGCGAGGAGATGGAGGTGGGCCTTCCAGTCGGAGTATGGCAGGGTAGCCAAGGGGAGTCGGGGCAGGAAGTCGCTCAGGACGTTGGCTTGGCTAGGTTTGTGAGTAATAGCTAACATTGTCTCCCAAAGCTCTGATAGCAATCCTTGGGGAGCTTGTCGTACCAGATCGCTCAAAACCCTGACCCGCATATACTCAGCCTGCATCGACCTGGCTGCCTCCAACAGGGCAGAGAAATCGGCTCCATCGAGTTTAGCCAGATCGCTCAAAACCCTGGCCCGACTGTCCTCATCCTGCATCGACCTGGCCGCCTCCAAGGCTTCAGCGAAGTAGGCTCCATCGAGTTTAGCCAGATCGCTCAAAACCCTGGCCCGCATGTACTCATCCTGCATCGACCTAGCCACCTCCAACAGGGCAGAGAAATCGGCTCCATCAAGTTTAGCCAGATCGCTCAAAACATCTGCCCGACTGTACTCAGACTGAATCGACCTGGCCGTCTCCAAGGCTTCAGCGAAGTAGGCTCCATCGAGTTTAGCCAGAGCGATCAAAACAACTGCCCGACTGGACTCAGACTGAATCGACCTGGCCGCCTCTAAGGCTTCAGCGAAGTAGGCTCCATCGAGTTTAGCCAGATCGCTCAAAACCCTGGCCCGCATGTACTCATCCTGCATCGACCTGGCCGCCTCCAAGGCTTCAGCGAAGTAGGCTCCATCGAGTGTAACCAGATCGCTCAAAACCCTGGCCCGCATGTACTCATCCTGCATCGACCTGGCCGCCTCCAACAGGGCAGAGAAATCGGCTCCATCAAGTTTAGCCAGAGCGCTCAAAACATCTGCCCGCCTGGACTCATCCTGCATCGACCTGGCCGCCTCCAACAGGGCAGAGAAATCGGCTCCATCAAGTTTAGCCAGAGCGCTCAAAACAACTGCCCGCCTGGACTCAGACTGAATCGACCTAGCCGCCTCCAAGGCTTCAGCGAAGTAGGCTTCATCAAGTTTAGCCAGATCGCTCAAAACCCTGGCCCGCATGTACTCAGACTGAATCGACCTGGCCGCCTCCAAGGCTTCAGCGAAGTAGGCTCCATCGAGTTTAGCCAGATCGCTCAAAACTCTGGCTCGCATGTACTCATCCTGCATCGACCTAGCCACCTCCAACAGGGCAGAGAAATCGGCTCCATCGAGTTTAGCCAGTTCGCTCAAAGCCCTGGCCCGCATGTACTCATCCTGAATCGACCTGGCCGCCTCCAAGGCTTCAGCGAAGTAGGCTCCATCGAGTTTAGCCAGTTCGCTCAAAACATCTGCCCGACTGTACTCAGACTGAATCGACCTGGCCGCCTCCAAGGCTTCAGCGAAGTAGGCTCCATCGAGTTTAGCCAGTTCGCTCAAAACATCTGCCCGACTGTACTCATCCTGCATCGACCTAGCCGCCTCCAACAGGGCAGAGAAATCGGCTCCATCGAGTTTAGCCAGTTCGCTCAAAACATCTGCCCGACTGTACTCAGACTGCATCGACCTGGCCGCCTCCAAGGCTTCAGCGAAGTAGGCTCCATCGAGTTTAGCCAGTTCGCTC
>JAHHHV010000037.1 GCA_019359155.1 Pegethrix bostrychoides GSE-TBD4-15B
GAAACTATCTCCCCCCGTCACGTCGGACGACTACTGAACGAAGCCGATTTGAAACCGCACCAGTCGCAATACTGGTTGAATCCCCCCCCCGACCCTCAATTCGACGCAAAGGTCAACGAGATCTGCGAAGTTTACCTGAGTGCGATTGAGCGGACTGAGCCAGGAGAACGGACGATTTCGATAGATGAGATGACGGGAACTCAAGCGTTGGAGCGGCACGTGATTGACAAACCGATGCGTCCGGGTAAACGGGAACGAGAATTTGAGTATACTCGCCACGGCACTTGCTGGTAGGGGCAATCTTAGCGCCAGGGAAGCGAACCGTCAGTGCCTTGTTGCGCGTCATGGACTTGAAGGATGCGCCTCACTTTCAGAATTATCACCGGGTTCTCAATCGGGCAGTTTGGTCGAGCCGCCAAGCCAGTCGAATTTTGTTGCACCAACTTATCGAGTGCTTTGCTCCGAGTGGCCTGCTCGTGATGGGCATTGACGACACTATTGAACGCAGATGGGGCAAACGCATTGCTGCTCGAGGAATTTACCGCGACCCTATACGTTCCAGTGATAGTCATTTTGCATTTCTTGAATGCCCAAAGGGCTATAAACGAGTGGACTGCGCTGGCTGAGTCTGATGCTGTTAGTTCCTATTGCTGGGGCATAACGGGTCTGGGCACTCCCCTTCTTCACCGTCTTAGCCCCCAAGAGAGCGTTATCATCAAAGCCAGGGACATCGCCATAAAGCCTTAACTGACTGGGCTAGACAGATGTTGACTCAAGTCAGACGCTGGTTGCTACACCGGGCGATTATCCTAGTTGCCGATAGCAGCTTTGCTGCGTTGGAATTACTAGAGTCCTTGCGGCAATTGCCTCATCCGGTCTATGTCGTGACCCGACTACGCTTGGATGCAGCCCTTTATGCTCCTGCCCCAGCAAGACTGGCAAACAGATGGGTCGCCCTCGCAAAGTCGGCAAGCGTCTACCCACTCTCAAAAGCATTCTGGAAGACCCCAAAGCCAACTGGCAATCTCTCAGCATTGAGGGCTGCTATGGTCGGGGTGCTTATTCAATCGAGGTGGTTTCTCAAACTGCTGTCTGGTATCACACCGGAATGGCAGCTGTGCCGATTCGTTGGGTCTTGGTCAGAGATCCCCAAGGTCATTTTGCACCCCAAGTGTTTCTTTGCACCGACCTCAGTGCCACCCCACAACAGATCGTCCAATGGTTTCGCCAACGCTGGGGAGTCGAAGTCACTTTTGCAGAAGTTCGGGCACATTTGGGAGTTGAGACCCAACGGCAATGGTCTAATCTAGCGATCTTGCGCACTACTCCGACTTTGTTTTGACTGTTCTCTATTGTGGTGCTGTTGGCGAATCATCTTCCTTCTCACCTGCGTTACTCTGGTTTTCAAGTGCTTGGTATCAGAAGTCTTCTTTTACCTTTAGTGATGCTCTAGCCTCTGTACGACAACGATTCTGGCAGGTGCGACTTTTTCATACATCTACTCAACCAACCAACATTGTAAAAGTACCACAGGCGCTCCTAGACTGCTGATCTAGCCTCTTGTGCTACGCAGCCTAAATGGATAAAGTCGAGCTAAGACTCAAGTCCAGCTTTGTATCGTTCATCAGGTGCGCAACTCCCTCAGCTATGTTTCCTACAAAGACCGTAAAGCCGTCGCAGCAGACCTGAAGCTGATTTACTCAGCTCCGACTCAATGCGAGGCAGAACAGGCCCTGGTGAACTTTGCAGAGCAATGGGACAAGCAGTATCCGACCACTAGCAAATCTTGGCTGAACCACTGGAATCGGATTATCCTGCTCTTTGCTTTTCCTCCAGACATTCGTAAAGCCATTTACACCACCAATGCTATTGAGTCCGTGAATATGTGTTTGCGCAAGGTTTTGCGGAACCATTGCTCTTTTCCCACTGACGAGTCTGCAATGAAGGTGATTTATCTGGCAATTCACAACATCTCGAAAAAGTGAACAATGCCAATCCGAGATTGGAAGGGTGCTTTGAACCGTTTTGCAATTGAATTTGAAGGGAGGTTTCCGATGTAACCATTCTCGCTTGACACAAACTACTTTACAAACCTCAACCCTTGAACGAAAGCATTCAACATTGAATTACTGTTCTCCTGTACAATTTGAGCAACAGTATTGGTCAGCACTGCAATAGCCCAGAGCAGCTTAACTTTCCTGTCCACTTTTTTAGGATAAGGTCAAAACTCTGGGCAGAAATCAAGTGCTGAAGTCCTTAAGCTGGTGCCACAAATGATTCAAGATGAACATCTGGACAACAGAAACATCCTATCTGAAGAGGCGATTCATCTGATTGTGCAGGATTTTGGGCGGTATCAAGACCCAATTCCACAGGCTGTAGTGAAATATCTGGTCGATGGTGGCGACGACAGTGTTTTGCAGCAGTTGCAGTCACGCTATATGCCGTGGCCCGATGAGCGCAGTATGCAGTCTCATAACTGGCCTCCTGCACCATCTTATGAACTTCGCTCTCAAATGCTCCACTGTTTGACGACACAGGACATTGAATTCTACTATCGGCTGACTCGCACCTATGCTGTTGAAGCAGAAAACTTGCAATGGTATCGCCCGCTATCACTTGATTGGTTAAGTTTATTTCTCTTTTTCCTAGTGGATTTCGGTCGTGTCACCTTTTCACTGGAGCAACCGCTGGCTCTACCACCTGCCATTACTGCTCACCTGATTGAGTCTCTTCTCCTACGAGTGGGAGAGCCTGCTGACAGACTAGCGCGACTGGTTTTTCTAGCTGACATCCAGCAGGCAGATCCTCAGCAATGTGCAGTTTGTCGAGCCGCATGGATTGGTGCCAGTCTACCTGAATTTAGTGCCCACAGTCTCAAGCATCAGCCTGTGATTCAAGCTGCCTTGACTCATACGGCGCTAGAGCAGCGAGTTCACGCCCTGGATATGCTCACGCTTTGTCAGATGTCGCCTGTTCCGTTCGCCTCGCTCCTGGTCGATCGCGCCACAGCGAACTCGAAGATAGAAAGAGCAGCTGCTCTTTCTATCCTCCAGCGAGACTCGATCGCAATGACTCCGTTGGTGCAAGCGAAAGCCCAGAGCGGTAAAGCACCTGAACGTGCCCATGCGGCAAGATTACTCCTGGATTTGGCAGGAGTAGGTACTCGTGTGTTTCTGGAAGAGCATCTACAAGTCGAACAAACAGCAAGCGTTCGGGATGCCATTGAACAGGTCTTAATTGATTTAGCCACCTTAAATGCGCCTGAAGCGGAAATCACGCTATCCCCATTGCCCACGGTTGCGCTGGAGGCTCCCCTTCCCCGATCAGCATACGAAGCGATTCATGCTGTCCTGATGCAGCTCTATGAGAGCGCCCAAGCCACCTATGAAGCACACCAGTATCAGCAATATCCTGACGTTCCCCTTCCCCAACCCCCATCGCCGGAGTTCGTCGATCGCGTTTATCACTGTCTTCAGTTTGGAACTGCAACCGAATGCTTGGCGATCGCTCCCATTTACCATCGACTGGCTCATCTGCAAGCGGCTACCCAATTTCGTCAACTTCTCCAGATTCCAGAGCTAGAGGTAATTCATGTAGTCCGATGGCTGCTGCTGCTGCAACTGCTCTCCATCGAATCCCAAGTGTTATCATCACCGTGCAAAACGATTCCCCAGGGGATTCACTGGAAAGAATCGGAGATCAATACGGATCTCCAACGCTGGTGCCAACAGCGCCAACCTGATAGTAGTTTGCGCTATCTTACCTCTGGCTTTGAAGCATTGGGCATTCCTGGAGAAACGATCGCCTGGAAAATGTTGACGTGGGAGGAGTTCCCGTTTTGGTCTTGGGGCGATCGAGCGAGCGGGGAATATTTTGCGGAGCATCTATCGATTTTGGATACCTTGTTTGAGCTAGGCCCCTTTCCCCAGGTTTATTTCACTCACGAACAATCTGCTCGTCGTCAGCTTTTTAGAATTCTGGCGCTCTTGCCAACCCTGCCTGTCCGATTCATCCTGCCACTTTGGGATATTGCTTTGAATGGCGTGCAAGCGGAAATGCCTTTGGCGCAACGCTGTCTTGATCATCGCCCTGGTACCCAAGAACGCTTGCATCAACTGGTTGCTCATAGTGATCCGGCCATTCAACTCACCGTCATTCAATGGCTGACCCATCTTAAAGATCACACGGCAATTTCCCCGTTTCAGGCTGCTTTACGTCGCCAGCCAACTTCAACGGTTCGAGATGCACTCCTGCGGGCGCTCGAAAAGCTAGGGGCCTCCATTGATGAGTTTCTCGATCGCAGCCAATTGCTTCAGGAGGCGCAAGTTGGCCTGCAAAAAGGAATTCCCAAAGCGCTATCCTGGTTTGCCTTTGATGCTCTTCCCCCGGTTCACTGGCAAGATACAGCTGCACCTGTAGCACCTGAAATTCTCACCTGGTTTGTGGTGCAAAGCTATCAGCAGAAAAACCCAGAACCGAGTCCAGTATTGCGGCAATATATCAAACTCTGGAATGAAACCGATCGCCAGCAGTTTGGGCAGATTGTGCTGGAAAGCTGGATTCATCAGGATACACAAGCCAAGAGTGCCATAAAGGAAAAGGGAATATTGTCGGTGGCAGGAGCCTGCGGTGGTGCGGCAATGGTTCTGGTGATTAACCATTACCTGAAAACCTATTTTGGTAAACGATTACCTCAATGTCTTGCCCTGCTGCAAATGCTAACCTGGAGCGATGATTTTGCAGCCATTCAGTTGTTGCTGACGATCGCGAATCGCTTTCGGACGCAGAAGATTCAGCAAGCCGCGCAACAGTGTGTTCAACAATTAGCAGAACGTCAAGGATGGACACTGGCAGAACTTGCCGATCGCACCATTCCCTGGTGTGGATTGGCAGAGGATGGAACCTTTGTTCTCGACTATGGTTCTCGCCAGTTTACGGCTTTTTTAAGTGCAGACTGCAAATTGTCTCTGTCTGACGGTGATGGCAAAATACTCAAGGCGCTCCCTACGGCACGCAAAGATGATGACTCAGAACAGGTAAAAGCCGCCAAGCAACAGTGGACTGCAACTAAAAAGCAACTGGAGCTAGTGGTATCACAGCAACAAGCTCGCCTGTATGAAGCGCTCTGCACCCAGCGAAGCTGGATTTTCTCGGATTGGGAGATGTTTTTGCACCAACATCCTGTCGTTAGCCGCTTATGCCAGCGACTCATTTGGGCAGTATTTGCCAATGATTCAGCCCAGCCTATCCAGACCTTCCGTCCTCAGACAAACCAGACACTCGTAGATGCTGAGAGAAATGTTGTGACTGTATTACCCACAGCGATCGTGCGCCTCGCTCAAGCAACCGTGCTTCCCCAAGAATTAACCCAAGCGTGGCAGCAATACTGGAGCAATACTCAAATGGCACCTTTATTTGATAGCTGGTCAGTTGTCTACTCTCTTCCCGCAGCTAATGCAGAGATTACCGCGATTAGCGATTTTGCTGGTCGATCCTTGAGTCGGCATTTGCTACGTCAGCGGGCATTGCAGCGTGGCTATCTTCCCCATACGGAGGAGTTTGAGCATGGCTGGATCACAAACTATCGCAAACGCTTTGAGAACATTGATTTAGAAGCTGTGCTGAATATTTCAGGTGATCCACCCGTTAGCCAGGAAGAGTTCGAGGTGCAGATTCAGGAACTGTATTTCTGGCGGGGATGCCAACTATCGTTAGCTGAAGTACCGCCGGTTCTACTAAGCATCGTTTGGCATGAGCTCCAGGCAATCACGACTGCAGTGCAAACGATCCCCTCTAGTTAACTGGCGTTGCTGAAAGGGTAACGAAGGGTTTGGCATAATAGGGGTTAAACTGGCGAAGCGGGTCTGTCAAATGTTTTGTGTCAGGGAGAAATCTCTCTGGGCATCCTGCCCCAACCGCTCCATGTTCACTTCAGAGTTGATTTAGCCGTAGCTCAAGGTTCTACAGTTACAGATGTCCCAACTCGAACTAGCTCATACAGCGCTTTCACATCCTCATTGAACATCCGCACACAGCCATGAGAGGCTGCCTGCCCGACTGAGCTACGGTCGGGCGTGCCGTGAAACCCGACGTAGTTGGTGCCATCAGTCCAGAAGGCAATCCACCTGTCTCCAAGCGGATTCTCTGCGCTAGGCGGCACTATCTCCTGGGTAAAGGGGTTAGTCCAACCTGGCTCGCGAACCATCTCGATTACCTGAAATTGCCCAACAGGTGTTTCCCACCCGGCTTTGCCGATTGCTACGGGATAGCTGGTCACTTGGTTGCCGCTATAGACATGCAATCGCTTCTCCTGTAGCTTCAGCACCAGCCGAATTGACGAAGGCTCCGGCAACAAGGGGTGGATCTGAGGCAGTTCTGGCAGCGGCAGCCGGGATCTGACTGCGCTTTCCGCCGCTGCGCCACCAGTAGCGGCCAGACATGGAGCCGCGATTATGCCCCACCCACATAGGCAAGCAACAGCCGTGCTCACTTGCAACAGACGATAGAGCTTCATCGGACTCCTGTGAAGATACAGCTATTCCTTACCACAAAGCTCGTGGATTAGGATTGGGTGCAGGTGTAGCACTAGGTAATGGGGTTGGAGTTTGCGGTGATGGAGCTGTTGTAGAAGGGGTTGTTGTAGGAGAGGGCGTAGCAGGACTGGGCGTTTGGCGCGGCACCGGTGTTGGGCTTGGGGTAGGCGCTGGGCTTGGGGTAGGCGCTGGGCTGGGGCTGGGGACTGGAGTAGGAGTGGGCGCGGGAATCGCTGGAGTGGGCGGAATTGGCGTACTAGGAGATGGGGTTGGCACGGTTGGCACGGGAGTTGCATCCGGTTGATCCTGCGCCATTGCTGAATGCCAACCTGCAAGCCCTAAGCCGTTGCCCGCCAGGAAAACTGCTAGCGGTAGCGCAATCTTCAGCCGTTGTCCTTTGCTCTGAACCATGAATCACTCCTCTCTATTATGGCTGTTACTGTTATGGGGAATTATGGGGAATCACCGCGTAGAATAACCGCAAAACTGCTAGCTCAGGTCACACTCAGGGATGATATTTCTACAATTTAGGAGAATAATGGGCATCGCTACGGATCGCAATTCAGATCGCCATTCAAGCTTTTGCCGTTCAACCATTCTCCTTGCTGTAAAGAACCATCTGCAAAGATAAATGTTCCCTGGCCTTGACAGCGATTATTTTGAAATTCACCCACATAGCGATCTCCATTCTCTAATGTCCAAATCCCCTGTCCGTGAAACTGATCTGCTTTGAATTGCCCCATGTAGCTGCGGCCATTGGCAAAGGTGATGGTGCCACAGCCATTCCGCTGTCCATTCGCGAATTCTCCGTCATAGCGAGTGCCGCTCGGAAAGATCATAATCGCTCTGCCATCCACGGGCAACCCATCTTGAGTTGCGCCATAGTAGCGGGTGCCATCTGGATACTCATAATCAGCCAGACCCGATGGCGGCGGCGGCGGCGGCGGTTCCTGGCAGGGTAAGTTGGAGAGGTCAGCGGGTGCAATGGCTGACGGGGGCTGGCTTCGCAGAACCTGAGCCAAGATTGGCACAGCCGTGATCAGGGTCACCATGCCGATCCCCAGCATCCAGCGGATTCGAGTATCCTGCCGCAAAACCGGCGTAGCGTTTGATTCAGCCTCAGCTGGCTCAGAGAAAGCTATGGGATGGGCCGGGGTGAGTTGGGCCGGGATAGGTTGGGCCGGGGGTTGAGCCGGGATAAGTTGGGTCGTTTGGCTCTCTAGGGGCGGGGTTGCCGATGATTCGGGGATAGGTCGTCCGATCGCTGGAGCTGAGTCAGGCGGCGCTAGAGCGGTTGCAAACACAAGAGATGCAGATGCGTGATCAGCTGCTAGCGGTTCTTGGTGATCTAGCTCGGCAGCGGCCTGCGCCAAGGCTAGATCACCAGACTCGCCATCCCCAGACTCGCCAGATACCAGACTCGGCTCCTCTGCTAGCAAAGCTTCTGTGAGCGCCAGATGGGGCTGCTCAATTCCCAGTTCGGCAGTCAAAGTATCCAGCGCCTGAAGCACTTCCGCAACCGTTTGGTAGCGATCTTTGAAGTGGTAGCGCACCATCCGGTCGAGGATAGTCGCAAAAGCGCTGCTAACGGGCGCTTTAGCAGTTGACTGAGGAGTTGACTGAGGAGTTGACTGAGGCAGGTTTTGCCAGTTGATTTCGCCAGTTTGCGGGTCAAGCTTCAAATGCTTGGGGCTGATGCCAGTCACCAGCTGAATTGCCACCACCCCAGCCGCGTAAATGTCGCTATTGAAGCGCGGATTGCCGCTCAGCTGCTCCATTGGCATATAGCCTTCTGTGCCGATGGCAATCGTCGCGGTTTGACCAGCACCAGACTCAGCACTAGACTCAGCAAACTGGGCACTCACGCGCTTCACTGCCCCAAAATCGATCAGCACCAATCGCTGATCCAGCAGGCGGTACATCAGATTGGACGGCTTGATATCGCGGTGGATCACCCCTTGCTGATGCACAAAGCTGAGAATTTGCAGCAGGTCTCGTAAAAACGCGATGACGTTTGGCTCTGTCCAAGCCAGCTGGCGCAGCAGTTTTGAGAGCGGCTGACCCTCGATAAATTCCTGCACCAGATAAAATTCTTGCTCCTGCTCAAAGTGGGCGAGTAACCGCGGAATTTGAGCATGTTCACCCAGCTGATAGAGTACGGTCGCTTCAGTGTCAAATAAGCGACTTGCCGTTCGCAAATGCAGTGGATCGTTCGCCTGAGGCTTAAACTGCTTGACGACACAGCGTGGATGCCCTGGCAGGTGCAAATCATGAGCCAGAAAGGTTTGGCTAAAGCCACCTACCCCTAGCTGGCTAATCACCTGGTAGCGCCCCCCTAGCCTTTGGGCAGTTGCCTGCTGTGGTTGCCTCAGAAAATCCAACTTGCCATTCCCACTAAAGATTATCGATAATTTAAGCAACTGGTCTCAATCAGCCAATCTTGCCTGACTTTAGCAACCTGATTCTCCCTGCCTCTCTCTAGTTTTCTGGTCTATTCATCTTAAAACAACTTTTCCTGAGGGCTTCCCGAGCGCTGCTTGAGAGTTGATTGATATAGAACTCAAGCGATGGCAGCCGAGAAGTTGGAACGTGGCAATTGGCCATAATTGGCCATAATTTAGCCAGACTTGGTTTAATCTTGTGTTTTCTGCTGGTGTTTGATCTCGCCTCGATAGAGTCGCAATACCGCCGAGCCTCTGACTAGTTCGTAGGAAAATCTTGGTAATGACTATGGCCAATCTGATCAATCACAGCCGTATCCAGTGGCAAGCTGGGGATATTATCCTCGACCTGTATCGGGTTGTAGGTATTTTGGGGCAGGGCAGCCTAGGAGATGTCTATAAGCTGAGACATCTGAACTGGCAGACCGACCTGTCGGTGCATACCCCATCCCCCGCAATCCTGGCGGCGCTGGGCGGTCAGACAAACTTTGAGCAGCAAATCGAACTTTGGAGCAATCTGGGACTTCACCCTCACATCGTTGGATGTTACTACATTCGCCACGTCGATCACCATCCGCTGGTGTTTACGGAATATATTTCAGGCAGCAGTCTCAGCAGCTGGATTCATGACCGCCAGCTCTATGCCGATGGCAGCATGGCTGCTCTGCGCCGCATCCTAGACATCGCCATTCAAATCGCTTGGGGGCTTGACTACATTCACAGACGAGGTCTGACCCACGCGCAGATTACGCCCGACGCTGTTTGGGTGACCGCTGATGGCACCGTCAAAATTACTGACTTTGGCTGGGCGCAAGCCGACGCTGTGCTGGAGCCTGACCCCGAGCAGGCTGCAACCCAACAGGCTGCAACCCGACAGATAGATCTAGCGGGCTGGGGCTTAAGCGTCCTGGAAATGTTTGTCGGCCAGCGCAGCGCGGTCGGCACCAGCGCCTCTCAAGCCCTAGAGCAGTATCTCGCCAATCCTGCCCATTCAGCTCAGCTGCCGCGAATGCCGCTGCCAGCCGTCCAGATTTTGCAGCGCTGCTTTCAAGACAGCCCAGACGAAGACGAACGCCCAAGCTGGTCAGAGATTGTCCAGCTTCTGCAAACGCTCTACCAAAAGACAACTGGCTATCCGTATCCCCGGCCAGAGCCGCCCAGCCAGCCCAATACCGCCGATGCCCTTAACAACTGGGCTGTGTTTGCCTGGGATCTGGGGCGCTCAGAGGAAGCGTTAGAGCTGTGGGCACAGGCGCTAGACGAGCAGCCTCAGCACCTGGAAGCGACCTACAACCAAGGCTTGATGCTGTGGCGACTGGGCAAAGTCAACGACGACGAGCTGCTGCGGCAGTTGGCCAGCTGCCGCGATCTCAGCCGCGGCAGGGCTGAAGTCTGGCAGGTTCACTATCTGCTCAGCTTGGTGCATCTCGAGCGAGGCGACTACCCAACTGCCGTAACTCTTTTAGAAGGGATTCACGCTCAAGGCATCCAGCGCGCCGATATCCAAGCCGCTCTCGCCTTGGCCAAAGAGCGGCTGCCCCGTACCCGTCAGCGCTTGCCGCAGCTGGGCGAAGCCCTCCCACAACAGCTGAGAACCCACGCAATTCGCGCGGTTGCTCTCGACCCAGCTAATCGTTACGCGCTTTCGGGAGGTGAAGAAAAGCTGATTCGGCTCTGGGATATTGCCAAAGGTCAGTGCCTCTGCCTGTTTCAAGGCCATGAGGCGCAGGTGCGTTCAGTGGCCTTTAGCCCCGATGGCTGCTTGATTGTATCCGGGGGCGATGACCATGCGGTGCAGCTTTGGACGGTGGCAGATGCCCATCTCATCCACAGGTTTGACGGCAGAGCGCGGCAGGTTGCAGGTCAATATCGAGCCAATCCCTCCCGGCTCGAAGCCTTGCTCAACAAATTCCGGGGCTTAACCGGGCAGTGGGGATCGGCGGGACATAGTGCGGCGGTGCGCTCGGTGGCCTTTAGCCCCGATGGTCGCTATGTTGTCTCAGGCGGCGACGATCGGCTGATCAAGCTCTGGGCGGTGGCGACTGGCGACTGCTTGCAGACGTTTCACTCCCAGCAGGGGCGGATCTTGGCACTGCTCTTTCATCCAGACGGTCGGCAGATCCTGTCGGCTAGCGATGATCGCACCATTCGGCTCTGGGACATCGCGACTGGCCAGATGCGGCGCGCCTTCAAAGAACATAGCAATCTCACCTCTATCGCTTGCAGCCCCGACGGGCTGTCGGTTCTGGCGGGAGATCACCTGCTCAAACTCTGGAATCTGGCGACCGGGCAAGTCAGCCAAACCTTTGAGGGCCACCAGTCGCCCGTGCGCTCGGTGGCCTTTAGCCCGGACGGCCGGTTCTGCCTCTCGGCGGGGGATGACCAACAGCTCAAGCTCTGGGAAGTGGCGACTGGCCGCTGTTTGCGAACCCTAGAAGGGCATCAGGCGGGCATTCAGGCGATTGCTCTGAGTTCAGATGGCCAGCATTTGCTCTCGGCAGATGGCTCAACCCTGCACTGGTGGGCGGTTCACAGCACCGATCTGCCAGAGTTAGCGCCCTTACGCCTCTCGCAAATGCAGCTCAGCCAGCCGGGGACGGACAGCTTCTATGAGCAGTCGCTGCTCCAGGCGCAGGCAGCGCTCGCGCAAGCTGATGCTGTAACGGCAGCGCAGCAGATTCGGCAGGCGCGCGCCCAGCTCGGACATCATCGAGGCAGCGCGGCAGTTCAAACCTGGCTTCAGCTCTATGCAGCACTGCCTCGGCAGATGCTCAACGACTGCTGGGAGCCAGTCAGCTTTGAGCGCTACCAGGCCGCACTCCAGGCTGTGGCGCTGCACCCAAACGGCAGCGCAATTTTGGCTGGCAGCGCTGATGCGACGCTGAAGCTCTGGGATATTGCTACTGGCCGCTGTCTGCTCAGCTTTGAAGGCCATCGAGGCGGCGTGACGGCAGTTGACTTGAGCCTGACGGGACAGGCGCTCTCCGGCAGCAGCGACGCGACGCTGAAGCTCTGGGATGTGACCACAGCTGAATGCCTAAGGACACTCAGTGGCCATACTGCTGGGGTCACCTCAGTCGCCTTCAGTCCGACAGGACGCTATGCGCTATCGGGCAGCGAAGATGCGACCTGCAAACTCTGGGAAACCGCCAGCGCTCGCTGCTTGCAAACCCTGACCGGACACCAAGATCGGGTGCTGGCAGTTGCCTTTAGCCCAGACGGGCGACAGGTACTATCAGCCAGCGTTGACCAAACTCTAAAACGGTGGAACATCGCTGACGGTGAATGCCTGGGTACTTTTGTCGGACACAGCGCTGGGATTAATGCAGTGACCGTAACGCTTGACGGCTGCCATCTGATCTCTGGGAGTGCGGATCAAACGCTGAGGCTCTGGAATTTGCAGGGCGACTGTCTGCGGACTTTGGTGGGGCATACTGCTGCAGTCCGCTCGGTAGAGGTGAGTGCAGATGGCCGCTATGCCCTGTCTGGCAGCGATGATCAAACCTGCAAGCTCTGGAACCTGGTGACAGGCGACTGCCTCTGGACGTTTGCTGGCCATACCGCTGCGGTGCGAAGCGCCAGCCTCAGCCCTGACGGTCGCTATGTGGTTTCAGGAGGAGACGACCGATTGTGCAGGCTCTGGCTTCTGGACTGGGACTTGGCAGATCAGCAGCCCTGCGACTGGGATGAGGGCGCAGCTCCCTATTTAGCAACCTTTTTGCGTTTACAGATGCCCAGTGCTGGCAGCTTGCCCAGCAGCCGCCAGCCCAGCGCTGAGGAAATTGCCCTATCGCTCACGGCTACGGGAACTCCGACCTGGACTGAAGCTGATTTCGGTAATTTGCTCCAGACGCTACAAGCCGCAGGCTATGGCTGGCTCAAGCCCCATGGCATCCGGCAGCAGCTGCATCAAATGTTGGAGGCAATGGTTCAGCCTGTTGCCTCTCAGCCAGTTAGTCAGCCAGTTAGTCAGCCAGCTAGTTCCCAGCCTGCTGGCCCCTCACGCGATCCGGCTCCAGCCACCGCTTTTGCGACGGCTTTTGCGACAGCCTTTGTTCCTTCAGCCCCTCAGCCGAAAGTTAGCTTAAGAATTATTGCGGGAAGTTTGCAGGGGCAGGAGTTTGAATTTAGCGAGCGCAGCCTCTGCATCGTGGGTCGAGCCAAAGACTGTCATATTCAGCTGCCCAACGACGAGCTGCACCAGACGATTTCTCGGTATCATTGCCTGCTGGATATCAATCCTCCATCTGTGCAGATTCGAGATCTTGGCAGTCTGCATGGCACCTACGTCAATGACCAGATGATTGGTAGACGGCAGCAAGACCAAACGCCGGAAGAGGCAGCTCAGCTCAATTTTCTAGATCACGATCTCGCGAATGGTGACGAAATTAAGCTGGGGCAAACCATCTTTTCGGTCTGCTTGGAACCCTCGGCAGGTGGAGTTCTGGAAACCGAGCTAGAAATCGAGACAAAAACTGAGGCAAAAACTGAGACAGATAAACCGCTGCTGACGGGACTAGAAGCGCTCTACCTGATGGATCTGTCGCTGATTACAGGCTACAGCCCCATCAAGGAGCTGAGTCGCAGCGAGGCAGGAACGGTCTACTTAGCGCAGCAAACCTCCACCGATCAGCGGGTGACGTTAAAGCTGCTGCTGCCTCAGACAGCCCAAAAACCACTGCGTCAGCCGACTGTGGAGCGCTTTCTACAGTCCATTGAGCCAATCAAACGGCTGAACCATCCCAATATCCTTCAGCTTTTAGAGGCGGGTTACGAGAACGGGATCTTCTTTTTGGCCACGGAGTTTTGGGAGGGCAGTAGTCTGGCTGAGCTGATGCAGCAGCGCGGGGGATGCTTACCCGTCGATGAGGCCATTGCGATCACGCTGCAAGTTTTGGACGCTCTAGACTATGCCCATGCGGCACAGGCTGACCCAGCGCGTTCGTCGAGCCGTTTTCCAGGGGTGATGCACTGTGCCCTTAGGCCGAGCAATATCTGGCTGTCTGCGGATCAGGCATCCGTGAAGCTGATCGACTATGGTTTGGCCAGAGCGTTTGATCGAGCGGGCTTGGAAATGTCAACTGGTGACAAGGCAAACTCGCTGTTGTTTATGTCGCGACAGCAGGCAATTAATTTTAACAGCGCCAGTACCGAAATTGATATCTGGGCCGTTGCCGCTTGCCTTTACTATATGATTACCGGAACCTATCCCCGTGATTTTAGTAGCGGCAAGGATGCCTATCTTGTGCTTCTGCAAACCGATCCGATTTCGGTTCGTCAGCGAGATCCAATGCTTCATCCAGCGCTAATCGATTTAATTGATCAGGCGTTGGTTGACAATCCTCAGATTCTCTTCAAATCGGCAGCGGCGTTCAAGCAGGCATTGAATCAGATCCAAACGGCAGCCTAGAGTTTGCCTGTCTAGAGTTTGCCTGCAAAACCACAGCTGGTTGCAGATCGCTAAAATACAGAAGCACCTGTCCAGTACTTGAGAGCAGCAGATAGAGCAGAATACCAGCAACAAGTTTTGGGAGAATCTGATTCATGTCCTCCACCCACTCTGACACCCACTCTGAGCAGGGCTTCATGAGACGAAAAATATTGCAGCTAGCGAGTTTGGCAGCAGTGCGGCCTGCATCACAGCCCTACCCTTCCCTGCCCCGTCACAGCCCCAACTCCAGAAGCGGCTTCTGCGGCCTCAGGCGTGAGCCGCATCATGCTCGTTCGCACGAACTGAGGCTGGGTACAGGCAGTTACGAGCAAATCGAGATTGTCGCGGCAGATAGCGCTAGTCAAACCACGACCGATCAGATCCGTAAGCTGATTACAGCCTGATGCAGATTTCTATACGCTTCTTTTCTACAGCTATCGCTTTGAGCTTAGCGAGCCTCTGTCTGGCGAGCTGTGCGGGATCATCTTCAGATGGCTCTCAGGCATCGACAGCATCGACGGCATCAACTCCAGCGATTGCTCCGACTCAGCAACCACCTGCTTCTTCACCCTCCGTTCCTTTAGCAGAACTAGCCCCTAAGAGTTCTGCGGAAGCGGCGCTGTGGGCAGAGCTGCGGCAGGGCACAGGATACGTGATGCTGTTTCGGCACGCCTTGGCTCCTGGAACGGGCGATCCGGCTGGTTTTCAGCTGGGCGACTGCTCGACTCAGCGCAATCTCTCAGCGGTTGGGCAGCAGCAGGCAGTCCGTTTGGGTGAACTGTTGCGGCAGCAGAACATCACGGTTTCTAGAGTGCTGTCGAGCCAGTGGTGTCGCTGTCTAGAAACCGCAGAGCTCATGAATTTGGGCGAGGTTGAACCGCTGCCAATTCTCAACTCGTTTTTCCAAGATCGCAGCCGTGAGTCTGCCCAAACTGAGCAGCTGCGTCAGCTCATTTTAGAAAATCAAGATAGCGCTGGCGTGACCGTGATGGTAACGCATCAGGTGAATATTACTGCAATCAGCGGTATGGTGCCGCAGTCTGGAGCCGCCGTCGTCATGCGAGCTGCAACTCCTGGACAGATTGAATTTGTTGGAGAACTTGATCCAGGCTGAGGTATGTGGCACGAGTCAGCAAAATATTGACCGCCCAAAAAATTAGCGCATTGCTTGAAACTTGGATCGAGACTTAGTCTAAGACTTAGCCAATTCAGCTTCAAACAATGCGCGATGTGCTGTAACTGAGCAGTCGCTTAAGCTTTACTGCGGCGCTTGCGCGTACCCGTAGCCGTTGGCACCGTCTTGGCGCGAGCCGCAGTTGAGCGAGTTTTGGCGGCGGCTGAGGCAGAGTCACTGGCCGGAGGACGACCGCGCCGTTTGGGGGCTGCTGGTTCTGGCTCAGCGATTTCGGCCAGATCAGATAGCTCTTCTGTGTCCACCTCTGTGTCCGCCTCTGTGTCCAGCGACTTTGCAGGGCTGCGTCTGCGGCGGGTCTGAGTGCCAGTCGCCTGCTTGAGCTGACGATTGCTGCGAGCCAGATAGTGCTTGAGCGATGACGGCGCAATCGAAATGCCCTGCTTCGCCAGCATTGCCGCAATATCTTCGTAGGAGTAACCCTTGTCTAAAGCAGCTGTAATCTGGTCACGCAGCACATCTACGGCTTCTCGCAGAGACATCTTCTCTTTGGTCTTTTCGGGCAGATCATATAAAGCTTCAGCGGCTTCATCAATAGCGGGCTGTGTGACAAGCGTTGCGTTGGGAGAACGTCTGAGAGTTGAAGGCATTGCACAACAAAATATATCGTTTCAATGCAATCTTATCTCATTCTCAATAATCTCAACTGCCCTTAATAAATTTTGTTCTAGAGTCCATGAGTAGAGCATAGCTCGTGATATTTCTAGATACAGCTCAGGCTGGACTAGATGATTTTTCGCAGCCAACAGCCAGCATAGTGTATTATTTGGAGCGTTATTTGGCAGAGTATTTGGCACATTTAGAGTATTTGGCACATTTATAGCTTTAAAGGCTAAAATTTTGCTCGGATATTAAATACAATTAAACATTGGATTGAATCAGCAGCGACAAGCAGGTGGTGAAATCTGGCTGGGTGAAATCTGGCTGATCGATGGGCGCGACCAAATGCGGGGTGATCATAGGTGATAATGGCAGTACCAGATTCTAGCTGGATTCTAGACAAGCTCTAGCCAGCTTTACCTTATGACCCAGCCCCACTTGTATGACCCAGCCCCACCTCGCATTTAACCGGGTTTGCTCACCTGCAAAGCCAAGGCTAAGCCTGATCGCCTCTGGTGCGATAGCGTTCTGCTTGAGTAGCTGTCAGGTCGGCGCGCTGCAATGGGAAACTGCCGATCCGCCTGCTATGCAGTCTGCTCAAAGCCTGGAAAGCCAAATTACCACGGCGATCACGCCGCAAGCGCTGGTTCAGCAGTGGGTTGTCAGTCCGGCTGAGGCGAAGGAGCTAATTGGGCAGGGAGCGACGCTGCTAGATGCGCGCATACCTCGGTTGCAGCAGCGGGGGATGCTGCAAGGTTCGATCGCGGTCAGCTGGCGACAGTTCTCTCAAACTGGTCGCTCTGAACAAGGGATGCTGCTGCGCGATCAGGTGCAGCTTGCTCAGGCGCTTCAGGATCTGGGGGTTTCGCAAGACAAGCCTGTGGTCGTGGTAGCCGATCCAAACCAAGGCTGGGGAGAAGACGGACGCATCGTTTGGATGCTGCGGACGCTAGGCCATTCGCAGGCGGCTGTAGTAGACGGCGGCTACGAAGCGCTGGTGGCTGTCGGTATGCCAACTGAACGATCTGTGCGGCATCGGGCTACAGAACCCGGTGATTTTGTCGCCAGCCGAACTGCAAACTGGGAGATTACGCAATCCGAACTCCAGCAGGATTTGGGCAAGGCCGAAACCGTGATTATTGACGTGCGTGAAGCGCGTGAGTTCAAAGGAGCAACGCCTTACGGAGAGCCGCGATCAGGGCATATTCCGGGCGCAGTTCATTTCTACTACCGCGATTTGCTAGACGAGAACGGCAGGATTTTACCGCGTCAGGCTATCTTGGCCAAGCTGCAAGCGCAAGGCATCTCGCCTAACGCTGAGATTGTCGTTTACTGCACGGCGGGGGTGCGGGCAGGCTGGTTTACGACCGTGTTAACCAACGCTGGACTGCGGGCTAAAAACTATGCAGGCTCAATGCTGGAATGGGCAAGCTCGCCTGCCGAAACCGCTCCGCTGGTGACGGGTGATCGCTAAAATAACCGCTAAAACGGCTGAGCCAGATGCCGAATCGGATCAAACTCAAACCGCTGCGAATAGTCTGTTTCCCCGTACAGATTAAAAGTCACGGCAGGTTCCTCTCCAATCGGCTCGACACTATGGATTGCATCAGGCAAGAAGCCGAGGATATCTCCCGGAACTAGCAGCTTTTCACTGACTAGCTCAATTTTGTCGGGCGCATCTGGAGTCGGTGCAGCTCGCCAGAACCGATTTTTTTCCTGGCCGCTGACGATAGCAACCAGGCCCCAAGCGCCATGATTGTGAATTGGCGAGATATTTCCCGGTAGCCACGCCACCATCTGAATAGTAATTGGGAAGTTATGCTCCTGATACAAGAATTTAACTGACCAGCCCGGATTGAGGGACGGAGGCGTAAACTCAAATTGTAACCAGTAAGAGCTGGTGAGCAACCGTCTGACCAAAGGCTGAATCAGCTGTAATCGCTGCTGATCGTTAGCTGTAGCATGCAAAATATCTTCCAAATCTGTCAGAAATCGATAGAGTCGATAAGGCTCGACGAACGTATCTAGATCGGGCTGAGCGGCGGACTGAGTCAGGGAAGGGGCGCAGATGCCGCTGTTTGTGACCAGCCAATCTTGCGTTTCTAAGGAATGATCCATGAATAATCTGGTGAGCTTTCTGTTGCTGCTGAACTACAGATGCTAGCGTTCTGAGGGGGCGCTGTTAAAAATCTCCTAAAAATCTCCTAGCTATCTCAGCCATTTTAGCCGATCTAGCTCTTTGCCCTTGCAGTCTTGCTTGCAGTCTTAATTTAAAGCTTTCAGCCCGTCTGGATTTCTCCAGCAGGTGAATCGGCTAATTTCTAACTCTTTATCTTCACCAAAGCTGTTTCTCAGCTAATTCTCAGGTTGATCCTTCTTTAATAAGAGTGAAGTTTGGCCGTAAGGTTCAGACCGCCAATTCACCGAATCACTGGAGACTGACATGAGCGTTAACTATATTGCTACTCTGACCACTGCCGCGATTTTGAGCCTGAGTTTGGCAGCCGTTTTGCCCCAGTCTGCTTCAGCAACATTGCAGCTCAACGGCCAAACTGGCAGCCAAAGAACCGCTCAGGCTAACCCTTGTGCCAGCGTCAATCCCTGTGCGGGCAAAGCCAATCCCTGTGCTGGAGCCAATCCCTGCGCTGGGGCCAATCCTTGTGCCAGCGCTAACCCCTGCGCTGGAGCCAATCCTTGTGCCAGCGCCAATCCTTGTGCTGGAGCGAACCCCTGCGCTGGAGCTAACCCCTGTGCTGGAGCCAATCCCTGTGCGGCTGTCAAACAATAGCTAGGACGACTGCTCTACCTAAATCCTTGGAGATTCACATGAACGTTAAATACATCGCCGCTTTGGCAACCGCTGCCGCCTTAAGTTTGGGTTTGTCAGCCGTCCTCTCCCCGCCAACTTCAGCAGCGGCAGGATCAACTAATTCAGCCGTTGCTCAAGTCAATCCCTGTGCTGGAGCCAATCCCTGTGCTGGTAAAGCCAATCCCTGTGCTGGAGCAAGCGCATCTGCGCCGCTGGTCTACTCAGATACTGCTGGCTTGGCAATTCGCGGCACCGACCCGGTCGCCTACTTCACCGAGGGTAAACCCGTGCAGGGCAGCAGCCAGTACGAGCAAGAGTGGAATGGCGCAACCTGGAGATTTTCGAGCGCTGCCAATCGGGCGCTATTCGTCAGCAATCCGGAAGCCTATGCGCCTCAGTATGGCGGCTACTGCGCTCAGGGGCTGAGTGAAGGCAACCTCGTCTCCACAGATCCCAACGCCTGGAAAATTGTGGACAATAAGCTGTATCTCAACTATAGTCCAGCAGTTCAGCAGCAGTGGATGCAGGATATTCCGGGACGTATTGCCGAAGCTGATGCTAGATGGCCAGAGGTGCTGATTGGGGCGACCGTCTTTCAATAGCCATTTTTACAACAGCCAGAATTGCTGGAGCGAGGCTGCTGATTTGCCCTTGCCGCAGGTACACAACAATGAACCAGAAAAGCTGAGAGAGACCCAGAGTGATGACCCAGTCGCAATTTACAAAGCCCAAGTTTTGGCTCAAAGTCCTGTTTGGCGTAGGGCTAGCAGTTTCGCTGGCGGTGCTGTTTCAGCATTTTAGTCTGCAAACACTGCTGCAAGATGCCCTGCTCTGGGTCAAAAATCTGGGGTCAACGGGCGTGATTGCCTTTATTGTCATTTACAATCTGGCTACGGTTTTGTTTATTCCAGGCTCGCTGCTGACGCTGGGCGGAGGAGCACTCTATGGTGTATTTTGGGGTTCGCTCTATGTGATTCTGGCCGCAACGCTGGGCGCAACCGCCGCATTTTTGATTGGCCGCTATGTGGCGAGAGGTTGGGTAAGCCAAAAGATTCAGAACTATCCGAAGTTTCAGGCGGTTGACAGCGCAGTGGCTCAGTCTGGCCTCAAGATCGTCTTGCTGACGCGCCTCTCTCCAGTGTTTCCGTTCAACTTGCTCAACTATGCCTTTGGCGTGACCCGTGTTTCGCTCAAGGACTACGTGCTGGGTTCGATTGGGATGGTTCCAGGAACCGTGCTGTATGTCTATTTGGGGTCTCTGGCGGGAGATGTTGCCAAGCTAGGGATGCCGCAGGATATTAGCCCACAGGCGCAGACGGCGCAGTGGATTGTCAAACTAGTCGGCTTCCTTGCCACCGCTGCGGTAACGGTCTACATTACCCGTATTGCCAAAAAAGCGCTAAATCAAAGCGTCGATTCTCAAGCCAATTTGTGACCCGCCATCTATGACCTCTTCGATTCACCAAGAACCTGCTCTCCAGCCGCTGGATGAGTACAATCAAATCCTCATGTCCCAGGTGCATCCGCCCGACTGGGTGAACCCACAGCCTGCGGCCTGCTATGACCTGGTGGTGCTGGGTGCTGGCACGGCGGGGCTGGTGGTCGCGGCGGGAGCGGCAGGGCTGGGGCTGGGCTTGAAAATTGCCCTCGTGGAAAAAAGCCTGATGGGAGGCGACTGCCTCAACGTGGGCTGCGTGCCGTCTAAATGCGTGATTCGCTCCTCGCGGGTGGTGGCCGATATGCGCTCTGCTGCGCCTTTTGGGATTGAGCCGCCGCCGGAAATCGGGATTGACTTTGCCGCCGTGATGCAGCGAATGCGGAAGATTCGGGCGGGCATCAGCCATCACGACTCAGCCGAGCGGTTTCGCAATCTGGGGATCGATCTGTTTTTGGGCAGCGCTGAGTTTGTCAGTCCGGAGGCCGTCCGGGTCGGAGAGAGTCAGCTGCGGTTCAAAAAAGCCGTGATTGCCACAGGCGCGCGCGCGGCTCGTCCCAAAATTCCTGGACTGGCCGCAGCGGGATACTTGACCAACGAAACCGTTTTTTCGCTGACCGAATGCCCGCGACGACTGGCGGTGATTGGCGGCGGGCCCATTGGCTGCGAGCTGGCGCAGGCGTTTCAGCGGCTGGGGAGCGAGGTGACACTGCTGCATAAGCATGCTCATTTGCTTGATCGCGAAGATGCCGAAGCCGCCGAGATTATCCAGCAGCAGTTTTTGCAGGAGAAGCTAGATCTGATTTTGGGCTGTACGCTGGAAAAAGTGGAGGCGACAGCGGCGGGCAAAGTAATTTACTATCGCCAAGAAAACGGTCGCCAAGAAAACGGTCGCCAAGAAAACGGTCGCCAAGAAAACGCCGTCCAGACGGTGACGGTGGATGAAATTTTGGTTGGGGCTGGCCGAGCACCCAACGTAGACGGCCTGAATTTGGAGAGGGCTGGGGTTGAGTATGATGCGCGGCGTGGTGTGGTAGTGAACGACTACTTGCAGACGAGCAATCCGCGCATCTACGCTGCTGGGGATATCTGTATGAACTGGAAGTTTACCCACGCCGCCGACGCTGCCGCCCGCATCGTGATCAAAAATACGCTGTTTTCACCCTTTGGTCTGCGGCGCAGCAAGCTCAGCAGCTTGGTAATGCCCTGGGTGACCTACACGGCACCTGAAATTGCCCATGTGGGGCTATATGAGTCGGAGGCGCGCGAGCAAGGTCTGGATACGCAAACGATCAAGATTCCGTTCTCTGACCTGGATCGGGCTTTGGCGGACGGTGAGCCAGAAGGTTTCCTGAAGATTCTGCATAAGCGCGGCTCAGACCAGATCTTGGGTGCGACGATTGTGGCGCAACATGCCGGAGAGATGATTAGCGAAATCACGCTGGCCATCGTCACAAAACAGGGACTCAGCGCTATTTCGGGCGTAATTCATCCCTACCCAACCCAGGCAGAGGCTATCAAAAAAGCCGCAGATGCCTATCGCCGCACCCTGCTGACGCCGCGCACCAAATCGCTGCTGAAGTTCTTGACCCGAATTAGCTAGCCGCCCTGCCCTCGTGAATGTATTTTCTCTCAACTCTGTTTTGGCGATCATTCCAGTGCGGGATGAGGCTGAGACGATTGCCGCTGTGGTGCAGTCGCTCCAGGCTGCTGGCCTGCGGCAGATTCGGGTCGTTGACAATGGCAGCAGCGACGGCAGCGCGATGGCCGCAGCTGAGGCTGGAGCCGCAGTTTTGTCTGAGCCAATTTCTGGCTACGGGCGAGCCTGCTGGCGCGGCTTACAGCAGCTCCCCGCTCAGACTGAATGGATTTTGTTCTGTGATGGCGACGGCAGCGATGACCTAGAGGTGCTGGAGGCGTTTTGGCGGCAATGCGGGCAGGTTGATGTGATCCTGAGCGACCGCACCGCTACCGCTGCCGGACGAGCTGCCCTGACTCCGGTGCAGCGGTTTGGCAATCGGCTGGCGACTGGGCTAATTGAGCTAGGCTGGGGCTACTGCTACCGCGATCTCAGCCCGCTGCGGCTGATTCGACGCTCGGCGCTGACGCAAATTCAGATGCAGGATCGCGGCTTTGGCTGGACGGTAGAGATGCAGGTGCGCGCCATCGAATGCGGACTTCGCATCTGCGAGCTGCCCGTGAACTATTATTGTCGGCAGGGCGGACGGTCTAAAATATCTGGAACGATACGAGGCAGCATTCAGGCAGGCGTAATCATTTTGAGTACGTTGGCAAAACTGTACTATCGGCGGTTTATGAAAGCGATCCGGTGAGTGATCCAATGAGCGATCTAACGCTTGGTTCGCAGCCTGATCCAAAGCCTGATCCAAAGCCTGACCGCCAGCCTGGTCTATTGCTGGTGACGGCGCTGCTGCTGATTTTGGGAGCAGTTTTGATGAGTCCCAACGGCGATGTGAGTCAGATTGCGACCCTGCACAAGTTTTGGCTAGGGGCGGGCGTGATGGGACTGGGGTTTGTGCTGTCTTGGCGATTGCATGGGGTAGCGCAGGCTGGGTCAGCGCCCCTACCAGCTTTTTGGTTTTGGGGCGTGGCGATTGGGGTACGGCTGTTGCTGCTGCCGATGCAGCCCGGTGATGACCTCTGGCGCTACATCTGGGAAGGGCAGATCCAGACGCTGGGGTTTAGCCCCTACGACCTGCCGCCTAACGCTCCTGAACTCATTCCCTACCGAACCGCATGGTGGTCACAAATCAATCATCCTGATGTCGCCGCAATTTATCCACCCATTACTCAACTAGGGTTTCGGCTGCTGGCTGCGGTTGCACCGACGGTCTGGCTGTTTAAGCTGGCGTTTGTGCTGGCAGATTTGCAGATTTGCTGGCTGCTGGGGCGGCGGTTTGGCTGGCTGAATGCAACGCTCTACGCCTGGAATCCGCTGATTATCTATACGTTTGCGGGTGGAGGGCATTACGACAGCTGGTTTATGCTGCCGCTGGTGATTGCTTGGCTGAGGTTTGAGCGCCAGTTTGAGCGCCAGTTTGAACGCCAGCCTGACTCGGCTGTGTCTTGGGCTACGGCCAGCCCAGCAGCCTGGGTGGGAATTAGCGTTGCGCTCAAGTGGATTTCGCTGCCCGTGCTGGGCTTTTTGGTCTGGCGGTTGCTGCGGCTGCGACGATTTGGGCAAGCCTGCGTGACGGGCTGCGTTGGGCTGCTGCCGCTGCTGCTTGCGTCGCTGCTGTTTTGCTGGCGGGGCTGTGCGCTGATTCCGACTCGCTCTAGCTTTGTGGCTTATGGGCGCAGCGCTGAATTTATTCCGCATTTTGTGGCTCAAATCTGGCCTGCTTCGCTGCAAGCTAACTGGATTTTTCTGCTGCCGCTGGGACTGCTGACGGGCGGACTGCTGCTGCGGGTGGTCAGCTTTCGGCGGTTTTGTGACGGCTATTTGTTTGGGCTGTTGATGCTTAGCCCGATTGTGCATTTCTGGTATTTTGCTTGGATTATGCCGTTTGCGGTGCCGACTCAAAACTGGGGTGCGCGGCTGGTTAGCCTTTCGGCGTTTGTCTATTTTGTTTTACCCTCGCGCATTCCTGACTGGCGCTTGAGCGAGGTTGAGCGACTGGCAATTTGGCTGCCGTTTGGGCTGGGCTGGCTTTGGACGGTTTGGCGGCTGAGGCCGATGCAGCAGGATAAGTCGCGCTAGATTGCTTTGCGGTATGCCCAAGATTGCCAGTGAGCAGCGGTGAGCAGCGGATGGCGATGGGACAGTGGCAACCGTAGTCTTGCAGTCAATGCTTAATCGTTTGACGCGACCGCTGTTTGAACCGGAGTCTTTTGCATTGAGCTTTTGCAAGTGCTCGCAGGGCTGCTGCCGCTTCGGGCTGCTTCTGTTTCCATTTGGAAGAGGTTCTGACTTGAATTTATATTCTGACCTGACATTTTGCGATCCCTCAAAACCTATTCTGTAAAGTTGATTTATTTTTGGAACAGTTTTCAGCTTAACGGCTAAGTTGAGCGACGCTCAGCATCCTTTGCATCCCCACTAAAATCTCTTGTCCATCCCCTCTTATACCGATTATTTACACGAGGCTGGAGTTTTCTCAAGACAATCGCTTCATCTCGCTCTAGGCAACCGCCTCTGGCGTGACGAATCTACCTAAAAACAGGACATTCCCGGTATGCTGCTCACGAATTAGAAAGATAAACGGATGATTCGCCTGAAAAACGGCGGGTGGCGGTGGTAGACTTCTCGATCCTGTCACAACTGCAGTTGCTGCGACTGCCTCACTGCCCTCTTCATTGACATCAACAAAAGCCTGATGGAAAACCGCTTCAATATACAACCAGTTTTCTTGCCCATCCATGCCAGAAAAATTGGCTTTATTCTCATCAAATGCATCTTTCATCCCCATTGCAATCAGGGTATCATTCAGTTTGAAGGGGCAATTGATTTTGAATCGGGGTAGGGAGATTTGAACCTCTCTTGGCTGAAGCTCCCTTGTCCAATGAGCGAGATTTTCCAAGGTCAAGTTATTTTCGAGTTCGGTCAATCCGTTCTTCTGTTGGGGGAGCAAAATCATCATGGAGAGACGATCGCCCCTGTAGGGCAACTCAAGTACCTGGAGATCTTTAGTTTCGTTGTACCCAAAAGTTTCTGTCTGCTGCATCATGGGCACTGGGAGCACATGGTCAGACCTTATCCAAAACGGTGCGGCGATCGTGCGACTCTGATCAAACTGGCTTGTCCAGTTTCCTTTAAAATAAATCGCGTTGACTAGTACAAGACGTGTCAAGGGAGTTAGACCTCCCGCAGGAATCAGATCCTTGATTTTCTCTTCTGTCTTTGCGGCAACCCACGAATTGATCGTGTCTCGTGCTGCCTCTGGATTATTTTTATAATCAAGCGCTGTGACTTGTGCTCCGTAATGCATTTCTAACAGTGTCAGAAATACTTCTAAAAAGGGATATTTTGTTTGGGGATACAGAGAGTTGGCACTTCGTAGCAAAGTCCCACCGCTTTGTTGGGCTGTCTTGAGTTCTGCTTCTAGGGCAGAAAATATCGGATGGAGTTGTTGTTCTGATGGGAAGTGAAGGACTTGAGCCATTTGCCGCCCTGTCTCTCCACGGGCACCAGCATAGGTCATGGCGAATGCCACAGATATGCTGTAGGGAGAAAAGAAAAGATTACCTTCTTCTGCTCTCAATGCTTTATAAAGATCAAGGGCAAAAGCTGTGTTTTCTTGCACAACTGCTACACTGCTTGGATCAATATGCTCTCTAACATCCTCTTCTCTCAATCTGCCAAATGCCACTTTGACTGTTCTCCAACACTATCTAGTATTGCTTTGATAATAGCTGCATCAACAAAGCGTTCTTAAGTACGCCCCCAGAGACAGACTGAGGGCTAACGACCCTGTTCAACGGCGGCAGATAAGCCTGGAGCAATAACCGAGCTTCTCAAACTTTTTGCAACAGGCTTGTTATGCGACGCGATTTAGGTGGAATCTTGAAGTGCTAACTCTTCACATTCTACTGAAATTCCTGTGATACTGCTTGGCTGCGTACCGATCCCACGACGAATATCTTCTGGGCGGTTGCGACCACCTCGAAGGACGATCGCGCTATCCAACAATGCTTGCGGCTCTGCCATGAATCGACTAACCCTAATCACCTATTATCATTGTCACGATCGTAACGGATCAAGGTACAGTCCTGAGCAAAATTAGATGGGTGCAAAAATCTATAAATATTACTATTCCTTAATAGGAGTCCTGAGGAAATTCAAAATTAGCATCGCTCCCCATGAAGCCACAAATACAACTAGACCCATTGCCGCACTTCCTATCCCTACGGATATTAGGATTCCACCAGGCCCACCTCCGTTAGCCCTGATTTGTAGAGCCATTAAAATAGCAAATGCAATTCCGCAAATAAACGCACCTCCTCCTAAAATCATCCCTATAACCGCAATAACTAGAAAAATATTGACAACAGCCCGGAGAACAATCGACATATTTGAACTCTAATAGAACAGTTTTGAATTACTGTTAACACGGCTAAACGAATCAGCATAACGCTCCGATTGAGCGGCTGCTAGTAAACCATGCTGCATCACCAACTACCTTCATCAGTCCGCTCCAATCGGGTTTTATGTTATACCGCTTCTCACCGACTATCTTCAACTACATTCGGCAACATGTCAATCGTCACCGCCCCACCCTCGATCGTATCGACCTGCAACCGATAGCCCTTCAGCATCCTCATCCCCAACAACGGCTCTGTCTCCGCTGCATTGACCTCAATCTCTCGGTACTGCCCATTCCAGATGGCCTCTGCATTGTAGATATCGAACAGAGTTTCACTCCCATCGCCCAATGTGGCACGATCGCGGTAGTTCCAAGGTAAACCAAGTTCCACGATGATATCGATCGGTAGACTCAGAAAGCCGTTGAACCCTGTGTCAATAACTGTATCAACAGATTTGATCTTATCTCCACCTCTCACCACAACTGAAATTACAGCCTCACACCGCTGATTCACACGTCCTTGCATCATAGAGCGTCGTTCAAACTCCGTGCGCCAAAGCGATGCACAGCGCGATAGCCGATCCGCACAACCCAAGGCTGTGCATCTGGCAAACGCTCATAAAGTTTTCGGGTCGCAGCCATCGTATCGTCTGCTAGTTCAAACGCTCCGGTTTCGATATCGATCGCAACAATCTTGCCATGATTCCCTTGCTCGACCTGCTGGCGCACCTGAGCCTCATAAATCTCATCGCCACGTCGAGCAAATTCTTCTTTGCTGTAGCGGGGTTGTCGAGTTTTCATCGGTTTGACCTCGTTTCAACTGAACTATTCTACTTTAGCTTATTGATGCGTTACACTGTCGCTAAGGCATCCTACACGATCGAGGATTTCACTGAGAGCCTAGTCCAGTTACATCAATATTCATATTCCTTTTACACTTGGCGAAGGTTTCAATATTGGATATTGCTTAATTGGATATTGCTTAGCTTTAGACTTATCTAACCACGTCAAGCCACCATGTAGAAATCCTATGAGAAATATGCTAACGAGGTATACGTTGAGTATCTGTCGCCAGCACCAAGGAACCCGAGTAACAGAATATTCAGTAGACTGGTGAGAAGATATGAAAATTGATTCGTTTGAGAATTTTCCAGTAGGTTTTATTCGGAAAGAGCCTATTGGAATAATAGGTACGTATGCTAGCACAAACCACTCAGTAGTAATCCATGATCCATCATCTCGCAAGTCTCGGCGACCATAGTACTTTGTTCCGACTCCATTAAACGTATATGGCATAACTAGTCTCTTTCTAATAGTAGTAGTTGAAGCTTTGAAGCTGATTTTCAATATTTAACTTGTCTGTAGCTCAGAAGGTAAGCCACTGGTTTTACCAGTGCGACTTGAACAGCTTTTAGCGTTTCTGGCGTTCTTGAGCGCGTGTAAAGTAACTCCCACGGTGGCTTGAACCAAACCGTAG
>JAHHHV010000038.1 GCA_019359155.1 Pegethrix bostrychoides GSE-TBD4-15B
AGATAGAGGAGGAGGAACAGAACGAGATAGAATACGGAGAATCGCCACCGACAAGTGAGGCACATCTGACACCCTTTGTCAGTGTCCGCTAGCTCACCACTGTCAGATTAAGTTTCATCTATTACAGTGCACGGTAACTCCCATCTGTCAGATTCAGTTTGATCTATTACAATCTTATGTAGTTTTTAGCTTAGTTTCTCCTCCAAACTGTCTAGTCATTGAGGCCAGTCATTAAGGCCAGTCATTGGGGTTTACCTGACTATCTGGGTTCAGTCCCAAAATGTCTAGTGCTAACTCCGTCAGTCCATCTCGAAAATGGGAAGCCATGTGTAAAACCACTGAAACTCAAATTTCTGATGTTGAAGAACGACTTAGGCAAGCCATGTTAGCCTCTGATGTCGACGTTTTGGATGAACTACTGGCTCCTGAAGTTATTATTACTAGTCATCTTGGAGAATTGCTGAGCAAACGAGATGATCTGGCTGCTCATGCATCTGGTGCATTTCAGATCAGTGAGCTGCAACCTTCTGAGCAGCGTATCCAACTCTATGATAAAGTCGCGATCGTGTCAGTCCGAATGCAAATATTGGGTAGCTATAACGGCAACCCTGCAAACGGTGACTTTCGCTTCACGCGCGTTTGGGCTGTCTCTGAGAGCGGAACTTGGCATATTGTGGCTGCTCATATCGGCATCGTAGCTTAACAGGCGAATTCTAAACGAGCATTATTCAAAGCAGAGCAAATATGGATCATAGCGTTTCGCTCAGCATCATATCTGCTTTAGAATCTTGAGTTGCCTTGATTTCTGTCGTAGTTATTCGCAAACAGCGTTAGCCACAGTTAATCATCCAGGGCGTACCAAACTGATCCTTTACCATGCCAAAACGCTTAGCCCAAAAGGTTTCCTGAAGCTGCATTTGCACCGTTCCACCTGCTGCTAAAGCATCGAACAATCGCTCTGCTTCTGCTGTATCTTCCAACTGAAGACTCACAGAGAAGCCCTGCGGTTTTTCAAAGTATTCTGGCATTGCGTCGCTGCCCATCAGCTCCACGTCGCCGACTGTTAGGCAGGCATGAATAACTTTGCTCCGCCAAGCCGCAGGCACCTGATCTGCCATAGGTGACTCTCCATAGCGCATCACCGCATTAATTTTGCCATTCAAGCACTGTTCATAGAACTTAAACGCCGCCTCGCATTGGCCGTTGAAGGAAAGATAGGGATTCAACTGCATTGTGGACTCCTTGAAATAATTTTAGGTTTGAAGCTGAGCGCAGAATTAGGATGGTAAGCCCGATAGCATCACGACTGGCCGGATTTCGACCGTGCCTTTGCGGGCGCTGGGAATGCGTTCAGCAATCTGCATCGCTTCATCTAGATCTGGCGCGTCAATTAGGAAATAGCCACCGAGCTGTTCTCGCGTTTCTGCAAATGGCCCATCTGTCACCAGTCGCTTCCCGTCGCGGACTCGAATGCTCGTTGCCGTTACGATAGATTGCAGCGGGGCAGCAGCCAGATATTGGCCGGTGGCCTTGAGCTGTTGGGTAAGCTGCACTGAGTCTGCGTAGCACTGTTCGCGCTCCCGCTCAGTCCAGGTATTTTCGTCGCTGTAAATGAGCAGCATATATTGCATCACAATTCTCCAAATTTTGCTAGTTGATGCTCGGCGACCGCCGCCGATAGTGCGAGGTCATGAACTGAAGCCAGTTGCCATCATCGCCCAGAATCTGCGAGGTCATAATCCGGTGATCAGCGCTAACGAACTCAATCCTATCCTTGTACTTTGCCATCGCATTTTGATTGAGATTCGGCCCTTCTGCCTCTAGCGTCAGCACCTGAGCGGCTGCGTCTAGAGAGCCGCTGTAGAGCCAGAGATGCGTCATCATCGAGCCGATAAACGTGCCGACATAGCGCTGGTTCTGTGGGTCGTAGCCCAGCGTCATGATGGTTTGTCCAGTATCGTTCTCTGGCATCTCACATTGACCTTCCGCTACAATCCATAGACCGCCGATTGAGCGAACCATTTCGGTTCCACTCAGCTTCGATGGAGGTTGATTCGGTTCCATGCTGTATTCAGTTTCGCTGACCCATTCGCCGATCAGTTGGTTCAACCACTGGTGTTCTTTTTGAGCTGCTGTCTGCATGATTGTCTCCTAGAGAACGAGCAGAATCTGACCTTGTTGCTTTCATTCAGTAGTCGTTCGGCGAAGCTGTAAATCGACAGCTCCAGAAATATTTTTAGCCCAATTCGCGCAGCCGTCGTTCCAAAAACCGCCGCTCCGGCTCCTGCTTCACCCGCGCGATTGCCTGCTGGTAAGCGGCTCTAGCCTCAGTTGTTTTTCCCAAGCGACGGCAGAGGTCAGCCCGCGCCGCATGAGCCAGATGATAGTCAGTCAAGTCACCCCGCCCCAAAATCTCGTCAATCTGCCGTAAGCCTGCTGGGTAGCCGTCCCGCATTGCCACCGCCACCGCTCGATTCAGCTCAACAATCGGCGAGGGCGACATCTGCAACAGCAGGTCATAGAGCGCCACAATCTGCGCCCAGTCGGTATCAGCAGCGCTAGCCGCATCCGAATGCACTGCCGCAATTGTTGCCTGCACGGTGTAGAGACCAAACTACCGTGACGCGAGCGACCGCATTACCAGCACCCTGCCCTCCGCGATTTGAGCCTGATTCCAGCAGGAGCGATCTTGATCTTCCAACAGAATGAGGTCGCCATCTGACGAGGTGCGGGCAGTCCGTCGCGATTCTTGCAGCAGCATCAGCCCCAGTAGCCCCAGCACTTCAGGTTCAGGCAATAGCAGCATCACCAGTCGCCCCAACCGAATCGCCTCTGCTGAGAGGGCAGCTCGCGTCAGCGTCCCACCTGATGAAGCCGCATAGCCTTCGTTAAACACTAGATAAATCACCTGAAGCACGCTCTCTAGGCGCTCAG
The DNA here is from genome assembly GCA_019359155.1 of Pegethrix bostrychoides GSE-TBD4-15B. Lineage (GTDB taxonomy): Bacteria > Cyanobacteriota > Cyanobacteriia > Elainellales > Elainellaceae > Elainella > Elainella bostrychoides. The sequence goes on from JAHHHV010000038.1 coordinate 2,935, forward strand.
GCAAGTCGGCCAGCGATGGCACCTGATAGGGAATACGCGCATCGCGGATTTTGGCTTTGGCGCGGACAATCCGCTGAGCCAGCGTTGAGGGGGCAATCAAGAAGGCGTTGGCAATCTCTTCGGTTGTCAGTCCACAGACTTCTCGCAGCGTCAACGCGACCTGCGCTTCGGGGGAAAGGGCAGGATGGCAGCAGGTGAAGATCAGCCGCAGACGGTCATCCTCAAGCTCTTCCTCATCCTGCATCGAGGTTTCGCCAAGCTGCGCCAGTTCGCTCAAAGAGGCATCAAAGCGAGTCAGCCGCCGAATGCTGTCAATGGCTCTAAAGCGCCCTACCGAGACTAGCCAAGCGCGAGGGCTAGCGGGTATGCCATCGCGAGACCACTGCTCAAGCGCCACAGCAAAGGCATCATGCATCGCCTCTTCTGCCCGCTCAAAGTCGCCCAGCAGGCGAATCAGGGTAGCAAACACGCGCCGGGACTCACTGCGATAGATTTCATCCACCTGCCTGCGGATTTGGCTGGCTACGGTTTCTTGAAGCAAAGGGCGTTGGCTCATAAATCTCACCCGATTCAGGGCAGCGGTTTTTGTACCACTCGAATAGTACTATATTAACGAGCAGTGATCATAGCCGCTTGGCAAATGTTGAGCAAAGCATCGCCTCAGCTCTGGCTAAGCGAGTGCTGTCGCCAGCGGGCTGTAGCCTGCGATTTAGTGCTGTTCAAACGCTGGTTATCAATCCAGGTTATGACAAAATTATGACAAGGTTATGAGTCAACTTTGCATCCAGCAAGGCGGCACAGGCTGTTCTGGCATTGATGTAAGTTTCAAGGTGACAAATTCTTCAGCAGAAGTTGGATGCAGCGGCATCGTCGCGTCAATATCAGCCTTCGTGAGTCCGGCGCTTACGGCAATTGCCATACTCTGCATAATTTCTGCGGCGTGATTGCCAATCATATGCGCTCCCAGCAATCGAGCACTGCTTTTTTCGACAACCAACTTCATGCTAGTGGTTTCGTCTCGGTCAGTTAGGCTATGAAATAGGGGTGTAAACGTAGTGCAGTAAGTCACAATCTGATCTGCCCCAAACTGCTGTTTTGCCTCCGCTTCTGTGAGTCCGACATAGGCAGCTTGAGGTTTGCCAAACACCGACGAGGGAATGTTTTTATAGCTGACGCGATCTGAGCGATGGCCGAACAGTGTATCCGCAAAGGCTTTGCCTTCAGCAATGGCGACGGGAGTTAGCTGAACGCGATCTGTGCAGTCACCAACAGCGTAGATATTGGGCTGACTAGTCTGACTCTCTTCATTCACCTCAACTGCCTTCTGGTTTAGCTTCACGCCAGCATTTTCGAGCTTTAACGCTTCTAGATTCGGCGCTCGTCCGGTTGCCATTAAGATAGCATCTACCGTTTGTTTAACTGTTTGTTTAGATGAGTTCGAAAGTGACAGCTGCAATCCGGCGGCAGTTAGCTCAATGTTTGTTACTTCAGTATCAAATAGAAAACTAACGCCATGCCGAATCATACCCTTCTGCATTTCACTCTGGAGCATTTCGTCAAATTTCTCAAGTATTTCGCTCTCTCGCACAATTTGCGTCACTTGCGTCCCTAACCCCTGCATGATTCCGGCAAACTCAACGCCAATATAGCCGCCGCCCACAATCGTCAAACGGCGAGGCTGTTCAGATAGATGGAACATATCGTCTGAAACTAACGCATGTTCAACGCCAGGAGTTTTAGGTCTGATAGGCTTGCCGCCAACCGCAATCAAAACGTGATCAGCCGTGATTTGCTCTGAGCCAACTGTAATCTTGTGCGGGTTATCAAAGGCAGCGGTGGCTGAAAATAGCGTAATTTTGGCTTTGTCTAAAGCAGCGCGATGCAGCTGGTCAAGTCGCCGTATTTCAGAATTGACTGCTGCCACCAGTTTTGTCCAGCTAAACTGAGAGGGAGTCTGGCTCCAGCCATAGGCCGTAGCATCCTCAAACAGGCGAGAAAACTCAGAAGCATAAACCATCAGTTTTTTAGGAATACAGCCTCGCGCTACACAGGTGCCTCCTAAAAAAGCAGGTTCGGCAATTGCAACTCTTGCCCCATACCGAGCCGCAGCCTTGGCAGCTGAGAGGCCGCTAGAGCCACCGCCAATTACAAATAAGTCGTAGTCAAACTTGCTGCTCATGCTATTGTAATTGTCAGATCACAGGTGCTCACACGACATAGTTAAAGCTGAAAAGGCTCACAGGGAGACAATTTCAGCTTTTTATCAGCTAGCCTCTAACGAGCACTGCCTGAAGCAGAAGCTACTCTTGAGAAAAGCTTCAGCATCTCGCGGTTAAACGCAGGAATATCGTCCGGCTTGCGGCTGGTCACCCAGTTGCCATCGACCACAACCTCCTGATCAACCCAGTTGCCGCCAGCGTTACGAATGTCATCTTGAACGGTATAGTAGCTCGTCAGCTTACGGCCTTTGACTAAATCTGCCGAGACTAATTCCCAAGGTGCGTGACAAATTGCGGCAATCGGTTTACCTGCTGCCTGCATCTCGCGCAAGATTGATCGCACCTCCGGCAGCATTCTTAGCGTTTCGGCATTCAGTGAGCCACCAGGCAGCAGAAGCGCCTCGTATTGCTCAGGCTGAGCCGCCTTAATTTCCCCGTCCACCTCAATCATGCTGCTCTTGTCCTGCTGCTGAACCGCCTGAATGGGCTGAAGCTGATTGGACAAAACATCAACCGTTGCACCAGCCTCTCTCAGGGCTCGCACAGGTTCAATAAGTTCTGATTCCTCTACACCGTTTGTAGCCAAAACCATAACCCGTAAGTCTGTTAAAGTAGCCATTTTGTACCTCTGCTCTTGTTCTAATTGAAAGCTTCACTATCTGCTAGGAACTAGCTCTACCTTGACCCAGCCAGACTGTCGAGTATCAAATGCTTTGTAAGCATCAATCACAGCAGTCATCGGCTCAACTTGAGTTAAAATTTTCTGTGGATTAACGGTGCCGTTACGCACTAGATCAACCAGCGGTGGAATATATTTGCGGTGATTGCAGTTCCCCATATTGATCGTCAGGTTCTTGTTCGTAGCTGCACCAATTGGGAAAAACTGATGTGTTTGCGGATAGACACCAATGATGGACAGCGTTCCAGCTTTGGCAAGTCCTTGAACTGCCCAGTTCAGCACCTGAGAGGGGGCGTTACCGGGCTGCCAGTTATCACCTTGAACATTTGTTTCGGGAGCAACCTGCTTCACTTCTTGCCGAAACTCGTCAGCTTGCTGCTTGGCTTGTTCAGCCGCAGGACCGCTGTGAGGAGCAACCGCATCTACCCCCACTGCGTCAATTGCCCGGTCTACTCCAATGCCACCCGTGAGGCTACGAATGGCCTCAACTGGATCTTCCCGGTTAAAGTCGATCACCTCTGCCCCTTGATTTCGCGCCATCTCCAGCCGAGAAGGAACTGTATCCACAGCCAAAACTCGGCCTGCACCCATCAGATAGGCACTCACAATCGCAAATTGTCCGACTGGCCCACAGCCAAATACAACGACAGTATCACCCGGCTTAATCTCGGCAATCTCGGCACCGAAGTATGCTGTAGGAAAAATGTCTGATAGCAAGATAGCCTGGTCATCGTCAACTTCCTGAGGCAGTTTGACCAGCCCTGCGTTGGCATGGGGAATGCGAGCGAATTCGGCTTGTAGACCATTGAAGGAACCAGTTTGCTCTGGGCCACCGAAGAAAGCTGTGCCAGCCTGTGCTCCGTTCGGGTTGGCATTATCGCACTGAGCCTGATAGCCTGAGCGGCAGTAAGAGCAGTGACCGCAGGCAATCGTAGAAGGTATCACGACGCGATCGCCAGCTTTCAAATTGCGAACGTTTGCTCCAATCTCTTCAACGACTCCGACACCTTCATGGCCTAAGATAGTTCCCGGCTTCATACCTGCCATCGTGCCCCGAATCATATGCAGATCGGTGCCGCAAATTGCGCTAGCCGTTAGCCTAACGATAGCATCTGTTTTTCCTGAATCTTGGGTTCGGGTACGCTGTCTAACCGTATGTCTCCAATGCCGTGAAAGACTACTGCTTTCATATAAATTTCTCCTCTTTTGATGTTCTTATCTGTTGAACCATCTATTGGACAACAGCCGCCTTACTGCACAGAGACATCCCAAGCATAGAGAAATCGTTAGTTTTATTCTTCTCACTAACGGCAGATTCCTGATACTGTAAATAGTACAAGCTCCCTACCCGATCGCACCATCGATTTGGCGGCTGAGTAGTCAGTGATAGGATTCAGACAACAGATCTATTCCTAAAGTTAGAAGTCATAGCTATCTCAATCTCAGCATAATGACCTATCGGAATGATCAGCCTACCGCATAGGTTATCACAGATTACTAAAAAACATTCTTATGAAACAGCTTGAGGCAGTTGTAGCGAAGGTTGGCGAATTGCAAGACGGTGAAATGCGGCAGGTTTCTGTTGGCAACACCGATCTGCTGCTGGTCAAATTAGCAGGAGAATTTCACGCAGTAGGCGCTTACTGTAGCCATTACCAAGCGCCTTTGGTTAAAGGTGTGCTGAGCGGTGAGCGCGTGATTTGTCCCTGGCACAATGCCTGTTTCAACGTCAAAACTGGAGAGCAGCAAGAGCCGCCCGGACTAGACTCACTCTGTCGCTATCAAGTCAGGGTTGAGGCGGAAGATGTGATTGTTAATCTGCCAGAGAACTCACCACCGCATAGAACTCCCGCTATGGTCGAATCTTATCCAGCCGATCAGCGTACCTTTGTCGTACTGGGCGCAGGTTCAGCAGGTGCTCATGCCGTGGAAGCGCTACGTATCGCTGGCTATCAGGGACGCATTATTATGGTAACCCAAGAGGATCGCTTGCCTTATGATCGCACTTGGCTCAGCAAAGACTACTTTATTGGCAAAGCATCCAAAGACCAAATGCCGCTTCGCTCGGCTGACTTCTATCATGACCATCAGATCGAGGTGTTGCTGAATAAATCAGTGGTTAGAGTAGAGGCGGCTGACAAATTGATTACCTTTGCAGATGGGGATAGCTTGGCATACGACGCAGTTTTGATCGCAACTGGTGGTAAACCTCGGCAGCTAGAGGTGCCAGGTAAGGAATTGCAAAATGTTTTCCTGCTTCGTAGCTTTGCGGATACAGAGCGAATTCTCGCAGCCGCTCAGTCTGCTGCTAAAGCAGTTGTGGTTGGCTCTAGCTTTATTGGTATGGAAGCTGCTTCAGGGTTAACTCAGCAGGGAGTCACCGTGACGGTCGTTTCACATTCCTCGCTGCCATTTATCAAGATCTTGGGCGCAGAGATTGGGCAAGTCTTTCAGCAGGTTCATGCTGAACAGGGCGTAGTTTTCAAGCTGGGTCGGGAGGTCGCTCAAATTGAGGGCGACGGCAAAGTAGAAGCTGTGATTTTGGATGATGGCGAACGTCTAGAAGCTGATTTAGTGGTGATTGGTATTGGAGTCCAGCCTGCGACTGAGTTTCTGACAGGTCTTGAGTTAGATGCCACAGATCAGAGCGTGATCGTCAATGAATATTTGCAAGCAGCGGATGGACTCTATGCCGCTGGAGATATCGCTCGCTATCAGGATTGGCGCACGGGTGAAACTCAGCGGGTTGAGCATTGGCGGATTGCTGCTCAGCAAGGTCGGACTGCGGCCTACAATATGGCAGGACGGCCAACGCAGTTTAGAGGGTTGCCGGTCTTCTGGACGATGCAGTTTGAATTCCCACTGCGTTACTTGGGTCACGCCAAGCAGTGGGACGAGATCATTTTTAATGGTGACTTGCAGCAGCGCCAGTTTATCGCTTTCTATGTCAAAGATAATCGGGTATTGGCGATTGCTAGCAGCCAACGAGACACTGAAACAGCAGCCATTTCTGAACTAATGCGCTTAGATCAAATGCCGTCCCCCGATGCTTTGCGTAATGAATCGCTGGACTTTACTGCGATGGTGGCACAGGTGGTGCAGGCGTCGGAGTCTCAGGCGGAATAGGACTCGGCTCTGTTGGAAAAGTTGGGTCAGGATTAGGCGTAATTTGCGGCTCGGGATTGGGGTTAAGCAAATCTGTCGGGTTTGTTGGGGTCGGTAAGCCTGTACCGGATCTTGGCTGGCTGGGCAGGCTTTCTAACGGTGTTCCAGGAATCGGTTCTCCAGGTGCAGATTCGCCTGGAGCAACGGGTGCTGCTTGTTTAACAGCTGGTGTTAACAAGGTAGATGAGGCTGCAAGGGCAGGAGTACTATATGCCAATAGGCAGAGGCAGAGAACAGGTAAGGCAGTTAACCGATTCATAGGTCTATTATGCTTGAAACTATGCTTGATATTTCTGGCTAACGTAATAACACCGCATCTGGATTGACAACAGGTGGCAGATTAGGCGGTGGAACTGGGTTGGGATCAGGCTGTGGCTCAGGTGCTGGAATTGGCGAAGGAACCGGATTAGGGTCGGGATCAGGTAAAGGAACGGGATTTGGTGAGGGATACGGAGGTGCTGAAGGGGGAATCGTCGGATTGGGAATCTCAGGAGGGGTTTGGATAGCTGTATTGTTCATTTATTTCAGTCCACAAGTTTCAAAAAAGGCCAAAACAAAAGTGAGTTAAAACCGCACAATGCCCTATTTCCGACCGCAAGACATTGTTCAAATCAATTGCTATGAGGATTTGCCAGAAGGGCCAGCCGCCCGGACTAGATCGGGTTCCTCCTGAACTGGCGGTCGTTTGATGGTCTGGTCAGCAGTAGGTCGCTGGTGACGCTCAAGCGTATCAATCTTGACAAAACCACCTGTTTCAATCGACTGGTAAAGCGCCCGGATAATTTGGACATCAATCAGACCTTCCCGACCGGAGGGTTCAGGCTGTTTGTCCTGCAAGATACAGTCGGAAAAATAGACAAACTCAGCTGCTAGCTGATCATGTGACTCAAACGTGCGCTCTTGCTTCTCGCCGTCAACTGTCAGCGTATGCTTAATTTCCCCTTGAGTGCTGTAAGCTGGATCAACTCGCAAATCGCCTTTCGTGCCGACAACCTGATAGTTTGAAACTTTGGCACCGTTAAAGCTAATCATGAACGTAGCCAACCGATTGCCTGGAAATCTCAAGATCGCGCTTGTCATTTCGTCTACTTCACTAAAGCGCTGCTCGCCGTTGGTTTCAACCGCTGCGAATACCTCAATAGGTTCATCCTGAAACAGATAGCGAGCCGCGTTGATACAGTAAATCCCAATGTCATCTAACGTACCGCCGCCTTTCTCTTTTTCAAGCCGCACATTGCCAGCTACCGTCTGCTGCGTGAACACAGAGTTGAAAATACGCGGCTCACCCAATTTGCCAGATTGAACTGTCTCCACTGCCTGCAAGTTGGCTTCCTCTAGGTGCAGGCGGTAAGCGATCATCAGCTTCACCTGATTGTCCTGAGCAGCCTGAATCATGGCCTCGCATTCATCTACGGTGACTGCCATAGGCTTCTCGCACAAAACGTGAATCCCAGCCGCCGCCGCACGTACCGTATATTCTTGGTGCAGATGATTGGGTAATGCAATGTAAACAGCATCAATCTCGCCGCTGTTTAGGCAATCATCATATTGTTCGTAAGCGTAAGTATGCTGAATATTGTATTGTTTGCTAATCTCATCCCGCTTTTTAGGGTCATCTGACACCAGTGCTACCAGCTCGGAGTTTTTGGCGTGAGCAAACGAGGGTAGGGCGGCAGACTGAGCAAACCAGCCTAATCCGACAATAGCGTAGCGGATCTTTTTACTTTCAGCGGCAGCAGACTGATGGGTTTCCATGTCAATCCTCAGAAGTCTTCTCGCTCATTCTAGGCAAAATCAGCTGTTGCCTCCTCCAACTTTTGAAAGATCCGGATCAGGGGATGTCCGTGACAATGGGGTACGCCTTACCTCTTCCCCCAAGCTGACAGCTCCTCAGTTCAGACTAGGTTCAGACTAGGTTCAGACTAGGTGGGCAAGACCGTAAGATTCTGTCATACTCTGAGTCAGCAGTACTTGGACAGTCTCCATGAAACGCCCCCCCTCGGACTCCTTGCAACGTCCCTTGCTGATTGCCTCCGCCTCAGCCGTTTCAGGCGGATTTAGAACATTAGGCATCCTGTCCCTGGGAGCGATACTGGGAATACTCGCCACAAATTGGCTCACGCCGGAGGCCGACTCCGCTAGCCCAGTCAACGTCGCTAACTTTTTAGGATTAGCTGGCTCAAGCCAGGGTGGCGAGACTCAATCTGAGAGCCGAACCGACCTCAGTGCCAGACGAGCCGAGTCTGGCGATGTGTCAGGCGCAACCGTCTGCGTCAAAACGCCCAAAGGCTGGGGCGAGCAGGCTTGCGCTTCAGGCGTTTCAATCGATCCGGCGCTGGTAGGCATTGATCCTGCTCAGGGAGCCGTCGTTTTAACCAACTACCATGTGGTCGCCGACACCAACCGTCCGCCGCTCCAGCTCAACGGCAGAGGCGAGATGTTTACAGGCCAGATCATCCGCAGCTCGCCCGAATTTGATCTGGCCGTTTTGCTAGTTCCCGGAGCCAAATTCCCAATTGCGACGCTGGCTCAAGTCTCCCCTGCTCAGGGCACGGCAGTTCGCGCCATTGGCTTCCCAAACGACCAGCCGCTGACAGTCAAAAATTCGTCGCTGCTTGGCACCACCCAAAACTGCTTAGCTGTCGCCCCCTGTCTGACGCTTCAGCAGGGCACCATCACCTTTGGCAACTCAGGCGGGCCACTGGAGGCCAACGGGCAGGTGATTGGGATTACGCAGGGCGAAATTGAAGACGAGCTGGCCATCCCGGTTGAGCAGATTCGGCAGTTCCTGGCCGGACAGACTCCCACCAACAGCCGCACGCCTCGCCCCGAAAGCTACTCTGAAGGCTATTCGGGTTACCCTGGCGGCTATCCTGATGGCTATCCTGGCGGCTATCCCGAAGGCGACTACGGCGAGCCACCGTTTAGTCCGGGCTATCCACCCATGCGGCCGATGCCCTATCCACCTTATCCGCCCTACCCGATGGAAGCCCCGCCGCCTTATCCAGCTTGGTAGCGTCTCCAGGTTGGTAGCATCCTGTCCTCAAGTTCTCACCCAGCCAAGTCATGGCGATTTATCTTGCTGCTGTTCCTGCAATTCCGCCTGCTCTAGCTCAAATCGCAGCGACCAGTCTGGTCATACTCACCGCCGCAGGTCTCAGCGAATGGCTGAAGCGTCGCCCAGTTCAGCGTCTAGTTCAGCGCCCAGTGCAGCGTCTGGCTCAGCGTCCAGCTCAGCGGCTATCTGCCACCGCATCGATGCCGCCCAACCAGCCACCGCCCTCCAGAATTCAGCAGCCGCTCCAGTGGGTTAACCACGCCAAGCAGCAAGAGCGGCTGGGGCATCTCGAAATCGCGGTCAGCCTCTATGAGCAAGCTCTCCAGCAGTATCCCCAAGACAGCCGCCTCTGGCATGAGCGCGGGCTGTTGCTGGCCAAGCTCCAGCGCTTTGATGCGGCCATTGACAGCTACGACCGAGCCTACCAGATTCACCCCCAGCAGCGAGATCTGGCGCATGAGCGGGGAGATGCGCTGCTGCAGCTAGGGCGCTACAGCAAAGCCATTGATAGCTTTGATATTTTCTTGCAGTATGCGCCCCAAAACGGCCATGTCTTGGCGGATCGAGGCTACGCGCTGATGCAGCTCGGCTGCTACAGCGAGGCGCTGCAATCGCTTGACCGGGCGCTGGCTCAACGCTGGGAACCCGGCGTGCAGATTCAGGCGAGGCGATATCAGATTGAAGCACTGCGGCGGTCGGGGCAGTTAGAAGCTGCGCTGAGGGCAGCCCAAACAGCGCTTCAGCAATATCCCAACGCGCAGTTTGAGGCAGAATATGCCAGACTCCAGCAGCAGCTCGGCCAAGCCTGAAGCCCAGCACCAGCAGTTCTGTGGGGATTAATCAATGCTTAGTCTAGCTAAATCTCTATGCCAGCAAGGCTCGGAGAGTAGACCAAATCAAGTATCATTAAATTACTATAGATTATAGATTCGTTATTGAATAACATCTATGTCTGTAGACTGCCGACTGACTAGCCTCTTGGGCAAGCCAAAGTTCCGGTTGTCTACAGATATCAGCGTTCGAGCCAATTACTTTAGCCCATTCTACAGATTCATGCTGGAAGCATCTGTTCTCATTACAGTCATGTGCGGATTTTTTGGGATTATTTTCAAAAAAAATCTGGTGATGAAGATCGTTTCAATGGATGTCATGAGTACCGGGGTGATTGCCTACTATGTTCTGATTGCCTCTCATCATGGACAGCTCACTCCGATTGTCAGTTATGTTAAATCTAGTGTTGACTCCAGCGTAGCTTCCGACGTTATCTCTAGCGCTTCAGATGCAAGCATGTCGTCTCTGTCCTATGCCGATCCGGTTCCTCAGGCCGTTATTTTGACGGCGATTGTGATTGGCTTTTCAATTCAAGCACTGATGCTAGTCGGGGTCATGAAGCTATCCCGCGATCATCCAACTCTAGACTGCCGTGAGATTGAGCTACGCCAGACTCCCTGAGCCATACCATATACAGCACCGTGAACAGCCTCACAAATGCTTTCGTAAATAGCCTCACAAACAGCTTGAGTGACCCAGCCGATATCCTGACGATTGCCTGGGTTATTCTGCCATTTTTTGCCGGGTTTGTCAGCTATCTCCTGCCCAGGCTGACTCGCTATTTAACGCTCGGCGTGGCGATGGCTTCCGCGCTGTATGCGCTGCTGCTGTTTGTTGCGCCCTCGCCCTTGACGCTGACGCTGCTCGATCACTTTGGGGTAACGCTACTGCTCGATCGGCTCAGCAGCTACTTCATCCTTACCAATGCGCTCGTAACGGCAGCTGTGCTGCTCTACTGCTGGGGCACCAACAAATCTACTTTTTTTTACGCCCAGATGCTGATTGTGCATGGCAGCATTAACGCGGCCTTTGCCTGCACAGATTTTGTGAGTCTGTATGTAGCGCTGGAGGTGAGCGGTATCGCTGCCTTTCTGCTGATTGCCTATCCCCGCACCGACCGCTCGATCTGGGTTGCGCTGCGCTATTTATTCATCAGCAATACCGCCATGCTGTTTTATTTAATTGGCACAGCACTGGTCTATCAGGCGACGCAGAGCTTTAGCTTTGCGGGGTTGAGCCAAGCTCCTCCGGAGGCAATGGCGCTGATTTTTGTGGGGCTACTGGTCAAGGGCGGTATTTTTGTCTCTGGTCTGTGGCTGCCCCTGACCCATTCTGAGTCAGAAACGCCCGTATCGGCGCTGCTTTCTGGAATTGTGGTGAAGGCAGGAGTCTATCCGCTGGTGCGCTGTGCGCTGCTCGTCGAGGCAAGCGATCCAATTGTTCGCAGCTTTGGCGTAGCGACGGCGCTGCTGGGCGTGTCTTATGCGGTTTTTGAAAAAGACAGCAAGCGAATGTTGGCGTTTCACACCGTCTCGCAGCTCGGCTTTATTTTGGCTGCACCAGAAGTCGGTGGCTTTTATGCCCTGACGCATGGACTGGTTAAATCGGCGCTGTTTTTGCTGGCGGGAACCTTGCCGAGCCGCAGCTTTAAAACATTGCAGCAGCAGCCACTCGATCGGCGTATCTGGGTAGCTTTGGCGATGGCCAGCTTCTCAATTTCCGGCTTCCCGCTGCTGTCGGGATTTGGTGCCAAAGTTTTGACGATGCAGAGTCTGGCCGCTTGGCAGGTAATTGGCATGAATTTGGCGGCGCTGGGAACGGCCATTTCGTTTGCCAAGTTTATCTTTTTGCCGATTGGCAGCCAAACTGCCGTGCGCCCTGGACTCTGGGCAGCGCTGCTCTTGCTGCTGGGTGGACTAGTCGCAGCCAACCTCGTCTATCTAGATGCCTATACGCTGGCTAATATTATCAAGCCGCTGGCGACAATTGGCGCTGGTTGGCTGCTGTATTTTCTGGTATTTCGCCATTCGGTCGTTAGGCTGCCGCGTCTATTTGAGCAGTTTGAACATTTGATTGGCGTAATCAGCCTCAGCCTGGTTGTGCTGTTTTGGATGGCCTTTGCGAGATGGAGCGAAGCGATAGGCTAATGATTAAACCAAATGATTAAACCAATTGTAGGACATCTCATTTTGCGGCTGACCATCTGGCTGCTGCTCACCTCCGATTTGAGCGGGATCAATCTGGCAATGGGGCTGGCTATTGCGCTGCTGCTGCCGCGTCCCGACGGGAGATCAATTGCGGTTGGAGACTGGCTGCGCATGCTGAGCAAAATTCTCTGGGCGATTCCCCTCGCCTATCTAGAAGCCTTTGAAATGCTGCTGCGTCCCCATACGCAGGAAGATATTGTTTTAGAGCGTGTGCCGCCTCAGCGCTCTTCGCAGCTAATTTTTCTAGATGTTTTTGTGATCACCTTCACCCCCAAGACAATTGTGCTGAGATATCGCCAAGACTATTATGAAATTCATCGACTGCGACCGAGACGTACAGGGCGTGAATTAGAGGGGCATGAATCAGAGGAGTAAATTATGAGTTGGATTTTAATTGCAATGATTCTGGCTTTGCTGATTCCAATCTACGAAGCCTGCAAAGATGAAAACATCTGGCAAAAGATGCTGGCCTTTGCCAGTATTGCCAGCAAAACCGCGATGATTAGCCTGTTCGTCTCAGTCCTGCGAGATGACTGGATGCTGGGAGCTGTCGCCGTGATTATTCTCAGCGTTGGCAATGCAGGGCTGATGCTGCTGGCGCATGTAATTAAGCGGGTGAGTCAAGCATGATCAATCCTCTCGTCAATCTCTTCAGCTACGGCTGCATTGGCATCGGTCTGCTCTTCTGGTTTTGGGGAACAGCTTTTCTGCCGAGTCGTCGCTCCGTGCTCTTCAAGCTGCATATGCTGTCCATTGCAGATACGCTCGGCTCGATGGCGATCCTGCTAGGGCTGCTGCTCAAAAGGCCGCAGGAATGGCCGCTGCTGGTGCTGGCGATTATTTCACTGGCAATCTGGAATACGGTGCTGGGCTACGTCTTGGCCTATTGTTCTACAACTGAAGCGACCCATGATTAATCTCGTCAATCTAGTAAATCTCGCAAATCTAGCCACGGTGACGCTCTCTGGCGATTTCTACGCTGATATTTATATCTATTTAATTACGGCACTGCTGCCGCTCTCGGCCTGTCTTTTAGTCGTTCAAACCAATCCCTACCATGCCCTGGTGATTCGAGCTGTGCTGGGGGCGATTGCGGCGCTGGTCTATGCGGTTTTGGGGGCGGCAGATGTGGCGCTGACTGAGGCGTTGATGGGAACCATGCTGGCGATTACCCTCTATGCGGTGGCCGTGCATTCGTCGATGGTGCTGCGGCTGGGGGTATTGCAAACTGCGGCGCTGATTGAGCAGGAACAGCCTCCAGAAACTCCAGTTCTAGTTAAAGAGCCTCGCTTAGCCGCCTTGATCACCACCCTGCGCGATCTAATCCGCAAGCAGCATCTGCGGCTGGAGCTAGTTCCATATCCCAATCGAGCGGCACTTCAGCAGGGGCTAACCACTCAAGAAATCCATGCTGCCTGTGCTCCAGCGGACGTTGAGTCAGATGCGATTGATTGCGTCGATCCGGCTAACCACAGTCATCACAATGGCGCGACTTCACTGTGTCAGTACCAGATCGCAACGCGGCTACAGTCGCTTCACGACATCCTGCAGGCTGAACTGGCGGCGGTTGGCGTTGATACAGTGGTTTACGCTGTCAGCAACTTGGAGGAACAGCGATGAAATGGCTCTATATACTGGCAGGAATCGCGCTGTTTTTCAAAATGCTGATCATACCGAACGCGATCTCTGAGCCTTTACCTGCAATTGTCGAGTGGGTCGTCCAAGATAGCGGCGTACCGAATGCGGTATCCGGCATCATCTTTCGCAATCGCCTCTACGATACCGTTTTAGAAGTGGTTGTGTTCACAGTCGCCATCTTAGGCTGTAGCTTTCTGCTGGCCAATGAGCAGCCTGCACCCCAGATCCGGCAGTTTACCGATCAGCCGTCAACCGTTCTAGCGCGTCTGGGTGCCACAATTGCAGCCTTGGTTGGCATTGAACTGGCGATTCGGGGGCATTTGAGTCCCGGCGGCGGGTTTGCAGCTGGGGTGGCAGGCGGTACGGCAATTGGCTTGGTTGCCATCACCTCATCTTCTGATGAAATGGCTTTGCTCTATAAGCGGTGGCAGGCTGCAACCTGGGAAAAAATCTCGGTGCTGATTTTTATGCTGCTGGCGGCGGTAACGCTGAGCGGGTTTGAGCTGCCGCATGGAGAGTTGGGCGCACTGTTGAGCGGCGGTATGCTGCCGCTGTTGAACATTTTGGTGGCGATCAAGGTAGCGCTAGGATCTTGGGCAGTCATTTTGCTATTTATTCGCTACCGAGGGTTACTGTAGCGTGAACATTACAGGCAGCAAATTAAAGACAGCAGCTCAACGCGCTTTGGGCTTGCTCAGCAGAAACCACCATAGCTCCAGCCCGATTAGCCCTATGCCTGCTGTCGTCACGGCGGCTTTTAACCAGAAGGGCTGCTGAAGGCGCTGAAATTCTGGCTGCGGCGCGCCGTGCATCTGCGATATCTCCTGGGGCATCTGCACTGCCGCAGCGCTCGCAGGACTTGCAGCACCCGTGAGCATCAAGCTGATTAGGCCGCCTACTAGGGCTTTGTTTAACATCTCAAAACCTCCAATGCGTCGAGTCAGATCCGCCGAGTCAACTATCAGATTCAGCCAACCTGCTTGGGGCTGAAATTGCGTAGCCGCAGGGCGTTTGTGACAACTGAAACCGAGCTGAAGGCCATTGCTGCACCTGCAATAATCGGGTTGAGCAGCCAGCCGAAAATCGGGTAGAGAACGCCAGCCGCGATCGGAATTCCGGCCAAGTTATAGATAAAGGCAAAGAACAGATTTTGGCGAATGTTGCGAATCGTGGCGCGAGACAGCTGAATCGCCGTGACAATCCCCTGGAGATCGCCCGAAATCAGCGTGATGTCGCTAGCAGCGATTGCCACGTCTGTCCCCGTGCCAATCGCCATGCCCACGTCGGCCTGAGCCAGAGCTGGCGCGTCGTTGATGCCGTCGCCGACCATCGCCACAATTTTGCCTTCTGATTGTATTGCGGCAATTGCGGCAGCTTTCTGGTCGGGCCGGACTTCGGCCAACACCCGCTGAATTCCCACCTCGCGCGCAATCACATCAGCCGTGCGCTGATTATCGCCAGTCAGCATCACAACTTCTAATCCCATAGACTTGAGCGTCCGAATTGCGCTGATGGAGGCAGGTTTGACAGCATCAGCAATTCCCATAATTGCCTCTGCATTGCCGTCTACAGCAATCCAAACCACGGTTCTGCCCAGCGATTCTAGCCTGTCCCACTGCTGCTGAAGTGCTTGGGTATCAATCTGCAATTCGTTGAGCCAGCGACCTGTCCCAATCTGCACCCAGCGTACTGATGTTTCGTCAGGTTCCTCTGGTGAATAATCTGATCTGTAACCTGATTTACAATCTAATACATATCCCTGTACGCCGCTGCCAGCAATCGCCTCAAACTCCTGAGAGTCGGTCAATTCAACAGACTGAGACTGAGCATATCGCACCACGGCTGCTGCTAGCGGATGTTCTGAATTGCGCTCAACCGAGGCGGCCAGCCGCAGCAGCTCTAATTCATTGCGATCTGCTGTCCCTCTAATCGTTATATAATCTGTCACCGTGGGCTTTCCTTGCGTGATTGTGCCCGTTTTGTCCAGCACAATTGTTTGCAGCTGATGCGCCAGTTCTAAACTATCTGCGCCTTTAATCAGAATGCCGTTCTCAGCTCCTTTGCCCGTGCCTACCATGATCGAAGTTGGAGTTGCCAAACCCAGCGCACAGGGACAGGCAATAATCAGCACGCCCACGGTGGTAATCAACGCCATCGTCAGGTTGCCCATAACGTTAAACCAGACCACAAACGTCAGAATCGCAGTTGCGATCACGGCGGGCACAAACCAGCTCGTCACCTGATCGGCCAATCGCTGAATCGGAGCCTTGGAGCCTTGAGCCTGCTGTACTAGCTTGACGATTTGAGCCAGAAAAGTGTCTTTACCGACCCGTGTGGCGCGGAACTGAAAGCTGCCGGTTTGGTTGAGCGTCGCACCCACAACCTCATCGCCGAGCTGCTTCTGGACGGCCATACTTTCGCCTGTCACCATCGACTCGTCCACTGTGGAAGCGCCTGCTACGATTTCGCCGTCAACCGGAATATTTTCACCCGGACGTACCAGCACAATATCCCCAACCGCAACTTCAGCAATTGGCACATCTACTTCTTGGCCGTTGCGAATCAGCCGCGCTGTCTTGGCTTGCAGCCCGATTAGCTTACGAATCGCGGCGGAAGTCTGTCCTTTTGCCCGGTGTTCCAGCAATCGTCCCAGCAAGAGTAGCGTAATAATTACCGAGGCGGCTTCGTAGTATACATCCGGCCTTAGTCCCTGCTGAGTAAACCATTGCGGAAAGCTGGTGGGGAATAGCGAATAGAGATAAGCCGTTCCGGTTCCGACGGCAACTAAAGTATCCATCGTGGCAGTATGCCGCCTGAGCGCTTTCCAGGCGTTGACAAAAAAAGATCTGCCAGCCCAGACTAAAACAACAGAGGTCAGGAACATCTGAAGCCAGGGATGATGCAGCCAAGCTGGTATCCAGGGAATCGATAAGCCGGTCATGGCAGGCAGTGAGCCAATCACCAGCAGGCTGCTAATCAAGCCACTGATCCAAACTTTGCGAGCGAGCTGGCGCTGTTCGGCAAGGCGGCGGTGCTGCTCTTGATCATCTTCTGGAGCCAGCGGATCGTCCTGCATGGGCGAAGCTCCATAGCCCGATGCCAACACAGCCTCCTGGATTGCGGTCAGATTGGTTTGGCTGGGGCTGTAGCTGACGGTCGCCTGCTCAATGGCAAAATTGACGCTGCAAGCTTCCACGCCCTCAAGCGCGCGAATTGCGGCTTCAATATTGCTGGCACAGGCGGCGCAGCTCATACCGTTCAGTTTTAATGTGGCTTTGTCTGCTGCCCTTGCTATTCTTTTGTCCACTTTCTGTCTACCTTCTGTTTATCTTCTGTCTACAGAGTGATTCACAGCGCTTGCAGTGCTCAAATTTTGCCCAGCCCAACAGCCCGCTACTCGACTGTGTAGCCTGCGGCAACAATCGCCTGCTTCACAGTGGCTTCGGGCTGCTGGGTTTCGATGTTGACCTGCTTGGTTTGCGGGTCAGCCGCAACTTTTGCGGCTGGGTCAACTGCTGTGACGGCACTCGTAATCGTGGTGGCACAGGCTGCACAGGCCATATCAGGCACTTTAAACTGGAGAGTCATAGATTGATCATCCTGCTGAATTCAACGAACTGATTGCAGTATAGACCTTCCAGTAAAGTGGAGAGTCAAGAAGAACGCCTAAGCAGGATCTGGGGCAGGATAGTAGATGGTACAGAGACACTACAGGCTGAACCGCTTGCGTCAAGGCGATATAATCAAAGGGACGAACTTAATCCACCACCCCTCCGATTGTTCTAAGGAGCACGCTTTGCCGGAGCCTGTGCATGCCATTTTATGCCGCTATTGGATACAGGGCTGTATCCTACACGCCATCCGCGCCGAGCTGTATCGAGGCAATCAGCTGATGCTGATGATGCGACCTCTGCACTGCAATATGCTGAGCGACCAAGCCTTAGCGCTACATCTCCAGGCTGTTCTCAGCAGTTTTACGAACCACAGCGGTGTGCCAATCACCGAGTTCCGAGAAATTGATCTGGTGCTGGACGACCACGGTTGCCCAGTCAAAGATTGTCATCTCAACCCGCTTAACCGGATGGAAGACTGGCTGTAGGGAGATGCTATAAGGAGGATTCAGTTGGGTAGATTCAGCGTCACTTCAGAGGGCAGCTAGGCTCGATCTGAATCAGTGGTGTACCAGTAAGCCCAAGCGATCAGCACGGCTTGAAACGGTAGCCTGAACCAGTAGAGCAGCGGATGATGCGGAATGCCGTCAATGGGAATGCTGTTGATAGCCTGATTAAGATTGGCTGGAAAGACGGCAATAAATAGCGCAATCAGTCCCCAAGCAGCCCAAATGCTCACAGCTGGAATCAACAGCCCAATGCCGCCCAAAATCTCAAATACGCCGCTGATGTAAACCAAGGCGACTGGAGCAGGCAGCTGCGGCGGAACGATCTTCGCGAACTGATCAGGATAAATGAAGTGCAGAATGCCAACGATGGCAATCGCAAACGCTAATACGCCGCGCAGAATTTCTTTTTGATGGTTGGGTCGAATGCTGGACTGGCTCATGTTGTCCTCCAGATTTAGGATTGCAGATCGGGAATTTTGCTGATGGTGGCCGCAGATTGCAGCAGCAGGCAGTTGTCCTGAACTTGCAAGTTTTGCAGCTGAAGCACAATGCCCTCTAGCTCAAAATTCCGCAGGTCGAGCAGCTCGACGATTTGAGAAAATAGCTCTGTGGCAAAGTCGAGAGAAAGCCCCTGCCCTGTAGCCGACAAAATTTCTAGATCAATCCGCTGGCCGTTGTCTTTAAGCGATGGCTTGGCCACAGCCGAAAACGCCTTGAATTCGTTTTCCGGCATTTGCTTCAGCGCCACCTCTAGCTCAATCTGGTCGTCTGGCAGTCGCAGCTGGGCTTTTTGGATTGAAACCTGGCTGGAGCCACCGTTGATTGAGATTTGCAGCTGCTGCATTTTGCGACTCAAAAACTCGGAGGCTAGAGCACGGTTTAAATCTGCCTCAGTCAGCCGTAGCTCGGCGGCAGCATTGGCGGGCTGAGTCAGCTCTAGCTCGCTCCATATCGCCTTAAGCGGATTAATGGCCACGTCGCTAGCCGTAATTTCGGCAGTTTCGACCCGCAGATCTTGCTGCATCACCATGCCGGTTCCCGTCACTTCGATCTGATCAACCTTTCCCTGCACCAGCTTGGCCGGGTTAGACTTAAGCTTAACTTTTAGATCATCTACTGCGTCAAGCTGGCTATCAATCGCTACCTCGGCAGCTTTATTGAGGGCTTGCTCGCCTAAATTGGGCTGGGTCATATCGAATTCCTGAATTGAAGCTGGTTCTGGGCTAGATTAGGAGCAACTTGCGGCAGCTTCCTCGCAGATTACTGTAACCTTTTGACTAGAATGCCAGTTTCAGCTGAACTCAGCATCTTTCCTAATGTAGATACCCTAATGTAGACACCCTAATGTAGATACCCTAATGTAGACACCTTAATGTAGACACCTTAATGTAGATATTCAGAGCCGATCAATCTTGGAGTCCATGAAATCTAGACCCGCAAATTCTTCAGCCCAACAGCCGCTGCTCCGCCTGATGCAGTACGGCAGAGCCTATCGCGGACAGCTCTGGCAGGCCGCCAGCTGCTCGGTGCTCAATCAGGTCTTTGACCTTGCGCCACCCGTGCTAATCGGGTTGGCTGTTGATGTGATTGTGCAGCAGCAAAATTCATTTATCTCTCAGTTTGGCATTGCTGACGTTAGGACTCAGTTTGTCATCCTAGCCGTTCTCACAGTGATTATCTGGATATTAGAGTCGGCGTTTGAATATGCCTACGCAAGGCTTTGGCGCAACCTGGCTCAGAAGATTCAGCATCACCTGCGGCTAGATGCCTATGCCCATCTTCAGCAGCTAGAGCAAGAATATTTTGAAGCTCGCAGCACAGGCGGACTGCTGGCCATCTTAAATGACGATATTAACCAGCTAGAGCGCTTCTTGGACAGAGGAGCCAATGAAGTGATTCAGGTGAGTATCACTGTCTTGCTGGTTGGCCTGGGCTTTTTCTGGATTGCGCCCAGCGTCACCTGGATGGCCATCCTGCCGATGCCGTTTATTCTCTGGGGTTCGGTGGCCTTTCAAAAGCTGCTGGCTCCCCGATATGCCGAGGTGCGGGAGCGGGTGAGCCAGCTCAACAGCAGACTCTCTAACAATCTTGGCGGCATTGTCACCATCAAAAGTTTTGTTACTGAAGCCTATGAAGTGGAACGACTGAGGCAGGACAGCGAAGCTTATCGTCAGAGCAACCATCGCGCCATTGCGCTCAGTGCTGCGTTTGTGCCGCTGATTCGGATGATTATTTTGGCTGGATTTACGGCTCTGCTGGTCTACGGCGGGCTGGAGGCGATTTCTGGCCGCATGTCGGTTGGAGTCTACAGCAGCTTAACGGTGATGATTCAGCGCTTGCTCTGGCCGCTGACCCGGCTGGGCGAGACGCTCGACCAATATCAGCGGGCAATGGCTTCAACGAATCGGGTGATGACGCTGCTGGATACGCCCATCGAAATTCATTCGGGACGGGTGCGGCTAGGCACTATTTATATGCCTGAGACGAATTTACCCGTGCTGGCAGTTCGGGGTGAGATCGATCTGAAGAACGTTTGCTTTAGCTACCGTGACCGCTTACCTGTGCTTCAAGATCTGTCGCTGCATATCCCGGCAGGCAAAACTACCGCTATTGTGGGGGCAACTGGCTCTGGCAAGAGTACGCTGGTCAAGCTGCTGCTGCGGCTCTACGACATTCAGAGCGGCAGCATTAAATTAGATGGCGTTGAGCTGCGCGATCTCAAACTCGACGACCTGCGCCGCGCAATTGGCTGGGTGAGTCAGGATGTGTTTCTGTTTCACGGCTCAGTGCTTGAAAATATTGTTTACGGCAGCCCGAGTGCTGAGCTAGCCGAAGCTGTTGAAGCCGCCAAGCTGGCCGAAGCGCATGAATTTATCGAGAGCTTACCTCAAGGCTACGACACAATTGTTGGCGAACGCGGCCAAAAGCTCTCTGGCGGGCAGCGGCAGCGACTTGCTATTGCGCGAGCCATTCTCAAAAATCCGCCGATTCTGATCCTAGATGAAGCCACCTCTGCTGTAGACAACGAAACCGAAGCGGCCATCCAGCGTTCGCTCGACCATATCACCCAGAACCGCACTACAATTGCCATCGCACATCGGCTGTCCACCATCCGCAACGCGGATAGAATCTACGTGATGGAGCAAGGACAGCTCGTGGAGCAGGGGACTCACGAGACGTTATTGAACCAGCAGGGCATCTATGCGGGACTCTGGCAGGTGCAATTAGGATTACGCTAAATGACACGCTTTGAGAAACAATCTGATCCGGGTGAGTTAAAGCTGGTGTTAAGGCTGGCGTTCGGCGGCGGTTGCTCCTGCCTCGAATGCTGCAATTAACTCAGAGGCAACGGCATCTCGGCAAATGATCTGCCCCTGTCGATCAAACAAAACCGTGCCGATTTGCAGCGCCTGGTCGGCATATTTCTGCACATACTGCCCCGCTCGCTCGCTGATCTGCTGAGCCAGCCAGCCAAATGCTGCCGCCGCCTGATGGCGCTCCAGCAGGATTTTGTAAGCCGCATCGGCGGTTGGAGCTGCCAGTACGGACTGCGCGGTTTCTAGGTCGCCACCCGTTCGGATCACCGCCGCGCTGAGGATTTCTAGCTTCGCGTCGGCCAGATGGCTAGAGGTATTGAAAATGCCGCCCGCCAGCTTGATCAGCTTGCCCTGATAGCCCAACAGCAGCACTGACTCCGCCCCACGCAGGCTGGCCTCCACCAGCATCGCCCCAATCCAGTTGCCTGTCTGCACCACTGCCGCCGCCGGAATCCCCAGTCGTTCGGCCACCTGCATCCCGTTGCTGCCGAGACAGAAGGTGAGGTGATGCTGGTCAATGACTTTGGCTTGCAGCGCCAGCCGTAGCTCTTTCAGATGTTCTGCCGCCGAGAGAGGCTGCGAGATGCCGCTTGTCCCCAGCAGCGACAGCCCTTCCAGTACGCCAAAAGCCGCGTTCGAGGTGCGCTGGGCGAGCTGGCGACCCGCAGGCAAAATGATCGTGACCCGCAGCGTTTGGTTGGCTGCAATCAAGGGCAGCAGATTCGCGTCAAATAACTGCCGCGCATAGCTGTAGATGGCCGGATCGCCTGCCGCAGTTCTGCCCAAGCCTTCACCTGCTTCTAAAATGAGCGGCTGGTCTTGACGTGGCTCTAGCCTGACCCAAGCCCAAATCGGCGTATCGCGGGTCAGGTCGAGGTTGTCGCCGGGATCGCTGATGGTAATGGCAACGGCGCTTTGAGCGTCCAATAACGTTAATTGCTGAATTGGGATTTCGGCAGAGTCGGGCAGCAGATCGAGCGTCACCTGCGGCACAGACTCGATAGACTGCAACCGCAGCAGAGCTGCTTTAGCTGCTGCTACAGCGAAAACGGGGAGCGTATAGCCAGTTCGCGCCATTTATATCTGCCCTGCGAGCGTCTGGACGAAGGTCTGGTGTGGCTCAGATTCGGTCTGGGTGGGGCGGTCGCCATTTTCTAGCGGCGGGATTTGCAGGGCAAAGGGCTTGGGCTGTGAGAGGGGCATATCGAATTCCGCAGCAGCGTTTTTTCTATTATCTCAGATCTGAAGAAAGCTCTGCCCCTGCTCGTCGCCTGGAGGCTGATGAAGGGCAGAGACGGATGCAATTATCGCAGCAGCACGCTCATGAATTTGCCTTGCGCGAACGGCACAGGAACCATCGGCGAGAATTGGCTGCGGTCGGCAATCATCTGCCGCACGTACATCTCGCTGATGATGTGGTTTACCTGCTCTCGCGTGCCGACGATCCAAATCTGCGCCTGATGGCCAAGCGACTCTGGCAGCAGTTCGTTGAACTCCCTAGACATAGTATTTCCCTCGTATTTTTGGGTATGGGTTTGAAAGCTCAAGGCGTTGAGTCACCTAACCACATGCGTGTAAAACGAAGCGAGCGCGATGTAAAATCGACTCAGCCTTGTCTCCCGGTGTAAACGGGATGTCGGGTTAGCTGGCTAGCGGTGTTTGCCGCACTTCTAGTCAGCGACGCCTTAAGCTTTTCTGTCCTGACCACTTCACGCAATCAGTTGGAAAATCATAAGCTGAAACCCTGGTTTAGCGCAAGTGGGAATGAGAGAATTTTTACGTTTGGTGAGATTGGGCTAGGCAGGTGGCTCATCTAAAGAATTGCTGAAGCTTATCCGCCCAAATGGATATGAGGGCTAGTATGCGGATAGTTGTCCGTCTAAATACCCGATTTAGGCAGATATGCGGATAGCTGTCTGCCTAAATAGTTCTAGCGGCTATATAGTTGGATGCAGTCCGTCTATATGCTTGCTGAAGGGTAGATATGCGGATGTTGTACGTCTACATAGTAGTTATGCCGCAAGTCCTCGTGGGGACGTAATCTAGGGACAATGGGTGAGACACAATCGGTAAAGCCCGATCACAGCCAGCCGCCCAACCCAACTCAGAGGATTATCAGTCTTATTTTCTATATTTGTTAATCCGGGATAGCCATCTGTCAGTCAGAATCAAGAATAAGTGGAAATATTAAGAACTATGGAAATTATTCAACAAATACCACCAGAGTGAGGAAGCAACCATTGAATTGATCAATCAACCACTTGAAACATTAGGAGCTGCACCCCCACCATGACACAGGCACTTGAACAGCGAATCTACACCCCCGATGAGTACCTTGAACTTGAGCTTGCATCTGCAACCCGCAGTGAATACCGCAATGGAGCTATTATTCCTATGACCGGGGGCACCCCTGACCACAATGAATTGGCAATTAATCTTGCAGCCCTTATCAAATCTGCTTTACGAGGCAGACCCTATAGGATTTTCGGAGCCGATCAGCGGCTTTGGATTCCCAATCGCAATCTTTACACCTATCCCGATGTCATGATTGTCGAAAAACCGCTACAGCTTCAAACGGGGCGTACCGACACTGTGACAAATCCCTACTTTATTGCTGAAGTGCTATCCAAATCAACCCAAGATTATGATCACGGCGACAAGTTTTCTGCTTACCGTACTATTGACAGCTTCCGCGAATATCTTCTCATCGATCAGTACAGTATCCATGTAGAACACTATGTGAAAACGGCTGCTAATCAATGGCTGCTATCAGAATACGATGATCCGAATGTCACATTGTCTTTGAGTGCATTTGAAGCTCAAATTGAAATCACTGCTCTCTATGAAAATATTGACATTGATGCAGGGCTATTTCATTCCAATTGTGAAACTGATATGGTAGTTAGGCCATCTCTCAAACCCTGACCTCGATGCCTCAACTTGCTATCGTCGAAGCCTTTGCCGACCTCTGTGATACTCGTCGCACAG
>JAHHHV010000039.1 GCA_019359155.1 Pegethrix bostrychoides GSE-TBD4-15B
GTGGCGGCTTTGCCTTGCACATCCCCGATTGATTCATCAATCTCAGCGAACTGTTGATACAGCCCCAGCGCCCGATCTACCTGTCCTTGCTGGGCATAGATACCGGCCATTTGGTGCAGCGTGGCGGCTTTGCCTCGCACATCCCCGATTGATTCTTCTGCCTCCAGCGACTGTTGATACAGCCCCAGCGCCCGATCTACCTGTCCTTGCTGGGTTAGCAACTCTGCCGTGTTGTGAATAATCGCAGAGCGTTCCTTTAAAGTTTCGTCATCATTGCGCTCAGGACAATCATCGAGCGCTTGCTGATAGTTTTGCAGCGCGGCTTGAGTTTTGCCAAGTTGCCTCTCTGCCATTGCCAAGTTGTGGATCAATCGAAAGTCTTCGACCAGTTCCAGCGTCTGGCGGCAAAGAGCTTCGGCATCTCGAAAACGGCTTCGCTTGATCCACCCGATTGTTAATACCACGCCCAGCGTCGCGGCCATCT
Organism: Pegethrix bostrychoides GSE-TBD4-15B; assembly: GCA_019359155.1. Taxonomy (GTDB): domain Bacteria; phylum Cyanobacteriota; class Cyanobacteriia; order Elainellales; family Elainellaceae; genus Elainella; species Elainella bostrychoides. Next base: position 485 of record JAHHHV010000039.1, read on the forward strand.
CGCCCAGCCCTGCCGCCATCGCCAGCCGGTGCAGTTCCAAGCGCTGTGGCTCAGTCGAGGTTTCAGCCTCCTGCCACCAGTAGCGATACAGCAACTCCGCCGCCTGTTGATAAGTTGCCTTTGTCCAGTCAGTCGGCAGCGGCAAAATTTGCGGCACGCGCAGGTCAGGGGTTTGGGGCGAGCCGCTCACCTCCAGCAAGCCCAACGCCACCGCCCGCTCCAGCTGTGCCGCAGTCGCACAAAACTCAATCAGCAAAGGCTGCGGCACAGGCAGCCGAAAAATCGCCGCTTTAGCCAAGACAGGCTGCAACTCAGCGTCCATGCAGGCCAACAGCTCAGCGTTCAGCGCCTCTTGCCGCAGCGGTTCTGGGTTCTCTGTCAGTTGCTCAAGCTGCGCCGCCGCACTCTCTGACTCGTCCAGCCGCCGCTCCAGCTTTTCCATCAGGCGCGGGTTGCCATCCGCCAGTGTCAGCGCTGCGACTTGGAGCTGATGTTTAACCTGCCAATCCTGTTTTACTGCCTCTGCCGCATCCCGCTGCGGCGGCGCTTCCGGGTGCAAAAAACCCGTCAGCCGCTGGCATTTTTTCTCCATCTCCACCGTCGAAAACGCCTCAAACGGCTGCCAATAAAAAGCCCGCTCCTCACTAAACGCCACCCGATAGCGACTCGTCACCAGCAGCCGATGAAATCCCGTCTCTCGCAGTGCCCAAACCAGATCCTTCAGCAACCCCGCCGCCCCATCCTTGAGCCGAAAGTCCTGTCCCCCCGGCTGCATATTCTGCTCAAAATCATCCCAAACCAGCAGCAGCCGCTGATCTTGCTCCAGCAGCTCCTCAAGCGCCCGCTTCAGCCGAAACTTCAGCCCTTCCTCCCGGCTCAACAGCGCCCGCCGCTGCTGCTCAGTTTCCAGCAGCTCCGCCAGCCGCGACACCAAAACCGGCTGATCCAACTCCCCCACCCAAACCACCGACTTCAGCCGCATCGCCAGCCGATCACAGAGCCTTGCCGCCACCGCACTTTTGCCCAAACCACCCATGCCATGCAGCCAAACCCCAACCAGGCTCTCATCCTGCATCGCCCGCAAGCAGCGCTGCAAAATCCGCCTGCGCCCCACAAACCCCTGCCGCCCCACCACCTTCACCTGCTGCCTCGCATCCAAATAAAACTCGCTCGCCTCCCGCCGCCGCTGCAACTGCCTCCCGCGAGTCAGCCCCGAAGTCACCAGCGCTTCCGGCACCGCCGCTGTCTCCATCCCCGCCACAAACAGCCGCAGCAAATGCCAGTCTCGCGCCTGCTCCTTGATCAGCATTTGATACGTCTGCGTCAGTGCCGCAATCAGCGACCCACCCTCCGCCAAACTCTGATACAGCTTGGCCGCCGCCGCCGTCGCCTCACCGTCCCGCACCGGACGACCCCAGCCCAGCACCGCCGCACCCGTCTCCAGCAGCTCCTCCGCCAGCGACAGCCCCGCCCCGCTCCCCGCCCCGCCCTTAGGCCGCTCCCCCGTATGGCAACCCGACAAAAACAGCAGCTGCGGCGCATGCTCGCCCAGCGCTGCCGCAATATCCGCCCCCCGGCTATAGCAAGCCTCGCCCAGCTCCGATTCCGTCACAAAACAAGGCGCTAACTCAGCCCGCCCCGCCTCTGACCGAAACAGCCCATGCCCCGTCAGATGCACCACATCAAAATAGTTGCCAAACTGATCCCGGCCAAAATCCGCCAAACTCTGCCGCAGCTCACCCAAGCAGCCGCTCTCCTCCACCTCCAGCAGCAGCGGCTGTCGCTGCGTCGCCGCCAAAATCCGCGCTTCCTCCTGCTCATAGTCCAGCTCGCGGCTACTCTCCGGCGAAGTCGCCATAAACAGCATCTGAAGCGGACGATTCGCAGGCTCTTTCGCCCCAGACACCGCTAGCTTTCGCCACCGCACCGGAATCACCCCCCGCTGCACCAAAAAACCGCTGTCATCGCACAGCACCTCCCAAGGCAAATGCGCCAAATTTCCCGCAGTCTCAATCGCCACCGCACCTTTAGCATTCTGCGGCAAATGCTGCTTCAGCCAGCGGTCGCTACCGTCTAGCCAGTCGAATAGCTTGCGCCCGGTTTGGGCAAAGTTTTCGGGGTGGCGCGTGTAATAGTCTGTGTCAGCCCGCTTCAGCAGCTCCGCAATCTCGCCCAGATCCAGCCAGCGCGACTCAAACTGATTCGGGTTTTGGGTAAAGTAGCGCAGCTCCACCCGCTGATCTGGGCGCAAGAAAAGCTGGATATGCAGCAGGGGCATGGCAGCAACCAGAAAAACTACTTCGCCAGCGGCTCTAGCACTTTGGCAATTTGCTCGATTGTGGCATCTTCCAGCAGCAGCCGTCCATGCGGTGTAATAATCAGCACCTTATCCAGCTTTTTGCCCGGTTTCGCCCGATATTCCTGATACCATTTGCGAATTTGCTCCGCAATTGCCATCACCCCGCCCACAATCCCGACAATCACGCCCACCGTCGCCAGCCCACCGTCTCGCTCATCTTCCCCTGTCGTCTCCCATCTTCCCACCAGCTCCGGGCGATCAAACAGCGCTTCGGTGGCCACCACTGCGCCTTCACCCTCAATCTCCAGCAAAATCTCTGCCGTCATTTGCCAACCGCCTCCTAGAAATTTTCTGTGGAATTCTCTGCGAAACTTGCTGCGAAATTCTTGTTGCCCACTCAGCGTAATGATAATTCACGTTCAGTTCCAGCTAGGTCGGCTAAGCTCAAAATATATAGATAAAGTATTCTCATCCGAACTCATGACTGCAATCACACATTCTGAACTCTCTGCCGCTACATGGCGCACCGTCAGCCTCGCAACACTGGCCACCTGGCTAGGCGGCAGCTTCGTCCTCGATGCCGTGCTGATGCCAACGCTCTCCTCAGCAGGCATGATGACCCAGCCCGGTTTTGCCAGCGCTGGCTACAGCCTGTTTTGGGTGTTCAATCACCTAGAAATGCTCTGCGCCGCCCTGATCTTGACCAGCCTCCTGGTAATGCAAAATGCCGGGAGCCGACTGGCGCGCTGGGTGATTCCGGCGGCGCTGGGGCTGCTCGCCATCACGATGATCGATACCTACAGCCTCACCCCATTGATGAGCGCTCTGGGACTCCAGCTCGATTTCTTTGCCTCAGCGACTCCAATGCCAGCCGAAATGAACCAGCTGCACGCAGGCTACTGGCTGCTGGAAGTCCTGAAGTTTGCGCTCGGCAGTGCGGTGCTGATCTCAAGCTATCGTTCGATTGGCAACAAGTCAGACCTGGCTTAGTTCAGCGCTAGTCTAATTCGTTCAGTAAAGACAAGGGCTGAGGAGATTGAATTCCTCAGCCCTTTTGCTTGCTGATTACTTGCTGATTACTTGCTGACAAAAAGCCTACTGCATCCGGTCGATGGTGCGATACTGAATCGCCTCGGCCACATGCGCCATCTGCAAATCCTGATCGCCCGCCAAATCTGCAATCGTCCGCGACACTTTCAAAATCCGGTCGGTGCCTCTAGCCGACAGCCCTAGCTTCCGAATCGCATTTTCTAGCAGGCTGCGGGTTCTGTCGTCGAGCTGACACCACTGCCGAATCTGGCTGCTCTGCATTTCGGCGTTACAGTGCAGGTGAGAATTCTTGTTTGCCGCCTCAAACCGCTGATAGGCCACGTTTCGCGCCGCCTCCACCCGCTGCCGAACGGTCTCCGTAGGCTCGCCTAAGCTCTGCTGAGTAATTTCCTCTGGCTTCAGCCGATTCACCGCTACCTGCAAATCAATTCGATCCATCAACGGCCCCGACAGCTTCGCCCAATATTGCTCGCGCTGCCGAGGCGAACAGGTACAGGGCTGAATCGTATCGCCAAAATAGCCGCAGGGACAGGGATTGGTGCTGGCAACCAGCGTGAACTTGGCCGGAAACGACACCGCCTGCCGGGTTCTAGAAATCGTCACCTGCCCATCTTCCAGCGGCTGCCGCAAAAACTCCAGCACCTCGCGTTTAAACTCGGTTAGCTCGTCCAAGTACAAAATGCCGCGATGTGACAGCGAGATTTCGCCCGGTCGCGGGAAGCTGCCGCCGCCAACGAGCGACGGGCCAGAGGCCGAGTGATGCGGGCTGCGAAACGGACGCTCGCCCACCAGCGTCCCGCGATTTTTCAGCATTCCGGCCACCGAATGAATCTGGGTGACTTCTAGTGCCTCCTCAAAGCTGAGCTGCGGCATAATTCCCGGTAAACGCCGTGCCAGCATGGTTTTGCCGCTGCCCGGTGGCCCCACAAACACCAGATTATGCCCGCCCGCTGCCGCAATCTCTAGCGCCCGCCGCGCCTGAATTTGACCTTTGACATCTTTGAGGTCGAGTCCGGTGACTCTGGCGGCAAACAGCTGCTCAGTGCCGTCGAGCTGGAGCGGGCTGTAGCCAGCAGGCTGATTGAGAAAGTCGGCTACTTCGCTGAGGTTCTGGAAGCCGTAGACCTCTAGCCCCTCCACCACTGCGGCCTCCCGCGCATTATCGGCAGGCACGACCAGCTTTTGAATCCCCAATGCCTGAGCCGCCGCCGCAATTGCAATCACGCCCGTCACAGGATGCAGGCTACCATCTAGCGACAGCTCGCCTAAAAACAGCGTCTGCTCCAGTAGCGTCAGGCTGATCTGCTCGGTGGCTGCCAATACGCCAATGCTGATTGGTAGATCAAAGCTGGGGCCTTCTTTTCGCAGGTCTGCGGGCATCAGATTCACCACCATCCGCCGCATCGGCACAGCATAGCCCGCGTTTTTGAGGGCTGCTTTCACCCGTTCGCGGCTTTCCTGCACTGCCGCATCGGGTAGCCCCACCACTACAATTCCGGGCAGTCCGCCAGCGACATCCACCTCAACCCCCACCTTGACGGCATCAATCCCGACGAGCGCGGCGCTCCAAACCCTGGCTAACATAGCAATCTCTCCGATGCCCTGAAAATTCTCTGTAGCTACAGAGTGCCCAGGATGAGCCTCAATGGCTGTTACTGCGAGGCGGGGCGAGCGGCGAGCGCCTGATCAATCTGCTTATAGAGGCGGGGCAGCGTCGTCGAATTATCGAGCAAAACGTCAGCCTGCGCCATTTTCTGCTGAATCGGCATCTGGCTGCTGATCCGCGCCTCGAGTTGCTCTGGGGTAAGCGAGTCGCGCTGCTGGAGCCGCGCTTGCTGCTGAGCGGCTGTGGTATGCACGACCCAAATTTCGGTGACGAGATCCTGCATTCCAGCTTCAAACAGCAGCGGCACGACGACAACAGCTATCGGCTGATTTTGAGCGGCTAGAGCTGGCAGGTCGGCCTCAATTTGGCGACGCACGGCGGGATGGATGAGCTGCTCAATCCACTGTCGCTCGGCGGGATTGTTAAACAAAATCTCTGCTAGTTGCCGTCGATTCAGTCTGCCGTCAGTCAAGACCCACTCACCATAGCGCTCAGCAATTTTGGCTAGCGCTTCTGTACCCGGTTCCACTACCTGTCGGGCGTAGAGGTCAGCATCCAAAATTGGCAGGCCGTAGGTTTCGTGCAGATAGCGAGAGACGGTGGTTTTGCCCATGCTCACGCCGCCCGTGAGTCCAATAATCCGCATGATTCTCTCTAATGTTCTCGCTGACGGTTCTGCGTCGCCCAGTCGATCATGGCCTGCGTTAATCCTTCTAGCGTATATTCTGCTGCTTCAAGATCGACGCGGCCCAAGCAGTCGCGGCAGGTCAGCGAGGTTTGCGGGCCGATTGAGGCGATGCAGCAGTTTGGATCTAGAGAGATCCCTGCCGACTGAAGCAGCTGATGGAAGCAGGCGACGGTTTTAGAGCTAGCAAAAGTGACGATAGTGATCTGCTGCTGCTGCAAGGCGGTGGCAATCTCTGGCGGCAGGACGGTGGTGCAGCCCGACTGGTAGGCGGGGACTTCAGTGACGATTGCGCCCTGAGCGCTCAAGGCTTTGACCAGCAGCTCGCGCCCGCCCGTCTCGACTCTGGGAAACAGCAGCCGCAGTCCTGTCGCCGCCCCCGGAAAATGTTCGGCCAGCGCATCGGCCACAAAGTCAGGCGGGATGAAATCAGGCTGGCGACCGTTGGCCTGAAGCTGAGCCGCCGTTTTTTGACCCACCACCGCAATTTTCAGATGCGCGAGCTGTGCTAGGGACAGATCTTGCGCGGCCAGTCTCGCAAAAAAGGCATCCACGCCGTTGGTCGAGGTGAGAATCAGCCAGTCAAACTGATCGAGCTGAGCAATGGCCTGATCGAGTGCCTGCCAACTCGAAGGCGGCAGAATTTGAATGGCGGGCAGCTCCAGCACCGTCGCCCCTGCCTGCTGCAACTGCTGAACGAACTGGCGTGACTGGCCAGTAGAGCGCGTCACGAGGATGGTTTGGTGAGCGAGGGAATTTGGAGAAGACACAGGTCGCAACAGAACTATTGTGCAGTAGAACTATTGTGCAGTACCGCCGCTTAAATAAGGCCGCAGCCGCACCACTTCACCAATCACAATCACCGCAGGCGAGAGCGGCTGATGTTCGGTCTGGCGCAAAATATTGCCCAGCGTTCCCGTCCAGATCTGCTGCTCTGGCTGGCCTGCCCAGCGGATTACGGCAATTGGGGTTTCGAGCGCTCGTCCGTGACGCAGCAGCTGCTCGATAATTTCGGGGAGCTGTTTGGCCGCCATCAGCAGCACCAGCGTTTCGAGCTGTGAGAGCGATTCCCAGTCCAGCGCGTCTGGTTCATGCGCCGTCGCCACCGCAAAACAGCGGCTCAGCACCGGATCGGTGAGCGGGATGCCGACTAGCAGCGGTGCAGTCAGCGCTGAGGAGAGTCCGGGAACCACCTCAAAGTTACAGCCCGCCTCGGTGAGCGCCTGAATTTCTGCCGCCGAGCGCCCAAAAATAAACGGATCGCCACTCTTGAGCCGAATCACCTGTCGGCCTTGGCGCGCCTGCTCCACCAAAATCTGGTTGATCTCGGTCTGCGGCGTGCTGGGTAATCCGCCGCGTTTGCCCACTAAAATCTGCTCGCAGTAATCGGGCACTAGCCCCATCAGATCATCGCCCACTAGCGCATCGTAAACCAGCACCTCAGCCTGTCGCAGCAGATCATGCGCCTGCATGGTGAGGTGAGCGATGCAGCCTGTACCTGCACCGACGAGATAGACTTTGCCTGCTGGCTGGGAATGGGGCGCTGTAGACACTGAGATAGGCACTGGGATAGGCATTGAGATAGGAATTGGGATAGGCACCGAGATAGGCACTGGCAATAGAACAAACTATGCTGTAATTCTCTATGCCGTAATTTTAGCGGGTTTTGTGCTGCCGTAAGACTTTAAGCTGGCAGCTGATTTCGTTCCAGAAGGTGATAAAATCTATCATTAAGCTAGGGGTGCCTGAAGCAATTCAGGCTGAGATTACACTCTGAGAACCTGAGTCTGGGTAATGCCAGCGGAGGGAAGCGTTGATTCGATCTCGATCGGTTTCAATTCCATTCAAGATGTAGGCTCGATTTCTGTTGATCTAGTTAATTGATCTAGTTAATCTCAGAGATTCAGCAGATTTCGGGCTGTCGATTCACCCTAGCCTCATTCTCTATAGAACTGAGGTGAAAAATCATGACGACAAGTGCAGTAGCGCTATTGGTAACGCTGGTGACGGCGGGTTTATTTGCTCTGCTGGGACTGCTCTACACCAGTCGGCGCAGCGTCAATTTGGAAGACTATATGGTGAGCCGCAATCGGCTCGGCTGGGGGATGGCCACCGCCACGATTGTCTCGTCCGGCATGGGAGTCTGGATTCTGTTTAGTCCGCCGCAGGTGGCCGCAACCAGCGGCATTGCCGGAATTTTGGGCTACTGCCTGGGTTCTGCGGCACCGATTGCCCTGTTTACGCAGCTCGGCCCTCGGATTCGGCAGCTGATGCCCAGCGGCCATTCGCTGAATGAGTTTGTGCTGCATCGCTTTGGCAACCGGATGTATCTGCTGGTGCTGGGGGTGATTGTGTTTTATATGTTTATCTACCTGGCGGCGGAGCTGACCGCCATTGCCAAAGCCGTGCAGATTTTGGCGGAGGTGCCGCTGGGTTGGACGGCGCTGGTGGTCATTACGGCTACGTTTATCTACACGACCTATGGCGGGCTGGATGCCACTATCTTCACCGACGCGATTCAATTTGCGGTCATTTTGCCGCTGCTGCTGGTGAGCTTTGGGGTGGGGGTGATTGCGCTGGGCGGCTGGGATGCGGCGTTGGCTCCGGTGCAGCTAAACGCGCCGCAGCTGTTGACGCTGGCTAATTTAGACGGGATTAAGCTGGGCGCAAGTCTGATGATTGCAATTTTGGCGGCTGAGCTGTTCAACCAGAGCAACTGGCAGCGGATCTACGCCTGCCGAAATGACAGCACGGTGCGTCGAGCCTTTACGAGTTCGGCGCTAGTGATTTTGCCGATGATTTTGGTGGCGGGCGGTTTGGGGCTGCTGGCCGCGCATTTTGGCTTTAACGACGACCGCGCCTTTTTTTCGCTGGTGCAAGAGCTGGCGCTGCCGCTCTGGGTGGTGATGACGGTGCTGGTGCTGGCGCTGGCGCTGGTGATGAGTACGTTGTCATCTCTGCTGAACGGCATTGCCAGCGTTTTCACAGTCGATCTGATTCGACTGTTTCCGCAGATGCAGTCGAGCGGACTGCTGCGGGCTTCGCGGCTGTTGACGGTAGCGATTGGCCTGCCTGCGATCTTGATTGCAGCGCAGGGCTATGACGTGCTCTACCTGTTTTTGCTGGCGGATCTGATCTGCGCCGGGGCTTTCTTTCCGGTGGTGCTGGGGTTTTACGCAGGCCGCTTAACGGGCAAAATCGCCTTCTGGAGTTCAGTTATCGGCATTCTGTCCGGGGCGCTGTTTTTCCCGCAGCCAGATTTCACGGCATGGCTGGACATTCCGTTTGGCGGTGATTTGCTAGTCGGCTTTGCGGCTCCAGTCCTGGTTTCGGCATTGATCTCGCTGGGCTGGATCGCCATTCAGGGCGATGCGAGCAGCTTTGATTTCCGGCAGCTGCGGTCGCAGACGCAGAGCTACAGCGAACCGAAGGCGGAGGCGACTCGTTAGGTGACGCGATAGCTGTTCGTGCTCGCCGGGGAGCGCAAGCTGGGGAGCAACTGCCGAAACTGCTGGTTTTTTGGATGCTGGTTTTTGATGACTAGTTTTTGATTACATAGGTTTTGACCGTTGCTCCGCAGAATTGCTCCGTATAATAAGGAGGTTCAAATTGGCCGTCAATTCATGCCGGACCTGCAAGACAAACTTCAGCAGCAGCCAGAGCAGTCAACCGTGCTGGGGCTGCCCGTGCATCTCCTCCCCCGCCATCTAGACTGGCTGCTCGAACGCCTGCGGCTAGCTCAAGGTACGCATGTGGTGACGCTCAACGCGGAGATGGCAATTCAGGCTGAGCAGAATCCGGCTTTGGCGCAGATCATTCATCAGGCTGAGCTGGTGATTCCTGACGGCGCAGGCGTGGTGCTCTATCTTCAGCTCTGGGCAGGTCGCCGGATTGCCCGCTGTCCCGGCATTGAGCTAGCCGCAGCGCTGGTGCAGCAGGCCGCAGAGCAACCCGGCAGCTCGATACTTTTCTATGGCTCTGCTCCAGGCGTGGCTCAAATTGCGGCTGAGCGTTTCCAGCAGCAACTTCCGGGGCTGAAAATCGCCGGGGTGCAGCATGGCTTTTTGGCGGCTGAAGATCAGCCAGCCTTTCGGCAACAGCTCCAGCAGCTCCAGCCGTCAATTATTTTGGTGGGGCTGGGCGTACCGCGTCAGGAATTTTGGATTGCCGAAAACCGTCATCTCTGCCCCCATGCGATCTGGATTGGGGTCGGCGGCAGCTTCGACATCTGGGCTGGCACCAAAGATCGTGCGCCTGAGTGGCTTCGCGACAATCATCTGGAATGGACCTATCGGCTCTATCAAGAACCTTGGCGCTGGCGGCGAATGCTGGCGCTGCCGAAATTTGTCTGGCGCTCGCTGCTCTATCAGCTGACTCAGCCGTAAGCATGCTTTAAGCTAGGGCTGACTGCTCAGAGTTATCAGAGTCATCAGAATCATTGACTAGATATCTGCATCCGCATCTGCAATATCTGTATACGCAATATGTCTAGATGTATCAGAATTTGCTGGCCCCCTAGAGCAGAATCCTAGAATGGAGGCAGGATAAGCAGGTTCGCATTGAGCAGGAGAGTTAAGCATGGCTATTGCAACCGTTAACCCGGCTACTGGCGAAACGGTCAAGGTATTTGAACCGCTCACGGCAGAGCAGCTAGATGCCAAAATTGAACTAGCGCAGCGGCGTTTCGAGCAGTATCGCCATAGCACATTTGAGCAACGAGCCAGCTGGCTGGCGGCTGCCGCCCAAATTTTGGTGGACGAGAAGGAGCGCTTCGGCAAAATTATTACGCTGGAGATGGGCAAGCCGCTGGCCAGCGCCGTGGCCGAGGTGGAGAAGTCAGCTTGGGTCTGCCGCTACTATGCCGAAACCGCTGCCGCCGCGCTGGCCAATCACCCCATCGAAACTGACGCGAGCCGCAGCTTTGTCTGCTATCAGCCGCTAGGCGTAATTCTGGCGGTCATGCCCTGGAACTTTCCGTTTTGGCAGGTGTTTCGATTTGCGGCTCCGGCGCTGATGGCGGGCAACGTCGGGCTGCTCAAACATGCCTCCAACGTGCCGCAGTCGGCGCTGGCGATTGAAGACGTGCTAGCCCGCGCTGGCTTCCCCACCGGGGCGTTTCAGACTTTGCTGATTGGCGCAGCGCAGGTGGAGCAGGTGATCCATGATCCGCGCGTTAAGGGGGCGGCTCTGACAGGCAGCGAACCCGCCGGCGCAAGTCTGGCCAGCGCCGCCGGGAATCAAATTAAAAAAACGGTGTTGGAGCTGGGCGGTAGCGATCCGTTTGTGGTGCTGGAGAGCGCGGATCTGGAGGCCGCAGTGGCCACAGCCGTGACGGCGCGGATGATCAGCAACGGCCAGTCCTGCATTGCGGCCAAGCGATTTATTATTCAAGACTCAATTGCTGAGGCGTTCACCGAGCAGCTGCTGCACCGATATGCGGCGCTGAAGCTGGGCGACCCGATGCTGCCAGACACCGAGATTGGCCCGCTGGCCACGCCGGGAATTTTGCAGGAGCTAGATGAGCAGGTGCAGGCCGCAATCGCTTCAGGCGGCAAGCTGCTGATTGGCGGCAATCTAGAAAAGCTCGACCCCAGCTTGCAGCAGGGCAGCTTCTATCCGCCAACGATTTTGGCCGATCTGCCGCCCGATAGCCCTGCCCGTCAGCAGGAGTTTTTTGGTCCGGTAGCCTTGCTGTTTCGCGTCCCGGATCTGGAGGCGGCCATTACGCTGGCTAACGAAACCAGCTTCGGGCTAGGCGCAAGTGCCTGGACGCAGATCCCTGAGGAAGTCGAGCGCTTAATTTTGGGAATTGAGGCGGGTTCGGTGTTTGTCAACGGCATGGTCAAGTCCGATCCACGCCTGCCGTTTGGTGGAATCAAGCGCTCTGGCTATGGCCGAGAATTGGGCACCGAAGGCATCCGCGAGTTCGTGAACGTCAAGACTATTTGGGTGAAATAACTGGGCGAGATAACTGGGCGAAATAACAGGAGTAACTAGCAAGATGAGCGAAATGAACGAAATGAATACTGCTGAACTGCTCGTGCATTGCCTGGAAAACGAAGGCGTTGAATATGTCTTTGGCCTGCCCGGTGAAGAAAATCTGCACTTGCTGCAAGCCATCAAAAACTCTTCGATTCGGTTCATCACCACCCGACACGAGCAGGGTGCAGCTTTTATGGCCGATGTCTACGGTCGACTGACAGGCAAGGCGGGGGTCTGTCTCTCGACGCTGGGTCCCGGAGCCACTAATCTCATGACGGGCGTTGCGGATGCCAACCTCGACTGTGCACCGCTGGTGGCGATTACGGGGCAGGTCGGCACCGATCGCATGCATATTGAGTCGCACCAATATCTCGATCTGGTTGCCATGTTTTCGCCCGTGACGCGCTGGAGCAAGCAGATCGTCCGCCCGAGCAATACGCCTGAAATTGTCCGACGCGCCTTCAAGCTAGCGCAGACTGAAAAGCCGGGAGCTGTGCATATTGATCTCCCCGAAAATATTGCGGCAATGGCCGTGATGGGCAACCCGCTGCCGACCGACAGCCGCGAAAAAGTCTACGCCTCGTTCCAGAGCATTGAGCGTGCCGCTACCGCCATTTCCCAAGCCCAAAACCCGATTATTCTAGTGGGCAACGGCGCGATCCGAGGCCGAGCCAGCGCTGCGCTCACTAAATTTGCCACCCAGCTGAATATTCCGGTTGCCAATACCTTCATGGGCAAAGGCGTGATCCCCTATCAGCATCCGCTGGCGCTCTGGTCAGTGGGCTTGCAGCAGCGAGATCACATTAGCTGCGGCTTTGACAACAGCGATTTGGTGATTGCTGTCGGCTATGACCTGATCGAATATTCACCCAAGCGCTGGAATCCAAACGGCCAGACCCCGATTATTCACATTGACCAAACGCCCGCTGAGGTAGACAGCAGCTATATTCCGCTGGCTGAGGTGGTGGGCGAGATTTCTGATTCGCTCAGCGAAATTCTGCGGCGAGCTGACCGCAGCAGCCAGCCTGAACCCTACGCAGTACATCTGCGTCAAGAGATCCTGTCCGACTACGAAGAGCACGCCACAGACGACGGTTTCCCGATCAAGCCGCAAAAGCTAATCTACGATCTGCGGCAGGTGATGGCTCCCGCCGATATCGTGATCTCGGATGTGGGGGCGCATAAAATGTGGATGGCGCGGCACTACCACTGCGAGCAGCCCAACACCTGCTTGATCTCCAATGGCTTTGCCGCAATGGGCATCGCCATTCCGGGAGCGGTAGCGGCCAAGCTGGTCTATCCAGAGCGCAAGGTGGTGGCCGTGACGGGCGACGGCGGCTTTATGATGAACTCGCAGGAGCTAGAAACCGCGCTGCGAATCAATACCCCCTTTGTGACCATTATCTTTAACGATGGCGGCTACGGCCTGATTGAGTGGAAGCAGCAGAACCAGTTCGGCGAGTCAAACTTTGTGCATTTCAGCAACCCTGATTTTGTGAAGCTAGCTGAGAGCATGGGCCTAAAAGGCTACCGCATCACCTCAGCGCTGGAGTTTGTGCCGACGTTGAAGGAAGCCCTGAGCCAGAACGTACCTGCGGTGATCGACTGCCCAATTGACTATCGCGAAAACCTGCGCTTTAGCCAGAGAGCGGGGGATTTGAGCTGCATTATTTAGCAGGTTAGCCCCCGCAGTCAGGACTACGGCTGAAGCGGGATTGCGTCGTCTCGCCGCACAACTCCCACCTGACTGACTTCAAAAATCAGCGTAAATGGCTGCCCCATCGACTGGCCAATAAACTCTTCGAGCAGCTTCACCTGCTTGGGCGTAATTTCCTCTTGGCTGCGGACGCTCAGCCGTACTTCGGGTGGATTCACGAGCCAGTTTGTCTCGGTATTGACTAGTTCAACCCGCTGAAAGGTGACGGTCTGTCTGACCAGGGCATTTTTCAAGCTAGCCTGCAAGCGGCTTTGCTGCACCAGATCGATAAAGCTCACGCCTAGCGGAATCAGCAGCAATCCAGTCAGCGCAGTGGCCAGCATTAAGCCGCCACGCGCCTGTGCCAGTGGCGCATAGCCCGCTAGCAAAAATGTCACCATGCAGGAGAGCGCGATGCCCAGCAGATTGGTCATGTAGAGCAGCAGCGCCCCCAGGCTCAAAAGCTTATCCCCATGAGACAGACCCAGACCAATCACGCAGACGGGCGGCATGAGAGCGACAGCAATCGCGGTTCCGGCTAAACTGCCGGAAATCTTGGGCTGGATTTTGGCATAGCCGCTAATGCCGCCTGCCGCAATTGCAATGCCCAAATCGAGCAAATTGGGCTGAGAGCGCGCCAGAATTTCGCTGCCAAAGACAGAAATCCCGGCGACTACGCCCAAAAACCAGGACAGCCCAAACGCGATCAGCGTCCCGACCAGCACCGAAATCAGCCCTTGCCGAAACAGCGGGATATCGGCTCCGAGAGCGCCAAAGGCCATTCCCCGGATAGGCAGCATCAGGGGCGCAACCAGCATGGCTCCAATGATTACGGCAACGCTATTGGAGAGCAGGCCGAGTGTGGCGATGATGCAAGAGCCGACAATTAAAACCAGATAGGTAAAGTCCATCTGGGATTCTTCCAGCAGATCTAGCCGCAGTCGCTGGAGTTCGGTCGCCTCGACCGGGTTGCTGATCAGCCGCCGACCAGCCGCTGCACCTGCCAACCGAACCTGAGATTGGGAGGACAGCCTGCCTCTAAACCGAGCCAGCAGGGTGCGGAACTTCATAGGGATAGAACCTCTAGGGGTAGGAAAATCAAAGTGATACTAGAATCAAACCATTATCAAACAATGCCGCAGCAGACGCTACAGATCAAGTGCTGTAGATCAAGTGCTGTGAGTCAGGTCGGATCGGCAAAGTCAGGCAGGGAAAGTCAGGCAGGGGGAGTTGCTCTAGATGCTGCCAGCAGACGGTGCAGGCTGATCAGACTCAATCTGACCGTAGTTGAGCTTGATGATCCGGTCTGCGAAGTGAAAGTAGCGATCGTCATGGCTGATCACAAAAATTGCTTTCCCTTGAGCCTTTAAATCGGGCAAAATCTGGCTGTAGAAGATCTGCTTAAAGACCGGATCTTGATTGGCTGCCCATTCGTCAAACAGGTAAATCGGGCGATCTTCTAGATAGGCACTCAGCAGGGTCAGTCGCTGGCGTTGCCCCTGAGAAAGATCTGTCGTCGAAAACCTGCCCTGATCAAGCTTGACTTTGTGGCTGAGCTGAAGCTTCTCTAAATACGCTTGAGCGATTGCAGACTGATCGCAACTGCCCAATCCCAGCAGTCGATCAAATAAATAGAAGTCGGCGAATACAGCCGCGAAATGCTGACGATACCAAGCCTGATTGGCCGAGACAATCAGCTGATCGTCCAGCCAGATGCTGCCAGATTGCGGAGAATAGAGACCCGTAATTAATTTGGCCAGTGTCGATTTACCGCTGCCGTTGCCGCCGATGATAAAAATCAGCTCGCCGGGATGCACCGTCAGGTCAATCGGCCCCAGGATAAACTCCTGCTCTCCCTGCTCAGTACGATAGGCATGTGTCACGCCCTGAAGCTCCAAGCAGCGCCAGCGATGGGTGGGGCTGTGAGTCGGGCTGTGAGTCGGGCTGTGAGTCAGGAAAGCGCCGGTTGCCGCCGGATGATTCAGGCCAAGACCCAGAGCTTTCAGCTTATCGAGCGCAATGCCCGCTTGACCGAGCAGCGGCAGCTTACTGACCAGATTCTCCATTGGCCCTAGCAGAAAAGTAAACGTCAAGACATAGGCAAAGCGAGTTTCAGGTCTGATGGCAATCCAATGAGGCAGCACAAATAGCACTAGCCCGATGGCAAAAAAGTAGATAAATTTGCCCCAGCTATCGAGTATGGCAAACAGGCTCAGCCCGCGCCTGCTGTAGGTTTTCACCTGAGCGGCTGTCTGCGCCAAGTCAAGGTCGAAAAAGTCCTGCGCGCCATCTTGATGCAGCTTCAGCTCCTTGATCCCCTCAATCAAGCTGCGAAAATGCTGGAAGAGCCGATCTTGCTGGTCGCGAGCTAGAGTCAGCCAGCGCCGCCCTGCAACCAAAAACCAGCGGCAGCTAATCGATGCAGCGAGCGTGATCAGCAAGACCAGCCCCATCACCTGCCAGGACAGCCAGCAGATATAGATCATGCATCCGAGTGAACTCACAATGTTGATCAGCAGCACGGGCAAGATGCCGGCAGCTGTGGCAATGGCCTGAATATCTTCGGTGAGGATGACCAGCAGCCTCGGCAAGCCCAGGGTTTCTAGCGATTTTAGTTCGGCTGCTAAAATCTGACGACTCAGGTGCAGCTGTAGCGCGAACACAGCCTGCTGAGAAAATCGCACCAGCAAAATGCGAGAGATCATCGACATCGTTAAAGCCAAGCCGCCCAACCCTACAAAAGCCGCGGCTAGGATTGCCGGAGGCGCTGCATCCTGAGCCATTGTGAAGCTGATTAAGGCGATTAGACCTGCGCTACAGCCTCCGCTGACTAAACCAGTCGCCAGCGCAATCGCTACGGCTGACCGGGAGGTATGCAGCAAAAACAGGATCAAATTCATGGGGTCATTCTCTATTGCCTGCTGTTCTGCTCACCCAGAAATATCAGGTTGTATCACAAAAATGCTAGCTCAGAGCATCACCTGTCTCTGCCGAGTTTAGATCAATACCGCCTTGGACTGGCTCGAAGCGCCCTCGACGCGATAAGTCAAACTCTAAGTCAAACTTTAGGGCGACCTTTCTATATTCCGATGCGCCTGTTACCATCAAAGCTGTCCAGCGGCAAAGCTCCTGATTAAGGCCAAGATGAATATTCTGGATCTAATTGAACAGCGACAGCAAGAGAACTTTGCCCTACATGAGCAGTATCTCAACCCCCAGATGGTGAGCGTTCTCAAGACGATTGGCTTTGATCGCCACTATGTCAAGGCGCAGGGGGCTTACCTGTTTGATGAGCGGGGCGACCGCTATCTGGACTTGCTCAGCGGCTTTGGCGTGTTTGCCTTGGGGCGCAACCATCCGGTGATAGTCCAGGCTTTGCAGGATGTTTTGGCGGCTGAATTGCCCAACTTGGTTCAGCTGGATGCGTCGCTGCTCTCTGGGCTATTGGCAGAGCGGCTGCAAAAAATCACCCCGCCCGGACTGGATCGAATTTTCTTCGCCAACTCTGGCACCGAGAGCGTCGAAGCGGCGATCAAATTTAGCCGCTGTGCCACAGGCCGCGCCAAGATTGTCTATTGCCAAGGCGGCTACCACGGGCTGACTTTGGGCGCGCTGTCGGCCACCGGAGATCCGCATTTTAGATCTGGATTCGGCCCCTTTTTGCCAGAGTTTGTAGAAGTGCCCTTTGGCGATTTGGCGGCGCTAGAGCAAGCCCTGGCGCGTCAGGATGTGGCGGCTTTTATCACAGAGCCCATTCAGGGGCACGGGGTCTGGATTCCTGCGGCTGACTATTTGCCGGGGGCGGCAGCGCTTTGTCGTCGGTACGGCAGCCTGCTGATTGCGGATGAGGTGCAGACGGGACTGGGGCGTACGGGCAAATGGTGGGCGGTTGAGCATTTTGGCGTAGAGCCTGACCTGCTCTGTATGGCCAAAGCGCTGTCGGGCGGACTGGTGCCGATTGGGGCGGTGGCTTGTCGTCCCTGGATCTTTGACAAGGTGTTCAGCCGGATGGATCGGGCGGTGGTTCACGGCAGCACCTTCGGCAAGAACAATCTGGCGATGGCTGCCGGACTTGCCACGCTGGAAGTTCTAGAAACCGAGGGTTGGATTGACCATGCTGCCGAGATGGGGCGGCAGCTATTGGCGGATTTGCAGCCGCTGGTGCATCAGTATGAATATCTCAAGGCAGTGCGCGGGCTGGGCATGATCATGGCGCTGGAGTTTGGAGAGCCGAAGAGCATGGCGCTGAAGCTGCCCTGGAAGATGCTGGAGACCGCCAACCGGGGGCTATTTTCCCAGATCATTACTGTGCCCTTGCTGACGCGCCACCGCATTTTGTCTCAGGTGGCGGGCCATGGCCTGAACGTGGTGAAGTTTATGCCGCCGCTGATCTTGACGGAAGCTGACCGCCATTGGATTGTGGAAGCCGTGACGGATGTGGTGGCCGACGCGCATCGGGTGCCGGGTGCTGCCTGGGATTTCGGTAAAACGCTGGCGACTCAGGCGATCCGCAATCGGGCTGGAGTGCGATAGGCACAACGATGGCGAGTCTCTTCCATCCGCTCTGCGGCAGTAATCTTGACAGTCTCCTGAAGCTGCTGCTGGCCAATCAGCCAGTTGCCCTGAATCGCTGTCCTCAAGTGGCGCTAGCTTTAGCGGTAGCGCTGGCTCGCTGGCCGTTCTCAACCGCAGAGCGCATTCTGTTTGACCGATCTCAACGGCAGGCTGCTCCCATGCCTGCCCCAATTTTTATTGTGGGATACTGGCGCTCCGGCACAACCCACCTGCATAATCTCATGGCGCAGGCGCAGCAGTTCGGCTACATTACGCCGCTGGCAACGGGGCTACCCTGGGATATTTTGGGAATTGTGCGAGCCTTAGAGCCGCTGCTGGAGCAAGCCCTGCCCCAAGATCGCTATGTTGACAATGTGGCGGTTACGCCTAGCTCTCCCCAAGAAGATTCGATTCCCCTGGCGACGATGGGCGCAGAGTCTTACTATCACGGGCTGTACTTTCCCAAACAGTTTGAGGCTTACTTCCGGCGGGATGTCTTTCAAGCGGGGAACGAGGCCGATCTAGAGCAGTGGCGACGCTTGCATTGCTACCTGCTGCGGAAAGTCTCGATCCACCAAGGCCAGCGAACGCTGCTGGTCAAAAATCCGGTCTACACGGGCTATGTTCGTCACCTGCGGCAGCTTTGGCCGACGGCGAAGTTTATCCATATCTATCGCAATCCCTATCGGGTCTTTCTATCCGCTCGCCATTATTTCACCCGGCTGCTGCCAGAGCTGGCTCTGCAATCCTACGGGAATTTGCCAGGTGATTTGCCGATTGAGCCGCTGATCTTGGAAAGCTATCCCTATCTGCTTCAGGCGCTCAAAACCGACAGCGCCGATCTGCCGCCCCATCAGTTTGCCGAGCTGCGCTTTGAAGATCTGCAAGCCAATCCCATACATCAGCTTAAAACCCTGTTTGAACAGCTAGAACTCCCCGATTTTCAGGTTGCCCGTCCTCGCTTTGAACGCTATCTGGCGGAGCTACAAGACTATCGCCAAAACCACTACGCGCTCGATGCTGAGACTATTGCCAAAGTTGAGACTCACTGGTATCCCTACATCCAGCAGGGAGGATATAGCTTGACGGATTGAGAGCCGTTGATGGGGCAAATCTAGGCCGCCGTTGCTTCTACTTTGCCTCCATCCAGTTGTTGCCAGAGCGTACTTCCACCACGAGCGGCACGCTGAGCGCAACTGCCGACTCCATCGTGGATTTAATTAGCGGCTGAAGCTCCAGCCAGTCGTCAGGATGCACTTCAAACACCAGTTCATCATGCACTTGCAGCAGCAGATTGGCCCGATACGGCTTCAGGATTTCGGGGATCTGCACCATCGCAATCTTAATAATATCGGCACTTGATCCCTGAATGGGCGCGTTGGCTGAAGCCCGTAACAGCTGTGCATCATACTGGTCGCGCAGCTTAATTTTATCGAGGTTGATGCTGTCCGGCTCGTGGCCTCGCAGCTGCTTGAGGCTGTCACTGGCAAAGTTGAAGTAGCGGCGACGACCTTTGATGGTGGTGACGTAGCCCTGGGCGATTGCCTCGCGCTGCATTTGTTGCAGATATTCAAACACCTGCGAGTATTTTTGGTTGAATCGTTCGATGAATATTTTGGAGTCAGAGAGCTTAAAGCCCGACTCACGCGCAAATCGCTGTGCGCCCATGCCGTAAATAACGCCGAAATTAATGACTTTGGCTAGACGGCGCTCTTCAGACGTGACCTGATCTTTTTCAAACAAAAGCTGGGCTGTGAGCGTGTGGATATCACGCCCTTCGCGGTAAGTTTCCAGCAGGATGGGCTCCTGGCTCAGATGCGCTAAGATCCGCAGCTCGATTTGGGAATAGTCGGCGGCGACCATCAGCCAGCCCGGTTCCGGGATGAAGGCAGCGCGAATTTGGCGACTGAAGGCGGTGCGAATTGGGATATTTTGCAGGTTAGGATTTGAGGAAGAGAGTCGTCCGGTGGAAGTAACGGCCTGGTTAAAATCAGTGTGAACGCGCCCAGTCTGCGGCAGCACCAGCGCGGGCAGTGCATCCACATAGGTAGACTTCAGCTTGGAGAGCGTCCGATACTCGATAATTGCATCCACGACTGGATGATCACCTTGCAGCTTCTCCAGCGTCGCGGCATCGGTCGAATAGCCTGTCTTAGTCCGGCGCGACTTCTTACGCTCTAGCCCCAGCTTTTCAAACAGCAGCTCGCTCAGCTGCTTAGGCGAACCGAGACTAAACTGAGCGCCCGCCGACTCGTAGGCTCCTTGCTCAATCCGCAACAGATCCTGCTCCAGCGTCTTGGAAAAGTTGGCCAAATAGTCTTGGTCAATGCGGATGCCGTGGTTCTCCATCTCGGCCAAGACTGGCTCTAGGGGCAGCTCAATGTCCAGTAGCAGGCGCAGTAAATCGGGAAACTGGGCTAGCTCGGCGCGCAGGATTGGCACCAGTCGAAACGTCAGATGCACGTCCATGCCGCAGTAGAGCGCCACGGGCGCAACCTCCAAATCGGCAATGCTCTTGCCCTTGGGTACCAGATCGCTGTAGCTATCTGAGAGCAGTTCCAGGTAGCGCAACCCCAGCTCGCTGAGGCTATGTTTCTGCTCCGGGTTGATCACATAGCTCGCCAGCATGGTGTCAAACACGACGCCCGCCAGAGCAATCCCCTGATGCCGCAGCACCAGTCGGTCATACTTGGCGTTTTGCAAGACCTTCGGATACTGCGCGTCTTCCAAAATCGGGCGTAGCGCCTCCAGCACCGTCGCTTTATCCAGGTTGCCGCCCAGCCGATGCCCTGTTGGAATATAGGCCAGCGCCTCTAATTCCGCGCCCCAGCAGCAGCCAATCCCCACCAGCTCAGCCTGAAGCGGATCGACAGAGGTCGTCTCGGTGTCCCAGGCGACGGGCGTTTCGGCAGCGGTGCAGGTGAGTAGATGCTGCACCAGCTTGTTCAGTTTGGCAGGCGTGTCAATAATCTGCGGTTGGATGGCGGCAGCGGTGAGTCGCTCGCTATTGGCGGTTTCTTCGGCGCTAAAAAACCAAATGTCGTCGTCATAGTCGGCGCTGCGGCGGGGCTGAGCTTTAGCCGCCGCTTTCTCGGCCATTTTCTCGGCCAGCTGGGCGGCAATTTCCGGCGAGACTTCTCCCCCTAGCGCCTGCTGAATCTGGTTGATCCTGCCCAAGAGCGAGCGAAACTCAAACTTCTCCAGCAGCGGCACTAGCTTGGCGTTATCAAATCCCTTCAGCTTGCAGTTCTCGACGGTGGTATCTAGCGGTACATCCAGATGAATCTGCGCCATATACTGCGAACGCCGCGCCTCATCTCGCCCGGACTCCAGCTTTTGCTGCACTGCGCCTTTGATCTCGTCTAGCTTGGTATAGACCTCCTCCAGCGAGCCATAGGTGCTGAGCAGATTGACGGCGGTTTTTTCGCCAATTCCCTTCACGCCTGGAATATTGTCAGACGGGTCGCCGCAGAGCGCTTTGAAGTCAACGACCTGCGAGGGCAGCACGCCCATCTTGTCGCGGACTTGCTGCCAGCCAAACTCCTTGGGCGGCGGCGTGCCTCGGCCAAAGCTGTTGCTGAGATAGAGTACGGTGGTCTGCTCGGCGGGGTCGATCAGCTGAAACAGGTCGCGGTCGCCGGAGAGCACCTTGACGCGCAGCCCTGCCGCCGCGCCGCGCCTTGCCAGTGTGCCAATCACGTCGTCGGCTTCGTAGCCTGCTGCCGTGACGATGGGGATATTCAGCGCTTCCAGCAGTTCCTGAAGGTTTTGCAGATCAGGGTAAAAGTCTTCGGGGGCTTCGGGGCGACCGGCCTTGTAGCTGTCGTCGGCTTCGTGCCGGAAAGTCGGTTCGGCCATGTCAAAGGCAATCACCACATATTCGGGCTTTTCGGCCTCTAGGGTGTCGAGCAGCGATTTGGTAAAGCCGTAGGTGACGCTGGTGGGGATGCCGGTAGAGGTGCGTAGCCCGCCGTCTCGCCCTTTGGCATGGGCGAAGTAGGAGCGGAAAGCCAGAGAGTGACCGTCGATCAGCAGCAGTTTAGGTTGGGCAGTCATAGCGTGGGAAAGCCAATAGCGAGCGGTAAATCGGCCTAGCACTGGTATAGCGAGAAAGCGGCTGATTTAACAATTGCCTGTGAACAATTGCCTGTGAACAACCGTCAGTATAGTCTGCTTGGCTGATCCTGGACTTGGCCGCTCTGCTTGTCTAGACTGGCGCTATCTCTGGCGCTATCTCTGGCGACAGCCCGCCTCCTGTATCGGTTGTTCGCCCTGAAGATTTAGAATGGTCGCAGGTATTGATCGAGATGCCGAACATAGAGGCCAAACTATAGAGGCCGAACATAGAGGCTAAAAATGGCCAAACTTTACGACCAAATTACCGACGCACTTCAGGATTTTATTGCCGCACAGCAGATCTTTTTTGTGGCGACGGCTCCGCTCAGCCCCAGCGGCCATGTCAACCTCTCGCCCAAAGGACTCGACAGCTTTCGCATCCTCTCGCCGCATCGGGTGGCCTATCTGGATCTGACCGGCAGCGGCAACGAGACTTCGGCACATCTGCAAGAAAATGGCCGGATCACGCTGATGTTTTGCGCCTTTGCGGGCGCGCCATTAATTTTGCGGCTGTACGGGCAGGGGCGAACGGTGCTGCCGGACGATGCTGAATGGCTGGTGCTCTCAGGTCTATTTCCCGAAATTCCAGGGGCGCGGCAGATTGTGGTGGCCGAAATCGACCGGGTGCAGAGTTCCTGCGGGACGGGCGTGCCGCTGTACGAGCATCAGAGCGACCGGGATGAAATCATTCACTGGGCGCAAAAGAAAGGCGAGTCGGGGCTGCAAGACTACTGGTACGAAAAAAATCGGGTCAGCATTGATGGTCTGCCGACACCGATTTCTGAGGCAATTTAGGCGTGAGACTGAGAAGCTTACGCAGCCGCAACCGCAGCCAGCGCTCGGTCAATCACCGCCACCGCCTGTGCGATTTCTTCAGGGCTGACAATCAGCGGCGGCACAAACCGGATCACCTTTGGCCCTGCCGGAACCAGCAGTAGACCTTGCTCACTGGCCGCTTTGACGACGGCGCTAGAGACCAGCTCGCTGTCAGGATTGAGCACCAGCCCGATGATTAAGCCCCAGCCGCGCACTTCGGCCACCACGCCGGGATATTTATGCGCGACGGCGTTGAGTCCGGCTTTGAGCTGTGCGCCGCGCTCGCGGACATTGGCCAGCAGGTTTTCTTGCTCCAGGGTGCGGCAGACGGCCAGCGCCACGCCGCAGGCAAACGGGTTACCGCCAAAGGTGCTGGCGTGATCTCCAGGCTGGAAAATATCGCAGCTTGACTTGCAGAGCATCGCGCCAATGGGGATGCCGCCGCCCAAGCCTTTGGCCGAGGTGAAGATATCGGGTTCGATGCCGAGGGTTTCATAGCCCCAGTATTGGCCGCTGCGACCCATGCCGACCTGCACTTCGTCGAGGATGAGCAGGATGCCTTTTTGGTCGCAGATTTCGCGGATGCGCTGGAAGTAGGCTTGCTCGCCGGGGCGCACGCCGCCTTCGCCCTGTAGGGCTTCCAGCATGATCGCCGCCACCTGCCGCTCGCCTGCGTCCAGCATGTTGATGGCTTCTTCTAGCGCCACAATGTCGTTATAGGGCACGTAGTAGAATCCCGGCATGAGCGGGTCAAAGTTTTTCTGGTATTTGGGCTGGCCGGTAGCGGTGATCGTGGCCAGCGTTCTGCCGTGAAAGCTGGCGTGGGCGGTGATGATTGTGGGGGAGTTGATCCCTAAGACTGTGTGGGCGTATTTGCGAGCCAGCTTGATTGCGCCCTCGTTGGCTTCCGCACCAGAGTTACAGAAAAACGCCTTATCGGCGCAGGAATGCTCGACCAGCCACTGAGCGAGTTCGCCCTGCTGCTGGCTGTAGTAGAGATTGGAGATATGGTGCAGCTTTTGGATTTGCGCGGTTACGGCATCGACCATCACTGGATGGGCGTGACCCAGCGTGCAGGTGGCAATCCCGGCCACAAAGTCGAGATATTCGCGGCCTTCGTTGTCCCAGACCCGACAGCCTGCCCCCCGCTCCAGCGTAATTGGGTAGCGGGCGTAGGTGGACATGACGTACTGATCAAAATCCGACGTTGTCAATTGCGGCGGCTGAACGGCGGGCTTTTGCAGCAGGGTTTCTGGACTCACGGCTTATTTCTCCAAAAGGGCGGTGATGGAATCTAATGGGATCTATTTTAATCAAGCTCAAATTCTAAAAGGTAATGGATGTAGCACCCTCTAGGCTGATGATCATAAACCGTTTGTCCTGTTCTCTTCAACCTAACCCGGCGGAACAGGCCGAAATGTTAGGGATTGAATGTCAGGAATTGATGGGATCAAGCCACTGCTGAATCTCTGGCGGCAAGGGCTGGCGGCTGCGGCTAGCGACATCAATGCAGAGGTGAACGGTGCTGGCGCGGCTCACGAGCTGCTCGGCTTGGTGCAGGTCATACTGGAGTTTGAATTTGTCTCTGGGCCGGGAGAGCTGATTGCCCAGCGCTGTTGGCATCACCGCCACCTGGTAGGTTTCGCCACAGAACAGGGGCTGAAAATAATCAATTTCGGCATGGACGATGGGGATGGCCAGCTGGCCACCGAAAAAGGCGGTCAGGTCGATTCCGGCAGCGGCAAGCGAGGCTTCGTAGGCTTCGTGGCAGATTGAGAGCAGGTTGGCGAAATAGACGACTCCGGCGGCATCGGTGTCTTGGAGGCGAATGGTGCGCTGATAGAGAAAGCTCATGCCGCGACTGCCTTGATTCAAACCCGCCGAATGTTTAAACAGCACCAGTCTTGCCGCCGCCAGAGCGTGGCGACTGTCCAGCCGTGCTGCTCAAGTCGGTCAGCAATTGGCTTCACCTGCTCCAGCAAAATGCCGCTGAGGATGCCCCAGGCAGTCGGCTTGGCTAGCTCGCTCATGCCGGGAATTAGATCGATGATTACCTCGGCGAGAATGTTGCAGAGAATGCCGTCTACTGGACTGTCGATTAGCTCTTTGAGCCGCTCAATGCTGCCCTCGGCGACCAGCAGGCGATCGGGGTCGATCAGGTTCATCTCGCGGTTTTCGGCGGCGGCTTTGACGGCTAGCGGATCGGTATCGACGGCGTAGGCTTTTTTGGCTCCCAGCATCAGCGCGCCAACTGAGAGAATGCCGGAGCCGCAGCCGATATCGGCCACCGTGATTTCAGCGGCGCTTTCGGCAGATTCGCCCAGCCGCATTTCAAGCGATTCTAGGCAGAGCTGGGTGGTGGCATGTGCGCCTGTGCCAAAAGCCACGCCGGGATCGAGCTTGATGATCAGCCGGTCTGTGGTTTCGGGTGGCGCGATCCAGGCAGGGTTGATCAAAAACCTGTCGCCAATTTCCTGCGGGTGCCAATGCTCTTTCCAACTGCTTGACCAGTCTTCTTCGTCGATGAGGTGCCACTGCACAATGGGCAGGGCAATTTCGGTGCAGAGGGCATCTTGCTTCAGCCGCAGCGCTAGTGCCGCCAGGTCGAGCTGCTGGGCTTTGATCTGCGGTAGATAGGCGCTGACTAGACAGCCATAGTCTTTGGCCTGACTGGAGCTGCCCCGACAGCCAAAGTCTTCGAGCCGCCAATGCACCATGTCTTCGGCAATTGGCTCACAGGCAACCTGTATTTCCCACCAGCTATTGGCCACGCGATTCGCCCCAGTTCAGCATTAGCTTGACTCCCCATCACTTGACTATAAATGTACCTCACTCCATGCCGCTCTCTGAGTTTCTGAGTTTGGCGCTGCCGGGTGGGGCTGGCTGTGGACATGGTTTGTGTCCTGCCCCAATCTGAAGATGGGTGTCTGAAGACTGGAGCAGGAGATGGCTGGCGGTTGCTATCTGAGCAGGACGCTCATAAATTTGCCCTGCGCGGGTGCAGGAATCATGGGCGAAAACTGGCTGCGGTCGGTGATCATCTCTTTGACGTACATTTCGCTGATGATATGGTTCACCTGCTCTCTTGTGCCAACGATCCAAATCTGCGCCTGATGGCCAAGCGAATCGCTCAGACGTTCGTTGAACTCTGTAGACATGATATTTTCCTCGTATTTTTGGTTGTTAGTTTGAAAGCCTAAGGCGTTGAGCCACCTAACCACATGCGTGAACGAAGCGAGCGCGATGTAAAATCGACTCAGCCTTGCTTCCCGGTCTGAACGGGGAGTCAGGTCAGCTGGCTAGCGGTGTTGCAAGCACTTCTAGTCAGCGACGCCTTAAGCTTTCACCTGTCCTGACTGCTTCACGCAATCAGTTGGAAAATCATAAACCGAAACTCTGGCTTAGCGCAAGTGGAAATTAGAGAATGTTTGCATGGGCTGAGCTTTTGGCACCTAGCGGACTTCTGACAACTCTGCTTTCCCGATTCAGCACAGGTTCGCCAGCGCGTGAAATTCTGACTATCAGAAGATCGTATAAATATCTGAAAGAACTCTACCCGACTCCTGGCTTGAAGGTTATTATCTATTAAAAGCTCTATCTATAGCAATCCGATCTGATTTATGAGCAGCCCTCAAATCGAAAGCCTTACTCTGCTTGAGAAGCAATCTCACGATTCACAACGGATTGCTATAATACAGTAGGCACGTTTACTTGCCTGTACTACGTCCAGGGCTATTTCATTCCAATTGTGAAACTGATATGGTAGTTAGGCCATCTCTCAAACCCTGACCTCGATGCCTCAACTTGCTATCGTCGAAGCCTTTGCCGACC
>JAHHHV010000040.1 GCA_019359155.1 Pegethrix bostrychoides GSE-TBD4-15B
AGCGGGATAAGGGGAATAGCCATCCAGCGGCGATGCGAGCGCTAGCGTTTAAGTGGATACGGATTTTGTTTCGCTGCTGGCAGAAGGGAGAGCTATATGATGAAGCGAAATATGTAGCGGCACTAGAGCGCAAGGGTTCTCACCAATCGCGAAGACTATAGACAACAAGCAGTAAACGAAGAGTATGCAGTTACTAAATTTAGTTAAAAAAGAGAATATAGATAAGAATAACTTTCTTTCTATGACTATGACAAGGTAAGTTGACTTGAGCAGTTAATGAGAGCGGGAGTTGATGAACAGCAAGATTTCAACCCCTACTTGACTCCGTCCACCTCTGAGCTTATGTTAGGTGATATCTGTTGGTTTAACGGCGATTATCTGTTTTTCAATACCTTTCCAAACCTTTTCTGAAAGTCTCACTGCTGCTTCCTTACACTCAACCATCAATTCACAGGCATACAAATAATTAGTCAATGCCTCTGTTTCTTCAAAAGATAATTCAATCCAATCTCGCTGAAGTCGAAGTGCATCTAACCAAGTTTGATAAATACGTGTTGCAAAAGCTTGCTGTATTTGATCAGGCTGGCTGCTGTCAGGGACTCTCGCTTGAAGCCCTTTTAGTCTTGCAATCAATGAAACAGAATCAATACCACTAAAGATCTTTGTTTTTTCAAGCTCAAGATATAAATCAGGACTGAAATCGAGGTCAATTGAGCAAGCTAAAAGTACACTTAAATCTAAATCTAGCTTTAAGGATTTGATAAGATCAAGACTTAAAGAAATAGCTAAGGAAAGTTCAAATGCAGGATTTATAGCATGAGCAAGAGCAAGAGCAAGGAACAGAGCTACTACCCTCCTCGCGGGCAGGAGAGGATCACTCTCTGTTCTACTAGTTACTTGATCTGCCCACATGAATAAAGATTTTAGCTTTGAGGTGTAAATATATTTTTGAGTTGACGAACTTACCAGGTCAAGTAATTTGTCAGCCGAACGGACTAAACCAGAAACGCACAAAAAAACTTCTCTCCAACGCTGGTCAGTCAAGTAATTCTCAACTAAAATCCTAAGTCGCTCAGAATCATCACCAATGCACTGAGCAGTTAAGTATTCTTGAAAGGTTAAATCCGAAAATGAGTAGATACCCTCTGCTCGTTCTATTAAAACTCCCTGTTGTTCAGAAATTGCGTTTAGAACTGCCCTACCATCTAAATAAGCTGGCTTGTCAACTGTGTCTGCTAAAAACGACTTAATTTGATTGACTAGCTCTTGCTCGGTAAAGAAAACTTGATTTTTAACGAATCCATTATATGCAATTTCTGAAAGTAACACTTTTTCTAAATCAACGTTTAGTCCTTGATAAATTTGATTGTGCAATATACGTTTCTCGGCTGCCCACTCTTCCAACAAAATGTCTAGAGCCTTGCGATAAAGGATTGCTCTGTTATTAGGAAGATTTTGAGTGCGATCATAAACCAAACAGAGAAACGTAAGTATTAATGGCTTTTGCGCTAGTTCTTTTGCAGCGGCGTTTTTAGGGCCATTGAGATTTTCCCAAAAGCGTTCTGCAGTTTTTGTTTGTCGATCAAGCTCAGAGGAAAACCAATTTCGGATAAATTGGTAGATTTGGTCATCATCGAAATCTGCGATAGTGATATCGCGAAATCTTGTCCAAGTACTTCGATGAGAAGCAATACGACAAGAGGCAATATAACGGTTTTGATCGTATTGATTAACAAAATTTTGAATTGAGTCAACAACAGAATTGAAGTTTGGTCTAGGAACTTCATCTAAACCATCAAGCAATACTAATAACTTGCCCTGTTCCAAAGCTCTAACGGCAAAGTCTGGGGAGGAAGGAAATCCAAAGCTAGAGAATTCATCGGCTATAGTTTGAATGAAATCAACTTTACCTGAGTTAAAGCGTTTTAGCTCTAGCATTACTGGGATACAGCGATGCTGGTATCCGCCCGAATCAGCTTTCAAGGCTTCCACACCAATTCGCCTCAAATATACTGATTTACCTGCTCCAGGGCTACCCAATACCATAAGGTATTGATTTTCATTGGCAACACTAAAACCATCAAATGTAGACTTTTGAACTTGAAATCGGCGTTTTTGTCCCTCACGATAAGTTCGCTCTAATGCTTCAAGGGAAGTAAACTGCCGAATACTCAACTCATCTAAAAATCTTACCTTAGTATAAATTTCTTCTAGCTTAATTGGTTTTTGCATCCCCAAAAGCTTTAACGTGCCATAGCGAGCCAAATATTTTTCCGCGTACCGTTTTAATGCTTGTGCAGCTTGACGACGATCGCTGATTACCTCAGCAACCCCTCCGCCAACTTTAGCAGCTATATCGAAAACAATTCCAACAAGACCACCTGCTATTGGCTCAACAAATGGCTCCATCCCTGTCATGGTAATAATTTCTCAAAACACACATTCATATTATGGACTGAATATTTAAACTTGACTGCACCAATTCCTTGCCTTGTATAAGAGGGCTTAATTATTGAGGTATCGTTCCACAACGGCTCCTGAGTAAGTATCTTTCAAATCCTACAGATGTGTTCAAGGCTACTGTCTCAATAGAATCTTTAAGCCCCCTAACTATATAATAGACTGAAAGTTTCCGCCTAAGATCCCGCAGTAGCTGAATAGGCAGAATGAGTCGGCATAACACCCCAGATTCGCCACTTAGGCAGAATCTTTCCGTATAATACGCTTCCTTGCCCCGTTAGGCAGAAGTTTTCCGCATATCGTTACAGGTGAAGCTAAAGGTAGACTGCCCTCTGTCTCAGAAGCAAGATCGCTGCAAATGGGCTGCCTGCTCAGCCAAAGCTCACCAAACGTAAAATTTCTCTCATCCCTACTTGTGCAAAGCCGGGTTTCGGCTTATGATTTTCCAACTGATTGCGTGAAGCAGTCAGGACACGCAAAAGCTTAAGGCGTCGCTGACTAGAAGTGTTTGCACCACCGCTAGCCAGCTGACCCGACTCCCCGATAGCCACGGGAAGCAAGGCTGAGTCGATTTTACATCGCGCTCGCTTCGTTCACGCATGTGGTCAGGTGACTCAACGCCTTAGGCTTTCAAACCCAGTAACCCAAAATTGAGGTAAATATCATGTCTACAGAGTTTAACGAATGTCTGAGAGAGCCGCTTGGCGAGCAGGCACAGATTTGGATTGTCGGAACCCGTGAGCAGGTCAACCACATCATCAGCGAAATGTACGTGCGGCAGATGATTACCGACCGCAGCCAGTTTTCGCCCATGATTCCTGCACCCGCTCAGGGCAAATACATGAGCGTGCTGATTCGATAAATCAAAATGCGTTGGCGCTGCTGATTCGGTCACTTCCTCGGCAGCGCCAGCTAGATAAAACTCCTCAGACTGCCAACCCCAGATATTGGTCAAACCCATAGAATGCGCCTCACGATACGCCGCAACCTGGCAAGGCGATTTGACCAGATTTGGTAATACACTCTACGTACTCATTACTAATCGTGAGCCTGACCTTGTTGTTACCGAATGCGAGCAATCGGCTTCAACCCACAGGCGGCTCGCTTTGCTGGAATTCCGGTGAATCGCGTGATTCTGGCGACTGCACTGCTCAGCGGTGGACTGGCTGGGATGGGCGGGGTCAGCGAAGTCGCCGGACTCAAAGGCTACCTCAGCATCGACCTGTCGCCAGGATTTGGCTACACCGGGATCATTGTGGCAATGCTGGCGAAGCTGCACCCGCTGGGCGTATTAGCCGCATCGGTATTTGTGGCGGCAATCTACGTCGGGGCAGACGCAATGGGACGCGCCGCCAACCTGCCCAGCTATTTGGCCGACGTGATTGTTTCGGCTTCGCTGCTCTGTATGCTGGTGAGTATTCTGTTGACGCAATATCGCTGGCGCTGGAAGTAGGATGCATCTTCTAGCTCGCCTCGAAAATCTGCTCAACTTAAGAAATCAAAGCAATCGGGAAAGAAAAGGTAGAGACAATCAGGTAGAAACAATAACGTTTGACAATGGGAAAGAATTTAGCAGGCATGAAGCATTAGCGCGGATATTAGATGCGAGCTGTTGCTATGCCAATCTCTATTGTTCATGGGAGAGCGGATTGAATGAGCATCCGAATGAATTGTTGAGGCAATTTTTGCCCAAGGAAACCGATTTTAGGGAAGTGAGCCAAAAGGAAGTAGACAAGGCAGTGAAGTTGATCAATCAGCGAGCGAAAGCGTTAAGGCTATCGAACTTCCCCTGAGGTATTCTGGAGCCATTTAGGGAGTGGTGCAGTTCAGACTTGAATTGGCAACCTCAGCTTAGCCGCGAACTCAGTCGCGAAAAGGTCTGTGAACTTGTTAGCCTATGAAAGTGTCTCATAGCGAACTAAATTCACAGCCCTATGCCGAGCCAATCAACTACCTCAACCCGTCTGCCGCTGATTCCCCGCGCCACGCTGTTTGGCAACCCCGAACGCGCTCGTCCGCAGCTTTCCCCCGACGGGCAGCATCTAGCCTTCATTGCCCCAGACAGTAAAAACGTGCTTCAGGTCTGGCTGAAAACGCCAGAGGGCGATCGCCAGCTGACGGCAGATGCCAAGCGAGGGATTCGCGCTTACTTTTGGACTTACGATGCTCAGCACCTGATCTACATGCAGGATGCTGACGGCGACGAAAATTTCCACTGCTATGCGGTCAATATCCACAGCAACAGCGTCCGCGATCTAACTCCGTTTGAGGGGGTGAAAGCCGACCCGATTGAGCTAGACCCCGATTATCCCGATCAGTTTTTGGTTGGCATGAACCAGAAAGATCCGCAGGTCTTCGATGTCTATCGAGTGAAGCTGAGCGACGGTACGATTGAGTTTGATACGGCCAATCCCGGCAATATCATGAGCTGGCTGGTCGATCCAGAGTTTCGCGTTCGGGTGGCGGTGGCTGCCACGCCTGACGGCGGCTCCGATCTGCTCTATCGAGAGACAGTGGAAGCGGACTGGGAGCTATTGCGCCACTGGGGGCCAGATGACGAGGGCTATCCAGTCAGCTTCTCGGCAGATGGTCAGACGCTCTACATTGTGGGAAGCCATGACGCGAATGCCCAACGGCTGCTGGCGCTAGACTTAAAGACGCGACAGGAAACCGTAATCGCCGCAGATGAGCAGTATGACCTGGGCGGCGTGATGACGCATCCCACGAGCCGCAAGCTGCAAGCTGTCGCCTTTTACCGCGACAAGCTGAGCTGGCAAATTCTCGACTCCAGCATTGCACCTGACTTTGAGGCGCTGGCCAAACTACGTCCCGGCGAATTTGGCATCAACAGCCGCACGCTAGCTGACGATGTTTGGCTGGTGGCCTACACGACCGACGATGGGCCAGTCTACTACTACCGCTACGAGCGAGCGACTCAGACCACCGAGCTGCTGTTCAGCAACCAGCCGATTTTAGAAGACCTGACGCTGGCTTCAATGCAGCCCGTCTCCTATAGCGCCAGAGATGGCCTAACGATTCACGGCTACCTAACGACTCCGGCTGATCTGCCTGCCGAGAATTTACCGGCCGTGC
Organism: Pegethrix bostrychoides GSE-TBD4-15B; assembly: GCA_019359155.1. Taxonomy (GTDB): domain Bacteria; phylum Cyanobacteriota; class Cyanobacteriia; order Elainellales; family Elainellaceae; genus Elainella; species Elainella bostrychoides. Next base: position 5,554 of record JAHHHV010000040.1, read on the forward strand.
TGCTGGTGCATGGTGGACCCTGGGCGCGCGATACCTGGGGCTATGACCCGGAGGCGCAGTGGTTGGCCAACCGGGGCTATGCGGTGTTGCAAATTAACTTTCGCGGCTCGACGGGGTATGGCAAGGCGTTTTTGAATGCAGGCAACCGGGAATGGGCGGCCAAGATGCATGATGATTTGCTAGACGGCATGGAGTGGCTGGTGGCGGAAGGGATTGCCGATCGCAGCAAGGTTGGGATCATGGGCGGCTCTTACGGCGGCTATGCGGCGCTGGTGGCGCTCACCTTCACGCCGGAGGTGTTTGCGGCGGCGGTTGATATTGTTGGCCCTAGCAGTATCATCACGCTGATGCAGAGCATTCCGCCTTACTGGGAGCCGATTAAAGCCCAGATGTATCACCGGATTGGCAATATGGACAGTGAGCCGGAGTTTCTCCAGTCGCGCTCGCCACTATTTTTGATTGACCGCATCCAGAAGCCACTGCTGATTGGCCAGGGCGCTAATGACCCGCGCGTTAAGCAGGCCGAGAGCGACCAGATTGTGGCGGCGATGCGGCAGGCGGATAAGCCGGTCGAATATGTGCTGTACCCAGACGAAGGCCACGGCTTTGCGCGTCCCGAAAATCGGCTGCATTTTTACGCGATTGCCGAGGCGTTTTTGGCGAAGTATCTGGGCGGTTGCTGTGAGCCGATTGGCGAGATTCCGGGGCATTCGGGGGTGCTGAAGTAGGCTGATAGAAACAGGCTGAGCCTGATCGGGGCCAGGTCGGTTCAGCTGTAGCGCGCCCACTGGATGAAGGCCGTCACGACATAGAGCAAAATAGCGCAGCCAATCACAGCAGGCACAATCAGCACGCCCTGAATTTGCCAGTAGAGGAAGGCAAAACTGAGGCCAAACTCTTGCTTGAGCAGCGCAAAGCTCCATTCGCCAAACCAGATGCCTGCGAGTCCTAGCAGAACTAGACCCGCTAGGCCGCCCGGTACGCGACGCGGCACCAGCAGATCGGCTAATCCGGCGCAAACAATCGCAATCAGCAATCTGATCACCAGTTGAGGAATATTCATCTCATATTCATCTCAGTGTTATAGGCTGGCTAGGCGTATGAAGCACAACTCACCCTGAATTGGACAACAGGCTAAAGGTCAATGCGATGATTCATCTTACTCAATCTTGGCTGAGATCAAGCTAATTCTCTGGGATCGGCAGAGATCTAGGCTCTACCCAGATTCTAGTCAGCATCTTCTAAGATCTCTAGCTCGGCTGGGGCGGCGATCTGGGAGGCGGGAAGGGGTTCAGCCATTTCTAGCTTTGACGCAGGCGGCTCTAGCTCCAGCGCTAGGGCTTCGGTCTGCTGGGCTTTGAGCGCTAGCGGAATCTGGATGGCTGTTTTGGATCTTGGCTCTAGCTGCTGCCAGCGTTTGGTGAGGTAGAGAATCAGTGAACCGCCGATGTAGAATGCACCGCCGCCCAGCGTTAGGTCATAGGCATAGGTCACAAGGCTGTCTAGGGTTTCCATCACGCCCTCCTGCAAGCAATATCTATTGGAGTTAACTTTTCTTGGGTTAGCCTATCGAAATTATGCGCTAACTTTGCGCCAACTTTGCAGCGATTGGGATCTTGAGATCTGGCGATTGGGATCTTGGGATCTCTTGTGAGCGCATCTGCCCACGGCGGGACTGCGGCTACTCGATCAGACCGGCGGGCGGGGTAATTTCGATGCGGCGGTTGGCGAGATCGACAATCGGGACAATGGGTTCGACGAAGGGAATGAGCACTTTTTTGCCGTTGAGCAGCTCGACTTCTAGGAGGTCGTGACCGGCAGGCAGGATGTCAGTGACTCTGCCGATCTGCTGCTGGCTGGCTTGGTCAAACACGGATAAATCGACGAGATCGGCGACGTGAAATTCGCCAGCTTCGAGGCGGGGGCGATCGGTGGCAGGGACGAGGATGCGGCTGTCGCGTAGGGCTTCGGCTTGGTCGCGGCTGGTAATGCCGGAGAGCGTGATCACGTAGAGTCCTTTACCGTCGAGATAGCGGCCTGATGTGAGTTTGATGGGTTCGGGTTCGGTTTGGCCGGGGCGGAGCAGCCAGCGTTTGCCGGGTGTTTGAAAGCGCTGGGGGAAGTCGGTGTCGGGATAGACGCGAAGTTCGCCTTTTAAGCCTTGGGCGGCGACGATTTTACCGATTTCTAGCCAGTCCATTGGGGGTTGGGGGGATGGTTTTGGTATTTGGGTTTTGTGGCTATGGTGGCTATATGGCGGCTATCTAGCGGCTGAGTTTGTAGATAGAGCTTCTAGAGCTTTGGGGTAGTTGGAGAGATCTGGGTTCCGAGCCGAAACGCTGGAGGGCGGTTGCCCCCAGATATTACAGCTCGCCGTCCAGATCTCTCAGCAAACCCAACCCGCTCCGGGCTGACCGCTAAATTGTCCCCATATTCGTCAATCCTAAAATCACCCCGGCGGCAATAATATGACCAAAGCTCGTCGCGCCCAGCAAAGCAGGCAGACTCAGCCCTGCCACATCTGACAAGACCGGAATCTGCGGGCCAACATTCGGCAACTTCACTGTCGCTCGCGCTAACACAATCGCCAGCACGTTGCAAGCCACCATAATCAACCCAACATTCGGCGACCAGTCTGACATTCTTGCAGCCACGGCCAGTAGAGCTGTACTCATTCGCTATCTCCTTAAAAACTCAGAAATTGCAAGACTCAAACAGCATTCTTACCAAAAAACGGGGATCAAAACGACAAACCCGGCATCAAAATTAATCTTTGTCTAGATCAATGGGTCAATTCGGTAATCAGGTGCAGTCTAGCAAACTTTATCTCTGGTGAAATTTCCGTCACACTGGAGCAGTTGGCAAGTAGCAGTTGGCAAGCTAAGCGAACAAAGTCGGGTGAACATAAGTAAGGGTAAGGGTAAGGCGAACTATGAAAATTTTGGTTCTCAACGCTGGATCGAGCAGTCAGAAAAGCTGCCTCTACGAGATTACAGACCAGCCGCCCCACCAGCCGCCTCAACCGCTCTGGGAAGCCCAAATCGACTGGACCTATCAACCCGGCGTTGCCGAAATCAAAGTTGAAACCCACCAGAGCCAACAGATTAAGACCCTGCCGTTTCAAGAACGCCTGCCGGTCATTGAAACTCTGCTGAGCACCCTCTGGAGTGGCGACTCGCCCGTAATTTCTAGCGCCGCCGAGGTCGATGCAGTTGGGCATCGCGTCGTGCATGGGGGACAGCACTACCACGACAGTGTGCGAATCACGCCCGAAGTCACCGCCGAAATCGACCGACTTTCCGTTCTAGCGCCTGTGCATAATCCGGTCAATCTGGAAGGCATCCGAGCAATCGAGACAATTTTGGGAGAGCAAGTCCCCCAGGTTGCCGTCTTCGACACTGCCTTTCATGCCCAGATGCCCGATCAGGCTGCCATCTACCCGATCCCCTACGAGCTGAGCCAGCAAGGCATCCGTCGCTATGGCTTCCATGGCACTAGCCACCGCTACTGCGCTGAGCGCACCGCCGAAATTTTAGAGCAGCCGCTGTCATCGCTACGTATCGTCACTTGCCACTTGGGCAACGGGGGATCGCTCGCCGCAATCCGCAACGGTCGCAGCGTCGCTACCACCATGGGCTTCACGCCGCTCGACGGGCTGATGATGGGGACGCGAGCCGGATCAATCGATCCCAGCATTTTGATCTACCTAATCCGCGAAGCAGGCTACAGTGCCGACAAGCTGGATCAGATACTGAACCAGGCTTCCGGGCTGCTGGGCGTCTCAGGCGTTTCCAACGACATGCGGCAGATCGACAAAGCCATTGCAGAAGGTAACCCGCGTGCCCGGCTCGCGAAAGCGATCTATATGCATGATCTGAAGGCGTTTATTGGGGCAATGGTGGCAGTTTTAGGTGGCCTGGAGGCGCTGGTGTTTACAGCGGGCGTGGGCGAAAACGCGCCGCAGGTTCGAGCTGAAGCCTGCGAGGCGTTCGGCTACATGGGGCTAAAGCTCGATCTCGACCAGAACAATGCCCGCCCGCGCGATCAGGTGATTTCGACGGAGGACTCGACGGTCAAGGTGCTAGTGGTGCATACCCAGGAAGACTGGGCGATTGCGCGCGACTGCTGGCAGGTTTTGCAGGGTTAGCTGCCCACCGCTAGCCCAGATGAAAAGGCTACCAAGATCAACATGGCAGCCCTAAGCTCTAGGAATCAAAAGTGGGAACGCAGACTATACGCCAACGGGAGTTTTCAGCTTGACGTTTTCGTTGCTGCCGTCAGATATGATCTCCTCGCCTTCAATAAAGGAGCGCAGCATCCAGGCCATTTCTTCATGTTGCTCCATTAGACCCGTCAAAAAGTCAGCGGTGCCTTCATCGTGGAATTTTTCGCTGCACTGATCAATATGCTCGCGTAGATTACGGACGATTTGCTCATGGTTGTCAACTAGGTTGGAAACCATTTCGGTCGCCAAGGGCACACGACCCGCATCTTCCTTGATCGAACCCATTTTCAGGAACCCCTCGGCTGTACCCACTGGAAAGCCGCCCAAGGTACGGACGCGCTCAGCAATGCTGTCAACGTTGAGGCTGAGTGCTTGATACTGCTCTTCCCACAGCTCATGCAACGTCCGAAACGCGGGGCCTACAACATCCCAGTGATACTTTTTAGTCTTAATTTGTAGCAAGTATGTATCAGAAAGATCGTGGTTTAGCAATTCAACCACGCCCCGACGCTGCTCTTCGGTTAAGCCAATGTTTAACTTACGCATTCTTCTGTCTCTCTGTAATTGAACGCTATGCGTTTATTGAAGCGGACTCAGCTCAAACAAACATCGTTCAAAAGAGAGAGTTAAAAGCTCTGTGTGAGCGCTGTTCGTGAGCGCTATATGTGAACACAGATAGCTTCAACAGCCATCTTCTCTGACCTCAGAGGCATGAATTCTCTTTTATCCTGTGATAGGTTTTTGCCATTGCTAACCGTAACGCCAGCGTGACGCCAGAATGTAAGACGGTGTGATCCAAGATAAAGTTAGAAGTCTAGATTCAGATTTCACCTGATTGTGATCGATTTCGCCGGGTTGAGAGGACTTGAGGAGCCGAAATGGCGAAATCTACTATTCCAGAACATATTCTGGCCAGCTCTGGAGAAGTTGGAGCATTACTGCAATCGTTTGACTGGAGCACAACCGCAATTGGCGCAATCGAAACTTGGCCGCAGAGCCTCTGGACAGCTGTGACGCTCTGCTTGCCCTCGCGGTTTCCGATGGCGATTCTCTGGGGCAGCAGTCTGACGCAGATCTACAACGACGGCTACCGGGTGATTTTGGGCACGAAACATCCTGGAGCGATGGGGCAACCTACCCAAGATTGCTGGCCAGAAGTTTGGCAGTTTAACGAGCCGATCTATCAGGCCGTGATGACTGAAGGACAAGTCACGTATCTTGAAGATCAGCTTTACCCAGTTAAGCGCGATGGGCATGTAGAAGACTGTTACTTCACGCTTTGCTACAGTCCGATTTACGAAGGGGCGACGGTAGGTGGCATTTTGGTAACGGTGCTGGAAACCACGCGGCAAGTGCAGAAACAACAGCAATCCCAGTCTGCTCTCAGCGAGAGCGAAGGGCGGCTGCGTCAGCTTGCCGAAACAGTTTCTAGCGTCTTTTGGCTCGTGGATCTCAACCCGACGCAGCTACTTTATATCAGTCCGGCCTACGAACGGATTTGGGGACGTTCCGCCGCTGAGATCTACGGCAATCTTCAACGTTGGATTGAATTCGTTCATCCGGATGATCGAGAACGAGTTAAGTCAGCGCCAGCCCGATGTCGAGAACAAGGCAGTTATGAGGAAGAGTACCGAATCATCCGCCCAGATGGATCGATCCGCTGGGTGCGCGATCGGGGATTTGCGGTGCGAGACGAGACGGGAGAACTCTACCGACTAGCGGGTGTGGCCGAGGACGTAACCGATTGGGTCAGACTGGCAGCCGAGCGCGATCAGATTTTGTGTCGGGAGCAGGGGGCGCGTGCTGAAGCCGAGCAGGCCAATCGCATCAAAGATGAATTTTTAGCCGTGCTGTCTCACGAAATTCGCACGCCGCTCAACCCAATTTTAGGCTGGGCACAGATCTTACGCGGCGGCAGGCTGAGTCCAGAGCGAACGGCGGAAGCTGTAGAAATTATTGAGCGCAACGCCCAGCTCCAGGTGCAGTTGATTAATGACCTGCTCGACATTTCGCGGATTTTGCAGGGCAAACTCAACTTGCAGCCCGTCTCGGTCGATTTGGCTCAGGTGACAACTGCCGCTTTAGAAACCATCCGGCTGGCGGCTGAAGCTAAAGAGCTGCGGCTGCGGGTCGATGCGCCGCCCGGTTGCTGCTTTATAAGGGGCGATGTCACCCGGCTCCAGCAAGTCATCTGGAATCTGATCTCGAATGCGGTCAAATTTACGCCTGCGGGCGGCGAGATTGAGATTCAGCTGACTCAGGTGGGGCAAGCGGCGCAGCTGCAAGTCCGCGATAGTGGTCGAGGCATTGATCCCGAGTTTCTGCCGCATGTGTTTGAATATTTCCGGCAGCAGGATGGCTCCACGACCCGCAAATTTGGTGGCTTGGGGTTGAGGCTAGCGATTGTGCGGCAGATTGTGGAGCTGCATGGAGGGACAGTCGCCGCCGAGAGTGCTGGAGACGGGCAGGGAGCAACCTTTACTGTCACAGTTCCGCTAGAAAAAACTGCCCGCTTAGCTAGCCCCAGCCCTCAACCTGAGCCATCAGCTGCTGCTGATCTTCCCTTAGAAGGGCTGCGAGTTTTGGTGGTGGATGACGATCTAGATTCGCGCCAGCTGGCGGCCTTTGTGGTGAAGGAAGCCGGAGCCAGAGTGGTAGCAGTGCCTTCCGGGCAAGCAGCGCTTCAGGTGCTTGAGTCGATTCGGCCCGATGTTGTGGTTAGCGATATTGGCATGCCAGACATGGACGGCTATCTGTTGATGCAGCAGATGCGGGCGCTGGCACTCAATCCCGCTGTCAAGATTGCCTTGACGGCATACGCGAGCGAAGTTGATCACCAGCAAGCCCTAGCTGCCGGATTTGATCAGCATCTCGTTAAACCGTTTAATCCCGCTGCCCTGGTTGAAACGATTGCTCAACTGATCGCGCGTTGCCCATCGCTTGAGGGATCGCTAGAATCACTAAAATTAGAGTAAAGCTTAGGAAATCTGTCTTGACTATCAATCATGAGTTCAGCTCTTCCAACAGCCCGCTGAATTACAGTAAAGAGATGCTGCTCAGCCGCATGGCCAGCCGGATTCGGCAGTCGTTAGATCTGCAAGAAATTCTGGATGCGACGGTGATCGAGCTGCGCGCTTTTCTGCAAACCGACCGCACCAAAGTTTACCAGTTTGACCCAGATGGACATGGGCATGTGATCGCCGAATCCAGCGCCAAAAATCGCCTGCCGTCGCTGCTAGGGCTGCACTATCCAGCAGAAGACATTCCGCCCCAGGCACGGGCGCTGTTTGTCAGGGCGCGGATGCGAACCATTGTTGACGTGCCGCAGCAGCAGATTTGGCTCAGCTCAGCCCCAGAGGCAACTTCGATTCAAGACTTGAGCGTTGAAGCAGTGCTGCAAAGCCCGCTTGCAGAGATCCTCAGCCGTCCGGTCGATCCCTGCCACGTCGAATACCTCACTCAAATGGGCGTGCAGTCCTCTCTGGTCGTGCCCATTCTCTTCCAGCAAGATCTCTGGGGGCTGCTAATCTCTCATCACGCCGAGCCGAGAGCCTTTGCCGCAGCCGATCTCCAGGTGGTGCAGCTCTTGGCCGATCAGGTTTCGCTGGCGATTACGCAGTCCAGTTTGCTGACGCAAGCCCAGGAGCGCGCCCAGCGTGAGGCCATTGTCAGTCAAATTGCGGCGCTGCTGCACGCCACCCGTCGCCCCGAACAGATTCTGCAAACGGTGCTGGAGCAGGCGGTCAAAACCTCCGGCAGCTCTGGCGGCAGACTCTATCTCACCTCGCCGGATGGCACCCTGCCAATTCATCTCTACACCTACGGCAATCAGCCCGCGCATCCAGCCGATCACGCCTCATTGGAGGAACATCCGCTCTGGCGGCCCACTGAGATGTTCAATGCAGATCTAGAAACGCTCAAAGCACCTGATCTGCCCATGCGCGTCGTAGTCAATCTTCAGCAAGAACCGCAGCTGGAGCCGTTGCTAGAGGAGTTCCAAACTACGACAATTCGGGGGCTAGTGATCCAGCCTCTGTCCTATGGCAACGAGTTTTTGGGTTGCCTCACCTTGTTTCGCGATCAAATCGATATAGAGACACTCTGGCTGGGCTATGACTCGACCGATGCCAGACAGCAGCGGCCTCGGCAGTCGATGGGGCAATGGCAGATGCTGAAGCGCGATCAGGCTCTGCCCTGGAGCTTGGAGGAGATGGAGTTAATTCAGTCGCTCAACCTGCATCTCTCGATTGCGGTGATGCAGAGCTGGCTACACCAGCGCGACCAGCAGCAGCAGCTCGTGCTGGAGATGCATAACCAGCAGCTAACCCAAGCTCAGGCGGCGGCTGAGGAAATCAATCGGCTGAAAACCAACTTTCTGGCCATGACGAGCCACGAGCTGCGAACGCCCTTAGCCTCGACCTTGAACTATCTGAAGCTGCTCAAAGACCAGCTCTATGACGATGAAACCGAGCTGCGTCAGTACATTGAAGGTGCCTACCAATCAACTCGCAACCTGGTGACAATCATCAATGACGTGCTGGATATTGCCAAAATCGAATCTCGGCATGTGATCTTGGAGCTAGAATCGCTGTCGCTGCCTAAGCTGCTGCAAGAGCAGTGCTTTTTGGTGGATGCCGAAAGCCGCTCCAAGCACACGCCGCTCACCTTGCACTGCGGGGTTGAAACCGTCTATGCCGATAAAATCAAACTGCATCAGGTGATGACCAACCTGCTGAACAATGCCTTCAAATTCACCCCAACGGGTCAGGTAGAAGTGCGGGCAACCCTAGATGGCACGGGCAGCATGGCGCAGATCTCGGTGATTGACTCTGGGATCGGTATTGATATGAGCAACGCAGAGCATTTGTTTGAGCCGTTTATCCAGGCCGATGGTTCTCCCCAACGCGCTTACAAAGGCGCAGGGCTGGGGCTAGCGATTTGCCGCAAATTGGTTGAGCTGATGGGCGGACGCATTTGGATTGAAAGTTTGGGGGCGGGGCAAGGCACCACCGTTTCATTTACGCTGCCGCTGTCTCCTCCTGTCTAGAAATCCCTATCTAGGGGCCAATTTGGAAGTTTTGCTGGTTGAAGACGATCATCTGCTCGCAGTTGGCACCGCTAGACTGCTAGAGCGCTTGGGCGGTCATCAGGTGGTGATCCTGAGTGATCCTGCCGCCATTTTTCGCCACTGCGAAACCGCAGCTGTAGATCTGGTGATTATGGATATCAATCTGCCCGGAGCCTATTGGAAAGGCGAAAAGGTGGATGGGGCGCTGCTCTGCCGCTACTTGAAAGCTCAGTCTCAGGTTCCAATTATTATAGTCACAGCCTACTGTCTGCCGACTCAGCAGCAAGCCCTGCTCAGCCAGTCTGGGGCTGACTATTGCTATCTCAAGCCAGTCACGGACTACGAGGCGTTCTTGGCGGTGATGTCCCAGCTCGATCAGCAGTTCAATAGGAAACCCTAAGCTCATGTACAAGCTAGCAATTTTGGACGATGACTTAGACTGGTGTTTGGCCGTTCAGCGCTTTCTGCGGCAAGATTTTTCGGTCGATACGTACCAATCCATCTCGTCGTTCATGTGGCAATCCGAGCTGCTCAATCAGTGTGACGCTTTGCTGATTGATATTTCCTTACCGCCTGCTCGCCATGAGTTTTACCTCAACGGTATAGAAATCGTTGATCGGCTCAGAAAAACTCTGCCCAGCCAGCCGCTCATTGTGCTAGTGACAGCCTACATGAGCAGCAACGAGCTGGCTGTGAGCGGTAAAGAAATCTGCCCCGGCGCAGACAGCTATTTTGCCAAAGATACCGGGCTAGAAGTTCTGGCGCGCCAGCTCAAGCAGTTGCTGGCCCAAGATGGCGGCACTCATTAGGTGTTGCTCCGTAACAAGAACCGAACTAAATCTCCAACCCCGATTACACCCTCACTCCAGCCGCCATGTTGCTCCCACAGCCCGATCACCAGCCAAATCGTCTCAGCCAGCAGATTCAGTTCATTCTCGAAATTGACCGCCTGAAGCAAATTCTGCGGCAGACGCTGTTGACAGACGGTTCGCGCCGCGAAAACAGCGCTGAGCATTCCTGGCATCTGGCAATCATGGCGATGGTGCTGGCCGAATATGCGCCGACGGGCACAGATATTCCCCAAGCGCTGAAGATGCTGCTGCTCCATGATCTCGTCGAAATCGATGCGGGCGACACCTTTTGCTATGATCTCGCTGCCCATCTCAATAAGGCAGATCGCGAGCAGCAGGCGGCTGAGCGAATTTTTGGCCTGCTGCCGCCTAACTTGAGCCATGAGTTTCGACAGCTCTGGGATGAATTTGAAGCTAGGAAAAGCAAGACGGCTCAGTTTGCCGCCGCGCTCGATCGGCTACAGCCAATGCTGCACAACCAGCAGACTCAGGGCGGCACTTGGAAGCAGCATGGCATCAGCCGCGATCAGGTGATGCAGCGCGTTGCGCCGATTCAAACGGGTGCGCCCGATCTCTGGCCATATGTGCAGCAGGTGATTGAAGACTGCATTGCAGCCGGATATTTAGCGCTGGATCAACCAGACAAAGCTGAAGAAATAATTTAGACGTGAACATTAGAGCGATTCAAGACGCAGTTGAAGATTTAGAAGTTAGAGCAGCTTCTCGATATCCTGCCTGGGCATCCATTAGCAGATCTGGGGCAGCAGACAGAGGCAAAAAGCGAATAGTACTACGCACAAATCATCTAGGATTGCTATAGTTGCTTAGCCTTTGAGCAGACTTAATTTATTCCTACTGACGTGATTGCTATGCCTGAAATTCGCTTTCAAATTGAATGGTGCGACGGTACTCAGGAGCTTTGCTACTCGCCTTCTCTAGTGGTCAAACAATACTTTTCGCCCGACAGCGACTACGAGCTGAGTGATTTTGTCGAACGCTCGCGCAGCGCGCTTACCATCGCCAGCGATCGCGTTCAAGCCAAATATGGCCGGCCCTGCGGTTTGGCGCTGGGACAGCTGCAAGCCATCGAAGCGCGAGCCGCACAGTACACCGCAGAGTACGCCGCAGAGTACGCCGCACAGTCTGCCCAACAGCCTGACCAACTCCCTCAGCTCAAAGTCCGGGTGCTGCGGTTCGTTGAATAGGCGTTGTCTAAACCGCTTAGCGGCTTGCCTTCACCTCCTGCCGCAGCAGCACGAAACCCGCGAGACTGAGCGCCCAAATCGTCGCCGGAATCGCCAGGGCGGGGTTGCCCAAATGCCGTACCGCAATTGCCAGCAGCGCCCAGCTGATTACCAGCGGAAACGCCCGATCCTGACCTTGCAGGCTGATCCACAGACCCAGCGCCGCCGCAATCCAGATCAGAATCACCGTCCAGTCTTGGGGTGAAATTCCCCAGCCGTTCCAGTTCTGACTGTAAAGCGCTGCGGCAATATTCACCATCGTTGCCACGCTAATCCAGCCCAGATAGATGCCAATCGGAATCCGTATTCGCCAGCGTTCGCTGCGACTAACGGCGTGACCCATCTCTAAAGGTCGATAGAGATACCGATAGACCTGAATCAGCGCCGCCAAAATTGTCAGCATCGCCAGCACCGACAGCCAAATCTGACCTGATAGAAACCAAAATACCCAAACCGCCTGCGCTAGACAGGCCAGAATCAGCCAGGGACGGGCAGCGCTGAGCCGCGCATCATGGCGCTGAGCGGGCAAGAGCTGGTGATAGCCAAAGGTCAGCAGCCCGAGATAGATCACGCCCCAGATCACGAAGGCATAGTTGGCGGGCGTGATCTGGACCTCAGCAAACCGACTGTTTGAGATTTCGCCAATGGTCTGCCCTCCCGGCGGCGCTAAATTTGACCAGATATTGACTGCAAAGGTGCCCAGAATGGCGGCGAGCGTCAATAGCGGCAGCAATGGACTGGCTGTGAGACGGGTAGGGCTAGGGGGATCTTGCATGAGCTGTACTTTAGAATCTGTACTCTGAAAATCTGTACTCTGAAAATCTGTACTGTGAAATTTGTATTTTAAAATCTGTACTCTGAGCTGTCCTAAGTTTGCCAAATCTTGCTCTCGTCTCGGATCGGGTTTGGGGACTACCGCTATACTCAGCCGCTATACTCAGCATTGTGGCATTTTGGAGCTGACCTGATGGATCAATTGCTGGATGAACTCCGCTCTCGACAGCTCGCAGAGCAGGTGAAAAGCAAGGCGCGCAAGCCCTTTGACAATGCTTATCGGGCGGCGCTGGTTACCGAAGGTGCCGCCTACGTGCAGGGATTTGTCGTCTATGCCAGCAAGCCCTATCGGCTGATTGAACATGCTTGGCTGGAGCTGGAGGGCGCAATTCTCGATCCCAATTTTCCGCACCTGAAAAAACAGGCGGCAGAGCTAAACTACTTCGCGGCGCAGCGGCTGAGCGTCAAGCAGCTGAAGGCGGCAGTTGAGGAGGCCAAAGAAGACTACCCGGACGATGACCCGCTGCCGATCTATGGAGCCATGCCCTACGAATACTATGGCGATGTCATGCTGGGCGGCTCAGACTATATGCAGGCTCACCACGCCGCAGAGGCCAAATGCCGGGAGCTGACGCGCGGAATTGGCGAGCGCAACTAGCTTTCACTAGCAGCAGCACCCAGATCCTGGCTGGCCTGGTTGAGCACCTCCAGCACGGCTTTCGGCAGCAGCTTGTCTTTAAACCAAATCAGCTGCGCGGGCGTGTTGTGAAAGTTTACCCCGGCTTTTTCCAAGTTCAGGCGCTGCGAAATCGCCAAAATCAAATCCTGCCGCCCCGACTGCTGCACCTGAGAAAATTTCTTGCGCAGATATTCGGGTCGCCAGTAGCCCACTATCTCCAGCAAAAAGCTGCGCCCGTCCGGATGCAGGAGCCGAAAGTCGGGGATCATGACACTGCCTGGAATCGGCACCAGATCGACCTCGCGCTCTAGCCGCCAGTCGGTTTTGAGGCTGTCCCAGCGCTCGGCAAACGCCTGCTCCAAAAAGCTGTCATAGGCTTTGCCGGGTGGATAATGGCTGACCAAATCGCAGGTAGATTCCAGGCTGAAGCGCTTGTGCTGCTCCTGCTTGCTGTAGGGATCACGCCAGTGCAGGTCGGCGCTGAGGCTCCATTTGGTCACATGCAGCAAGGCCGGGATCAGCTTGGCAATATCCAGGCCGTAGCGGGTGCTGGGCTTGAACAGACTGGTGGGGCCGTCGATGATAATCGTGAAGCCGTGGTCGGCATCGCCTTCGATATAGGCCATCAGGCCAAAGAGCTTCAGATAGCGAAACAGCAGCTTGTACTCGCCCGGATCGTTGCGGTGCGCCTGGATGCGGATCTGGCTGGCCTTATAGAAAATTCCCTGCACCTGCGACAGGTTGTAGCGATGCAGCAGTTCGGCAGCAGTCGGCGGCTCAAACTGGGTGAGAATCCGGTTTTCGTTCAGGTCGGCATAGAGTCCGGCGCGGATTTGCGGCGGCAGCACCTCGCGCTCTAGCGACTGGCTCAGCTGCTCGGCTAGCAGCGCGATGGCTTGTTCAGCGTTCTGGGGCGAAGGGGCAGCCTGGTTGGCCAGCGCAAATGCCTTTTGGCGCAGCTCTGGCGGCTCCAGCGGGCTGACGATTTCAAACTTGCTGAAGCGTTCGGCTCGCAGCAGATGCGACAGCCCGCGCTTGATCCGGTAGTCGGTGCTGTCGCCTTCGAGGGCCAGCAGCCTGCGGTCCAGTTCCCCCTGCGTTTCGCCCTGCGCCTGTTGGAAGATGCCGATGAGCTGCTCGGCCATCTGCAAATTGCCGGACTGAAGCGGCAGGCGTTTGGGGGTTAGCTCTTCGCCGTTTTGGCGATGGATCAGCAAATCGGTGGGTAGCATGGGTTTACTTTAGCGCGGCTCGCTGGGTTTACCAGTCCTGCTCCGCTCCTTCTTGCACCACGCGCTCATAGACCTGCTCGGTTTGCTTGGCCAGCTCTGTCCAGCTAAAGCGCTCGTCGAGATCTCTGTAGGCATTTCCGACCAGCCACTCGGCGTAGTCTGGGTTCTTTAGCACTTCCAAAATGCCCCAGGCCAGCGAATCGACGTTGCCTGCCTGGGTGACAATACCCGTCTTGCTATGGAACACCACTTCTGGCAGTCCGCCCGCGCCAGAGACAACCACCGGAATTCGAGCGGCAAAGTTTTCTAGCGCTACGATCCCAAACGGCTCGTAGCGGCTGGGAAATACGGCGCAGTTGGCCACCCGCCGAAACTGATTCAGCTCCTCGTCCGACATAAAGCCCGTGAAGTAGCACTTGTGCCAGATGCCCAGATCCCAGGCTTGCCGCTTCAGCGCATCCGCATTGCCACCGCCGATGATCACAAATTTGACCCGTCCGCCCATCTGCCAGATGACGCTGGGCGCAGCGCTCAGCAGCAAATCAATCCCTTTTTCGTAGGTCAAGCGCCCGACATAGTAGACAATTTTTTCTTGGTCTGCTGCGAATCTGCGCCGAAACTTCCAAAAGTCAAACTCGCGCCGAGGCTGCTTTTTCTCCTGGCAGATGCCGTTATAGATCACGTCGAGTTTGTCGCTGGGGCAGGAGAGCGCCCAACCGACTTCTAGCCGCATATAGTCAGTGCAGACGATCACGCGCCAAGCCTCAGCCGCCAAAAACGCCTCTTTGCTGTTGATATGGTGGTGGATTTCGTTGTGCAGCCCGCTCATTCGGCCATATTCGGTGGCGTGAATCGTGGCAATCAGCGGCACCTTAAACAAATTTTTGAGCGCGACTGCGGCATCTGCCACCAGCCAGTCATGAGCATGAATGATGCCAAAGGGCTTCTCCTGCAAGAGCTTGCCGCCCTGTCGCCCCATGCTCTCGTTCATGTTGGTGACCCAGTGAAAGAAGTTGTGGCTGGCTCCGACTGGTAGCCGATGCACCTGAATCCCATCGACGACTTCGTAGTGCGGCGCATGGCCAAACTCAACGGTGAGCAGATGAACCTCGTGCCCCAGCTTCACAAATTCCGGGTATAGCTCTGCTACATGACGAGAAATCCCCCCCACAATCCGGGGCGGAAACTCCCAAGCTAGCACCAGAATTTTCATGGACTCTACCCCGGCTCAATACATCTCGATCGCTTAATTCACCACTTGATACAGCTCAATTTTATTGCCCCTGCGCCGAAAACGTCCCAAACCCAAAGATCGCTAAAGATTTGGTCTGGCCAGATTTCCAATCTCGATCTGGAGGCTGGCTTGACGCTGACTTGACGCTCTTCGGTTTCTAGAACAGAATAAACCCTAGCAAATCTGTCAAAATGATTAAGAAAGCTATAAAACATTTAAATTTAAGTTTCTCTAGGTTTCTCTAAGTTTCTCATTGTCACAATTCTCTAGATTTCCTGGATTCTCTAGATTTCAACCGTTTTTCAACCGTTCTTTAGGATAACTAGACTCTAATGGAGGCATCGCTACAGCAGCCCATATCTGACAGAGTGCTTCAGCTTTTACTGTTTGTAGATAAGCGACCTAGCTCCAATGAGCGCATCCGGCAGATTCGCACCAGTCTCAAAGATCTAGCCAAGAATGCCGATGCCTATGAGCTGCAAGTGATTGACGTGAGCGAACAGCCGCACCTTGCAGAGCATTTTAAGCTGATGGCTACCCCTTCTCTGATTAAAATTCATCCTCAGCCGCGCCAGGTGCTAGCGGGCACCAATCTGATCGCTCAAATTGAAACCTGGTGGCCGCGCTGGCAGCTGGCGGTCGAAGAGTACCAGGCTGCTCCTCAACTCCAATCGGCAAATGGGGACAGCAAGCCACAAATCCAGTCGGTGGCGCAGTCGGCGGAGTTTTTGCGGCTCTCGGACGAGGTGTTTAAACTCCAGCGGGAGCAGGCTGAGCTGCAAGCCCAGCTTCAGTTCAAAGACCAGCTGATTGCCATCTTGGCGCATGATCTGCGAAATCCGCTCACTACGCTCTCGATTGCTCTAGAAACCCTGGAAATGGGCATGACCCGCGAGGTGAAGCACCCGCGCATGACCCCCGAACTGCTGAATCAAATGCTGCGTCAGGCGCGAACTCAGGCCAAAGCGCTAGATCGGATGATTACCGACATCTTGCAGGTAGCGCGCGAAAGAGGAGCCGAGCTGCGGATTCAGCCCCAGGAGCTAGATCTAGCCGAGCTTTGCCTGGAGGTGATTGCGCGCCTGCAAGAGCAGTTCCAGGCAAAGTCGCAGCAGATCCAGACCGATTTTCCCAGCGACCTGCCCTGCGTCTACGCTGACCCTGATCGCATCCGCCAAGTGCTTGTCAACCTGTTGGACAATGCCTGCAAGTACACGCCTGCTGACGGCAAAATCATGCTAGCAATTCTGCATCGCACGACTCAAAAAGTGCAGGTCAGCATTGGGGATACCGGCCCTGGCGTGCCGCTTGAGAATCAGGGACGGATCTTTGACGATCGATTTCGGCTCCAGCGCGATCAGGCGCAGGATGGCTACGGGATTGGGCTGGCGCTCTGCAAGCGGATCGTGCAGGCGCATTTCGGCCAGATTTGGGTGGATTCAGAGGTGGAGCAGGGCAAGGGGGGCAGCTGCTTCCACTTTACGCTGCCCGTTTATCGCCCGCTTCAGCCCCTGCGAAACTAGCGGACGGGCCGCACGGCCATTTCTCCAAGTCGGCTACAGATTGCTGAGACAGATTAGCTAAAACAGATTGGCTGAAAATTAGCTACAGGTCAATCTCGACGTTCATCACGTAATGCCCAATTTGCAGGTCGTTTGACCACAGCTCATATTCGACCCGCAGGTGGCTGGGCAGCCCTTTGCCTTTCAAATCCAGGCAGCGGGTAAAGTTGCGGAGCTGGATCTGGCGGTTTTCGATCACCTCGGCATCTTGCAGCCAGTAGCGGCTCAGCCCATATACACCGCGCTCCCAAAAATGGCGATAGCTGAATTTGCCGTTGCCCTGCATGGTCATGATCACACGGTACGGCGAAATCTCTAGCCAGAGCAGGCGCGGCGTGGTGATCGATTCCGGAACTGCCGCCTCCTGACGATGCCCCTGCACCAGCGGCTCCGTCAGCAGCAGATGAAACCGCTCTGGCTCGCGCTGATAGAGCGTGGCGTTAGTCTCAACAATAGACCAGAGCGGTAGATCAAAGGCAGTGAAGGAGAGCGAAACAGGCTTGTGATGTTGAGTCAGCATATGAGGCAGCAAAATGCACGGGAACAGAGTAGGATGACAAACGCGCCCTGTGATTCTTGTAATTTCCAGCGATCTGGCGATCTGAATGATTCGGGTCATTTTCTATCCTTTGTCAGTCTATACCCAATGGCAAGCCCTACAGTTACGCTGCAATCTGTCAAAAATCATCAAGCCCTGACGATCTGCTCTGACTCAGCCCCTTCAGTTCGCGGCCAAACTCAGGTTCCCGGCGATAAGTCAATCTCGCATCGGGCGCTGATGTTGGGCGCAATTGCCGAGGGTGAAACCCAGATCGAAGGGCTGCTGTTGGGCGAAGATCCGCTGAGCACGGCGGCCTGCTTTCGGGCGATGGGTGCCGTCATTTCTGATCTCAATTCGCAGCAGGTGACGGTGCAGGGGATTGGACTAGGGCAGCTTCAGGAGCCAGTCACGGTGCTGGATGCCGGAAACTCTGGCACCACGATGCGGCTGATGCTGGGACTGTTGGCCTCGCAGCCGCGCCGATTTTTTACGGTCACAGGCGATGCCTCGCTGCGGGCTCGCCCGATGAAGCGAGTGATCCATCCCTTGCAGCAGATGGGCGCCAAAATCTGGTGTCGCTCTGGTGGCTACGCGCCTCTGGCGGTGCAGGGACAGGCACTCCAACCCATACATTTTCGCTCGCCCATTGCCTCAGCCCAGGTCAAATCCTGCGTTTTGCTGGCCGGACTGCTCACCGAAGGCCAAACTACCGTCACCGAACCCGCCCTGTCGCGCGACCACAGCGAGCGAATGCTGCAAGCCTTTGGCGCGAACCTGACGGTCGATCCAGAAACTTGCAGCGCCACGGTGACGGGCGGAGCAACGCTGCGCGGCCAGCGGGTGATTGTGCCGGGAGATATCAGCTCGGCGGCATTTTGGCTGGTGGCGGCAGCAATTTTGCCAGATTCGGAACTGCTGATCCAAAACGTCGGAGTCAACCCGACGCGCACTGGCATCTTGGAGGCGCTGGCGCTGATGGAGGCTGAGATTACGCTGGAAAATCAGCGGCTCGTGGCCGGAGAACCCGTGGCCGATCTGCGGGTGCGCTCCAGCCAGCTCAAAGCCTGCGAAATTGCCGGAGACATGATCCCACGCCTCATTGACGAGATCCCAATTCTGGCGGTTGCGGCCACGCAGGCCAGCGGCAAAACCGTGATTCGGGATGCGGCTGAGCTGCGTGTCAAAGAGAGCGATCGATTAGCAGTGATGGCAACTCAGCTCAACCGCATGGGCGCACAGGTGAACGAGCTACCGGATGGCCTGGAAATTATGGGCGGTACAGCTTTGCATGGGGCTGAGCTAGACAGCGATACCGATCACCGGATTGCTATGAGCTTGGCGATTGCGGCCTTGACAGCCAGCGGCAGCACGGTGATTGGACGGGCGGAAGCGGCGGCAGTTTCTTACCCAGACTTTACGGCAACGCTCAAGCAGCTTTGTGGATCGGTCTGAGCGAGTAGTAATGACTGGACTGCTTTGAGCTGTGTCATTTTGAGCTGTGTCATATGGTTGCCACCTGCGTCAGTTGATCCATTTGCTCACCTGTCTAGAGTGGCATTAACGTAAACGAACTGACTACTTTGCAGCCGGTAATCTCACATTTACTACTTGTGGTGATGAATACCGAACGCCGACCGCGCAAAAGCTGGATGGGCTGGGAAGAAGAGGGCAAATATCCTAATGTGATTATTGAAGTCCTCTCAAATATGATTGCTAGAGCTGAAGATTTTCTGAGTTTGGGCTTGTGCAAATCCTGCTCTGTGCCGTATGCTTTTCAAACTGGTGAATTATATTCCCAGTAAAACCTGGGCTTGAGGCGAGGTCGCTGACTAGAAGTGCTTGTAACACCGCTAGCCAGCTAACCTAAGGCTCCGTATACAGCGGGGCGCTAGGCTGTGCTGATTTTCGCACACCTTGTTCATACGTGGTTGGGTTATACCGCTGCCTTAAGCCCTTCAAACCCAATAGAGGAACTTATCATGTCATCAGAGTTCAACGAACTGTTGCAGTCTCCGCGTGGCGATTTGCCACAAATCTGGGTCGTGGGCAGCCGCGAGCAGGTGATTCACATCATCAACGAGTTCTATGTCAAAAAAGTGATCACCGACCGCAGCCAGTTTAGCCCGCTGATTCCAGCTCCGCTCGCTCCTGGCCAATATATGACGCTGCTGATGCGGTAGGCGCGAGCGCTCAATCTGTGAACCGCTCAACCTGCAACTCGAATCCCGGCAGCACGGCTTCACCCGCAAGCTGAGTCGGTAAGGCGCAGACTTGTTTGGCTTGCCCCTGCCGATAGATTTCCACCTGCTGATCCTGCGGATTGAACAGCCAGCCCAACTCTAAGCCGCTGTCGAGATATTCCTGCATCTTGTCTTGCAGCGGCTTGAGGCGGTCAGTGCGAGAGCGTAGCTCAATCACAAAATCCGGGCAGAGGGGCGGAAACCCCTGTCGTTCTGCGGGGCTGAGCTGCTGCCAGCGCTCTTGCTTCACCCAGGCGACATCGGGCGAACGGTCGCCGCCTTTGGGTAGGCTAAACACTGTCTGGGAGCTGAAGACAACGCCGAGCTGGGTTTGTTCGTTCCAGATCCCAACTTTAATAATCAGATTTGCTTCTCGATTTCCACCTTCTCCACCCATCGGGGTCATGATCATTAACTCTCCATTGGGGGTACGCTCCATTGTCAGAGCTGGATTGACCAGACAGAGCTGATAAAATTCTGTGCGAGTGAGGGCAGTAATCGGCTCTAGATTTAGGATGGTCGTCATGGATTCACGCTCCTATCTAATTTGTCTACTGACACTAGACTCGCTCAATTCAGTAGTTGGCTTGCTTAGCGGCTGGATGGGAATTACAGGTGGTCATTGCCTATTCCTATTCCGCAGATTTGGAATATCCGGTAGTTTCACCGCTCCTATTTTAATTCATTCCTCTCAAGGATGGAAGCAATATGAGCATTTTCGAGTTTAACCGAAATCTGAAGCGGTTGAATCCAGGCTTCATTGCCTCACTTGTTGCCCTGCACACTTTCTAGAGATGAGCCACCCTAGAATGGCTCTGGCGCGACCGCCAAGACTTTTACGCCTTTGGCAATCTCACCATTTACTACAGCCCTAACCAACGCAAGTCAGAGCAGTTTCGCGGCCCTGATTTCTTTGTGGTGCTGGGCACTGAACGCCGACCGCGCAAGAGCTGGGCAGTTTGGGAAGAAGAGGGCAAGTATCCCAACGTGATTATTGAAGTTCTCTAATCTCGACTTTATCCATTTTGAGAGTAGGAAAGGTAGCAAAATCAGGAAAGCGTTATTTGGTTTCTCCTGATGAACTTGCTACCGAAAGAATTTCTGCCC
>JAHHHV010000041.1 GCA_019359155.1 Pegethrix bostrychoides GSE-TBD4-15B
AGACCCCCGACACCAGCTTCATCCAAAACAGCTTAGCCGACCTCACCGCCAGTGGCATCGACACCGAGAACCTGCTGGCCAACAGCTGCATTGCCCGCAGCGAGAACGGCGGCACGTTTCTGATTACCGGCACAGGCGGACTCCGCCCCGACCGACCGGGCAGCGCCCCAGTCTCGCCCTACCCCACCGACAGCGTCCGCGCCACTACTGAAGCAGGCTGGCAGCCAGGAGACCCGATTATTGAGCCACAGGGCGTATACCGACTGCCCAACGGCGAGCTAGTGATGATGCATGACTGCCCCTCCAGCTGAGTCCTGCTGCCCCTTCAGCACTACCTACGGAGGCGGCAGATTGTCTCCGTCTGTTTGTTTGAGCCGCACAATAGTCGTGTAAATACTGTTCATGGCACATCTCCGATAACGTATGATAAACTGCTGATTTTCAATTACTTGGTCAATTCCCGAATCAGATTTATCTGATACTTCGAGAATAGAAAAAATTGCCATAAGCGCCAATTAGGCTTGGTGCAAATTCAACTGCTGTATCTGCATAGATCAGATAGCCCTGAACCGTATGCAGATTTACAGAAACCTGCAAGTCATGTCGAGCGGTAACGCCTAGATGAATCATTCGGCGATTTGCAGCCATTTAAATCGGGAGCATGTCACCTTTGCGATGAGCCATCATCCTCAGAGACTGCATAAAATTTGTGAACCAATCAACCCATTGAGATAGGCACAGCGATGGGCTAACACCTCTACTGCCCCCAAACCAATGGCATATCACCGAGACAGACAGCAGGGTAAGCCAGAGGCTGTTGATTCACCCACTCAATTAATTGACGATTGTTTTGGAAGTTGGCAAGCATTCCTGGGTCGATGGCAGGAGATGTTCTGTGAAGATGCCATGCTTGATCCACTGCATTTAAGGATGTAACAGGATGGTCTGCAACAATCGCCAAAAATAAGAATTTTTTGTATTCTTCAATCACCTGCTGAGTGTAGATCAACGACCATTGATGGTCTTTTGCTAAGCGTTGACTGAAGGCGAGGGAAACACCAGGATGCTCAATTGCGAACGCTTGAATTTGAGCATACAGTTCGGACTGTTGGGATTCCTAGCGCTGAGAATTAATCGAGTTAGTCGTGATCTTGTTTTTCTAAAGATGATGCATGATTTGCTCCTGAACACTCTAAAAATGACCGTAAACCAATTTCTACCCACTTCCTGCGCTACAGAGTTTCTAGACTAAGTTGTTGCTTGCAAGTCAATGTCATGGCTATTTTCTGCTCGTAATACGCTGCCTCATTAATAAAGATGGGGTAAACAGTGTCTTCTCCTCGGTAAGGAATTGATTCTCCTGTAAATTTAATAAACATCGGTTCGCCATCGGATAAAGGTTCATAGTCTTTAAACTGAAGTTGAGGATGGATGACGGCTTGTAGTTCACCCGATGAATCTCTGGGATAGTCCACAGATGATATGATCTGATACACAGTTAAACTCGATGGCACAGACAAAACCTCTCCCTGATTCAGGGCATCGAGATAATCCAAAATGGCATGAATTAATTGTTCTGTTTGCTGCAAATAATCAGCATTGAGTACACCTTGGGCGATCGCACCAACTTCAAGCGTGCAGCCCAAGGGGGAGAGCGATCGCAACACTGAAGCATTTTGATTGCACTGCACCCCACAACAAACGCGAACCAATGGGTTCAGTGTGCTCAGATAGGCTGCTAATCGCAAATTCAATGGATTTTTACTGGATGGTAAAACCGTCAAACCCATATTCGCAGTCGTACTGTGAAGATCAATAATCACGTCAGCTTGGGGCTGGGATTTTGGCCCTAGTTGGGCAGCAATTTCTTTAGCACGGCTGTCTTCGTAGCTCGTTAACGCTGGATTCGCCAAATCTTCGTTGGCAAAGCAACGATTTAAATCACGATCGATATAACGTCGATTGGCCGCAATCGCCCTGGGATTTGCCAATAAAGTGACGCATTCGAGACTTTGCCGATGTAACAAATGTGGGTATTGCTGAAACTTCTTGACCAGGTAAATCCCTGTCAATTCGTTTCCATGGGTTCCACCAACAATCACAACTCGTCGAATTAAGCCTGACATCATAGAAAACCTCCCTTAGAGACATGGGGCCTTCAAGTCTTCCTGCCCGTCCTGCTCACGATAAACCAACTTATAGTATATTTCAAGCTCTATTTTTTTATGATATTATACTTTTAAAGTATAGCTTGTGCTGCCGTGGAACTTCGTCATCTTCGTTACTTCGTTGCAGTTGCCGATGAACTGAGCTTTAGCCGTGCAGCAGAACGATTGCAGATTGCCCAACCGCCATTGAGTCAGCAAATTCAAGCTCTAGAAGCCGAATTGGGTGTTCAACTCTTCAACCGAGACAAACGCCCGATTCAGTTAACGCAGGCAGGACAAGCATTTTTAGAAGAAGCGCGTTCGACTCTAACAAACCTAGAACAAGCGATACGCAAAACACAACGCATCGATCAAGGGGAATTAGGTCATTTGACCGTAGGCTTTACTAGCTCAATGGCTAATGGTGTCTTACCCAATGTTCTGCGGATTTTTCGGCAACAGTATCCAGAGACAAATCTGATTTTACGGGAAGCCAGTAGTGGGTCCCAAATTCAGGGATTGCGTGATCACCAGACCGACATCATTTTTGCCTATCGAGCTCCTGCCCTAATTGAAGCCAAGGATCTAGAAGTGACACTTCTCTCCCAAGAAACGCTAGTGGCTGTTTTACCCCAACACCATCCGCTAGCAACCCAATCTACAATTTCGCTACTTGATCTAGCGAAAGAAGATTTTGTGATGCCGCTCCGTCCCGTTGTGTTTGGTTTGTCAGAGCAAATTTATGCTTTATGTGCTCAAGCAGGATTTGTGCCTCAGGTGGCTCAAGAAGCGATCTTTATGGTTACGATTTTGGGGCTAGTTGCAGGCGAAATGGGTGTCAGTATACTGCCCTCCAGCGTGCAGAACCTTCGACGCGAAGGCGTCACTTATCGCCCAATTCAAGAAGAGGCAAGCGCCAATCCCTTAACTATTGTGCGGCGACAGGAGCATGCATCATTAATCTTGCAGAAGTTCATCGATATCGCTAAAAATGTATCAAGCCAGAAACTTGATCAATCTACAAATTTATCTACAATTTTATAGTCGGTTCGTTAAAGTCGTGAGGTTTAAATATCTGCCTGATAGCATCCACTACGCTTACGCAATGATGTCAACAGGTATGCCCAGACAGCAATTGACCAACTATCAAAATCAGTTAAAATTATTCTGCCTTGAAGAGCCGTAAAAGCCAGACTCATTCGTTCGTTCATAAACCATCTTTGTGCCACAACTTTGCAGGCTAATGTCAGCATCATGCGATTTAATTCTTCCACTGCATTTGTTTTACTCTCCGTGATTTCAATACAGCTCGGCTCTGCGGTGGCCAAAAGCCTGTTCACACAGATCAATCCCACCGTCGTCGTGTTTTTGCGCGTCGGGTTTGCGGCCATTGTGCTGCTGGCGTTCTGGCGACCGCGCTGGCGGCAGGTAGAGCAGGCGCACTATCCAGCGCTCGTCGGGTTTGGGCTGGCGCTGGCGCTGATGAACCTGACGTTTTATCTAGCCATTGAGCGGATACCGATTGGGATTGCGGTCGCCTTAGAATTTGTCGGGCCGCTAGGACTCGCCGTGCTCAACTCCCGCCGCTGGCTAGACGGGCTGTGGGTGCTGCTGGCCGCCACCGGAATTTTGCTGCTGGCTCCGCTGGGCAACAGTTCAGAGAGCGTGCGGCTCGATCCAACCGGGCTGCTGCTAGCTCTGATTGCAGGCGGACTCTGGGCTTGCTACATCTTGCTGTCGGCAAAGGTAGGCAAAGCGATACCGGGCGGAGCGGGTTTGGCGATGGCCATGGCGATTGGGGCGGTGCTGCTGCTGCCTGTTGGCCTCTGGGCCGGTCTCTCAGCGCTGTCTCCCAATCTGCTGCTGTTGGGCTTTGGAGTGGCGCTGCTCTCCTCCGTCTTGCCCTATTCACTAGAGCTTGAGGCATTGCGCTGGATGCCCATCCAGGTCTTTGGAGTTCTGTTGAGCTTGGAGCCAGTTGCCGCTGCGCTGATGGGCTGGCTATTGCTCAAAGAAACGCTGTCGCTGCGGGCAATGATTGCAGTGCTGCTCGTCACTCTTGCAGCGGCAGGAGCAGCACTGCGTCAGGACTGATGTGCTGCTTCCTGGTGGCAGCGTTAGGGTAGGCCAGAGCGGTAGATCCAGAGCAGTAGATAATGAGAATGGCTCAGCTGTCTGGGATTTTGCCTGGTTTCCAGCAGGTTCCCAGCGGCTGAACCCGTCTAAACCTCCAGCAACCTCCCGTCCTATGCGGTTTTTCCGATTTTTGCGCCACCTCAATTTCAAAACGGTTCGCCATTTGATCCAGAGCATTCTGCGCCGACGCTTGACAGGACTCGCTGCTGAGATGGCCTACAACAACGCACTGGCCATGTTCCCGGCGCTGATTGGCCTGCTGACCTTGGTCGGGACGTTGCAGATTTCGCCTGAGCGTCTCAGCCCCATTACTCAAGAATGGTTGCAGGTTGCTCCGCCAGAGATCGTGACGCTGATTAGCGGTTTTTTGGCGCAGATTCAGCTAGAGAACAGCGAAGAAGTTTTTTCAATTAGCTTTGCGATCACGATTTGGACAGCTTCTAGCGCCATTAGTGTCGCCATTACCGCCATGGATGAAATTCATCAGATTCCTCATTCACAAAGACGACCCTTTTGGCAGTCGCGGCTGGTCGCCATCCTACTGACGATTGGCACACTCACCTCGCTGCTAGGCGCATCGTTTTTGGTGTTCGTCAGCGACTTGACCGTTCGGTTCTTAACCAGTCGGTTCACCATTCCTCAGATCGATATCTGGGAGACCTGGTTGAATCTGCGCTGGCTGATTGCCTTCAGTATTTTAGTATTTGGCTTTGGCGTGCTCTACCGCTTTGGTCCTAGCCGCTGGCAGGTCAGGATGTCGCTGCTGCCGGGGGCAGTCGCAGGCGCGGCACTTTGGGTGATTATCTCGCTGGGCTTTCGGATCTATATCTCTTACTTTGGCTCCCGGCTCAACCTGACCTACGGCACTCTCAGCGCCGGAATTCTGCTGCTGCTCTGGCTGAATCTCAGCTCGCTGGCGCTGTTAATTGGAGCGCAGCTCAACGTCACTTTAACAGAGGCTATGACAGAGGCCATGACAGAGGCCATGCTGAAAGAGAGTCGCCGGTAAATTGAGAAGAGTAAATTGCAGAAAGTAAATTGCAGAAAGTAAATTGTGCGTGAATTGCACTGGCTATCCTGAAATGCGGCTGAGCGGTCTGTAAAGTATCGATGAAGCGCTTCAAGGATTTTGACTCATGCAGGTTAGGCAGTTGATAGCTGGGGTTGGGATTGGTTTAGGTTTGGCGGCAGGTTCGATTGGCGGCTGGTCGGCATTTCAGCAAACACCACGGGGAGAGGCTCAGCTGGCTCAGCCAGTCGTTCAACCCACAACACCCGTCACCCAAACTACAGTAACGCTGACGCAGGCTGAGAACGACTACCTCTACGATTTGTCGCAGGCGTTGCAGTCCGTTGAGCAGCGGCGCTTGAACGATTCTGAACGGCTGACAATCGGGCGGCAGGTGGCAGGTTGGCTGGAGGCTGGCAGCGACTACTGGCAGATTCGCAGCCAGTTTGATCAAGCCTATGGTTCTGCGGTAGGAGGCGACTATGCCCAGAATCGGGATGCTTACATCAAGTTTGCGACTGAGCGTTTGGCTCCGGCTTTTGTGGCAACGCTAACCGTGCCGCCGCAGGTGATTATCAAAACCAAAACGCGCTATGTCGAAACGCCTCAGCCGCAGATTGTTGAAGTTCCGGGTAAAACAACAGTGATCCGTGAAGTAGTGCCCGTGCCGGTGCCCGTCAAGCCAGAGCATCCCCATCACCCGCATCCAGAGCCGCATCCAGAGCCGCATCCAGAGCCACACCCAGGGTTTCCGCCTCCTCGCCCGCATCTCTCCCCCGATGCTTCGGTGCAGCTTCCCGAGCGCCCTGAGTACCCGATGCAGCGGCCACCTGTTGCAGAATTGCCAGATCCAGAATTGTCCACAGAACCGCCAACAGCGCCACAGCCAGAGCGCCCCAGTCCAGTCCAGTCACCTAGCAGCACCATTGAAGTTGGAGCGACGACGACCGAGGAAGCCACCTATTAACGGCTAATCTGGGAACAGCTAATCTGTAAACTCGCGGGTCTGGATGGTTGGGGCTGGGTCAGACAACAATGCCTTCAGCGCGACCGCCTGCGCCGTCGGCAACTGGCCGTAGCTGAAGACGTAAGGTAAATCGGCAGGCAGCAAGCGCTGAAACTGCTTCATCACGTAAGGGCTGCCGTAGACTGCTAGCGCCAAGAGCTGATGAGCGTCAAGGAGATGTTTGAGCCAATGCTCAGCCAGCCGAACTAGCTCAGCGCTATTGCGAAACGGATTGCCGCGAATGAAGAGTTGGAGCAGCGTTGGGGGAGAAGCAGTCTGCCAGTTTGCCTGCCAATCTAGCGGCGGTGAATAGCTATCTACCACCTGCAAACTGTAGCCTGCGGCTTGCGGCAGCGCAATCGCCGGAGCCTGTCGGTTCAAGAAAGCGCAGTTGAGGGCATCGTCTGTCAGGATCAGGTTGCGCGGCTGATCCGGAGCAGCTAGCGGCACAGGCTGATGCAGCGTCAGGGAAGCTTGCAGGATTTGATTGACTAGCCTCAGCGTCTGGGGCTGTGCGAGCTGCATCACGTTTGGAAGCGCAGTCAGAACTTTCTGCTTGGCGCGCCAGATTCGAGCTAGCGAAGCCTGAATCTGAGCCTGTGGAATCCGGCCTGACTCGACAGCAGCAGCGAGCGCCAAAATCGCTCCTTCTGGATCGCTGGGCATCATCAAAACATCAGCTCCGGCTTCGACCGCCAGCACTGCGGCTTCATTTGCGCCATACTGCTGCGTAATTGCGCCCATCACTAGCGCATCTGTGACAATCAGTCCGTCAAATCCCATCTGCTGTCGCAGCAGGTCAGTGACAATGGCGCGCGAAAAGGTGGCCGGCGCTTCAGCATCCCAGACGGGCAGCTTCAGGTGAGCCGTCATTACAGCATCCACCCCCGCCGCAATTGCCGCTCGAAACGGCGCTAGCTCCACGGCTTCCAGGCGAGCTTTGTCATGCCGCATAATCGGCAGCTCCAGATGTGAGTCGGTAGCCGTGTCGCCATGCCCTGGAAAATGCTTAGCGGCAGTCAGCACTGGATGCTGGTTTGTGCCTTTTAAAAAAGCCTGGGTGAGCTGGGTGACGGTTTCGGCAGTTTCGCCCCAGGCTCGCAGGTTGATCACCGGATTGGCTGGATTATTGTTCACGTCCACGACCGGAGCCAGCAGCCAGTTGATGCCGATGGCCAGGGCTTCTTGGGCAGTGGCGGCTCCCATCTGCTCAGCGTAGGTCAAGGCGTTGGGCAGATCTGATTCAGCAATTGCGGCAACGGCCATGGGTGGCGGAAACCAGACTGCACCTGCAAATCGTTGGCCAACTCCTTCTTCAATGTCAGCCGCAATCAGCAGCGGAATCGTTGCCCATGCCTGAAGCTGCTCTGTGCGAGCTGCCACCTCAACAGCGCTGCCGCCCAGCAAAATCACGCCGCCTACGCCCAGCTTGAGCAGATGCTCCAGCTTTGCTGCCGCTGGCTCCCAGACGGGGTACTGAATCTGGTGGTCAAAGAGATGCCCAGAAGCCCGCACCACAATCATCTGGGCAATCTGTTCGCTCAAAGAGAGCTGCTGCCAGTCAAGCTGCATGGGTTTAGGCTGGCTCAACATCTGGGCTGCTGTCGGTGCCAAGCTCTGGGGATTCTGGCTCTGCAACTTCGGGCTGACGCTCTTCGCTGAGGCGATTGATCAAAGACAAAACCTGCGTGCCGCGCTCGATGGAGCGGTCTTCCAGGAAGGTGATTTCGGGGGTACGGCGTAGGCGAACGCGACGGCCAATTTCGCCTCGCACAAAGCTGGTGGCCGATTTGAGACCCGCCATGGTCTCAGCCCTGGCCTCGTCGCTGCCGTAAATGCTGACGTAGACTTTGGCATGCTGCAAGTCTCCTGCGAGATCCACGTCCGTGACGCTGACCATGCCTGTGCCCACCCGGTCGTCCTTGATGCCTGAAAACAGGAGCTGGCTCACCTCGCGCTTAATCAGTTCGGCCACTCGCGCCACTCGTCGATCTGTTGCCATATCTGCCTCCTGTACTGCTGCTCTAGCCAGATTGTCGCATTTCTGCGCCTCAAGCCGCATTTAGCTCTAGCATGGCTCGCAGCGTAAAGCTGAGAAACACGAATACCGAAACTAAAAACGCCACCGCTGCGATAGCCGTTGTCGGACGCTTCATCATCGGCAGCAGTGGGCTGATTGCGGTGAGAAAAATACCCAGCGTGAAGCTGATTAAGTAGCGCGGATAGCGCGAGATATTGTTTAAAAATTCTTCCATTGGCTCTGACCCGATTCAGAAATTTCCTCGATCCCATTGTAGAGAAGAATTGGGCGTGAAAAAGCCTGAGCTGCACCACAACAGCTCAGGCTGAGAGGAAATCTAATTCAGCAGCTAGCCAATGCCCGAACCTGAAACCGGATCGCGCTCTGCTTCAGCTCGCTGAATCGCCTCAGCTTCGGGATGCTGATCGGTCACGGCAGCCTGGACTTCGGCAGCAGTTCTTTTCAGATAGACTGCTTTGTCATCCACTGACTCCACCCATTCCAGCGGAATCCAGCGGTGCTGACCGTTGGGCGAGTCATCTTTGGTCAGCTTGATGTAGCGGTTATTTTCCACTCGATCCACTGTGCCAATATGCACACCCGACGCACCGTTCATCTCGCCTTCGCCTTTGGCATGAACCATCAAATGCTCTTTAATTTTGGAGACGTTCATCGTAATTCACCTCTTAGCGCGATTTTTTGAATATGAATATTAAGATTGGCGTTGGATCTTTGCCTACGCTATCTACGCTACAGAATAGGCAGATCTGCCGCTGGCTTTCCTCTTTCGCTAGGCAGAAGCTCGCCTGAGGATTGCTATGCGGATCGCTATGCGGATCGCTATGCGGATCTCTGATGCAAAACGAAATCTAAAGCTCTATACAATTGGGCCAGCAACCCGATAGGGTTTTATTGGTGTCGGCCTCCGCTGGGCTGCCGCTCGTTTAACTTCACTTTTTGCCCTACTTTTTGCCCTATGACCTCCCCCACGATTGAATCCATCCTGCAAGAAAACCGCCTGTTTCCGCCGCCCGCCGAATTTTCAGAACAGGCGCAGCTCAAAAGCCTCGAAGAGTATCAGGCGCTTTACGAGCGGGCAAAGGCCAATCCTGAAGCGTTTTGGGCAGAGCTAGCGGAGCAGGAGCTGCACTGGTTTCAGCCCTGGGAGCAAATTCTCGACTGGCAGCCGCCGCACGCTCGCTGGTTCGTCAACGGCAAAATTAACATTTCTTACAACTGCCTAGATCGTCACCTCACCACCTGGCGACGTAACAAGGCCGCGCTGATTTGGGAGGGCGAACCGGGCGACTCGCGCACCCTCACCTACGCGCAGCTGCACCGCGAGGTCTGTCAGTTCGCCAACGTGCTGAAGGGGCTGGGGATCAAAAAAGGCGATATTGTTGGCATCTATATGCCCATGATTCCAGAAGCGGCAATTGCGATGCTGGCCTGCGCTCGGATTGGGGCGCCGCATACGGTGGTATTTGGTGGCTTCAGCGCTGAGGCACTCCGCGACCGGCTCAACGACGGCAAGGCCAAGCTGGTGATTACCGCAGACGGCGGCTGGCGCAAAGATGCGATTGTGCCCTTGAAAGAGCAGGTCGATAGAGCGCTGAATAACAACAGCGCCCCCTCGGTCGAAAACGTGTTGGTGGTGCAGCGGACCAAGCAAAATATTTCAATGCAGCCGGGACGCGACCACTGGTGGCACGACCTGCAGCAGGGCGTTTCGGCCAACTGTCCGGCAGAGCCGCTCGACAGCGAAGATATGCTGTTTATTCTCTACACCAGCGGCAGCACGGGCAAGCCAAAGGGCGTGGTGCATACGACGGGCGGCTACAACCTCTACACCCACGTCACCACCAAATGGATCTTCGACCTGCGCGACACGGATGTCTACTGGTGTACCGCCGACGTCGGCTGGATCACTGGGCATAGCTACATTGTCTACGGGCCGCTCTCGAACGGAGCCACGACGCTGATGTATGAGGGTGCGCCCCGCAGTTCTAATCCGGGCTGCTTCTGGGACGTGATTGAAAAATACGGCGTGACGATTTTTTATACGGCTCCCACGGCGATTCGGGCATTTATCAAGATGGGCGAGCATCTGCCTAACGCACGGGATCTGTCGTCGCTGCGGCTGCTAGGCACGGTGGGCGAGCCGATTAACCCGGAAGCCTGGATCTGGTATCACCGGATCATTGGCAAAGAGCGCTGCCCCATTGTCGATACCTGGTGGCAGACCGAGACGGGCGGCATCATGATTACGCCAATACCGGGTGCGATTGCTACCAAACCTGGCTCTGCCACCCGGCCTTTCCCCGGCATTCTGGCGGACGTCGTGGATCTCAACGGCAACCCCGTTCCCGCCAGCGAAGGCGGCTATCTGGTGGTGCGGCATCCCTGGCCGAGCATGATGCGAACTGTCTACGGCGACGATGACCGCTTCCGACGCACCTATTGGGAGCATATCGCCCCAGTGGACGGTCAGTATCTCTACTTTGCTGGGGACGGCGCAAGGTGCGATGCAGACGGCTATTTCTGGGTGATGGGGCGGGTGGATGACGTGATTAGCGTCGCCGGACATCGGTTGGGCACGATGGAAATTGAGTCGGCGCTGGTGTCGCATCCGGCGGTGGCAGAGGCGGCAGTGGTGGGCAAGCCGGATGAGGTGAAGGGTGAGGAAGTCGTGGCTTTCGTGATTTTGGAAGATGCCTATTTGCCCAACGAAGACCTAGACAAGGCGCTGAAAAAGCATGTGGTGGCCGAAATTGGGGCGCTGGCGCGTCCGGGACAGATCCGCTTTACAGATGCGCTGCCCAAAACGCGCTCAGGCAAGATCATGCGGCGGCTCTTGCGCTCGCTGGCGGCAGGCGAAGAGATTTCCGGCGATACGTCGACGCTGGAAGATCGCTCGGTGCTGGACAAGCTGCGGGAGGGGGCTTAGCTTGCCGTGATCTTGCCGTCTCAACCGCCATCTCAGCCACCATCTCAGCCGCCATCTCAGCCCACCGTAACCGCAATCATTTTGGCGGGCGGACTCAGCTCTCGCATGGGCAGAGACAAAGCCCTGATTGAGATTGACGGCGTTCCGCTGCTGCTGCGGGTGGCGGCGGTGGCTCAACAGGTGGCAGAGGCAGTCTATGTCGTGACGGCCTGGACTGAACGCTATCGTGATCTTTGCAAGCAGGCTCAGATCCAGCTCATTCCAGAGCCGCTGGAGTCAATGCCCCCAGGAGCAATCTGCGGCTTCTTGCGGGGCTTGACGCAGGTGCAGGCCGACTGGCTGCTGCTGCTGGCCTGCGATTTGCCCAATCTGCGGGCTGAGGTGCTGCAAACCTGGCGGATGCAGCTAGCCGAGGTTCCCCCCGACGTGATGGCGGTACTGCCTCAGTCTGAGGGCGGGTGGGAACCGCTCTGTGGCTTTTATCGCAGCCAGTGCCAAGCCTCGCTCCAAGCGTTTGTAGATGCGGGCGGGCGCTCATTCCAAACTTGGCTGAACCAGCAGTCGGTGCAGGTGTTGTCCGCTCATGCCCCGGCCATGTTGCTCAACTGCAATACACCCGCAGATTTGCAGCAGGTTCAGCGTCCAGATTCGCGTCCAGATTCAGCGAAATAGCGCCTGAACGCTCAAACGCGCCTGATCAATCAGCTCTTGGTCGCGCTGGGGGTCATCTTGACCAATCCCATTCAGCAAGCTGGCCAGATGCTTACTGAGCATAATCTGCTGGGTTTGGTCTTCAGCCTGATTTTCTGGACGCAGTAACCCCAGCTGATATCCCAGGCAGTAGTCAATTTGATCAATCCAAAAGTTCAGTACCGGATCATTGCTGGCCTGGGTCAAAATATGCTTCATCCGATCCACCTCAGAGTCTAGGAGCGATGGCCGGGTTGATAAGTCGCCATACTCTAGAGCGGTTTTAAGCGTTGCTGAGGTTGATAATGTTGTCAGATCTTCCACTGTGATTTCTCACTCCTTAAAAATATAAATTCGGTGCGCCGTCTGGCTTATTACGGTCAAGCTATCGCCGAGCAAAACAGGGCTGAACCAACCGGGGCTAAGTCAGGTAGCCAGCCAGGTAGCCAGCCAGCCGAAGCAAAGAACAGGAGCAGAGCAACTGCGACAGAGATCTCATAGCGCTAAAAGTTGTTTCAAGATGTACGTTAGGTTAGTGACGCGCTGTTGGTTTTTGTGACATCACTTTTGAAAATTCTCAGAAAATTCTGATATCTCAACTGAGATGATACCTGCCGTCTGTGCCCGAAGTGACGCTCACGAATCGGTCGGCGGTCAGATGCTCAGCCGCTAGCCCTTTAATCTGGATGCGAGCAACGCCGTCCAGCCAAATCCAGCTGTCGTTTGCCTCTGAGCCGCTGCCTTGAACAATCTGAAGCTGCTCAAAGCGAATATTGCTGGGCAGGCCAATCCGATCGACGCCGGGTTCAAAATCATCCACGACGCTGATTCCATCAGTCGGCAGGACAAACGTATCGGCTCCCGCGCCGCCCACTAGTCGATCAGTCCCCGCACCGCCTATCAGCAAATCATCGCCCGCCTCGCCCCGCAAAACATCGTCACCGCTCAGCCCCAGCAGCGTATCGTTGCCGTTTTGACCGTTGATTACGTCCGCTGAGTCTTCAAATCCTGTGACGTAGTTGGCGTTCTGATTGAGGAAAGTTGTCGTGTTGCGGTTGAATACCTGATTGAGCGGGGAGTCTGCATCAAATACATCAAAGTGATCAGGGCTATCTGAAGGCTGTCGCACAAATAGGATGTTGAACAGATCAACCGTAGCCTGCGGACGCTGAAAGTTATCTAGGTTTTCTAGATCGAATTCCTTCAGCGTAATTTTTAGTTCCATCTGCTCAAACTGAATGATCAAATTTCCATCAGCTTGCGTCAGCAACATATGCCGAGCGTTGTATCCGCCGTCAATAAAGTTCAGCGTATTGACGTCATTAATCGTTTCTTGTGAAGGGGCTGTTCCTGTCCCAACACCGCCAAAATTAGTAATGATCACGTGCCTATCTTCAGGCAAAATATCGATGCGCTGTTGATCCAGGCCATCTATTCTTCTGACTGTAGGGCTATCGGGATCTGTTGGATCTACAGGCACTACGGGATCTATTGGATCTACAGGCACTACAGGATCTGTCGGATCTGTCGGATCTACAGGATTCGTTGGATCTACAGGCACTATGGGATCTGCGGGATCTGTCGGATTTACAGGCACTATGGGATCTGTCGGTTTATCGAGATCTATGGGATCTAAAGGCACTACGGGATTTGTCGGTTCGGATGGCTCTAGAGGTTCTGAAGTTTCTAACTGAGCAGGAGCTTCTACTGCTGCATTTGCTTCTGCATCTTGATCAAGCGGTATAAACAGTGTGCTTTCATTTGGCAGTTGAATCTGGGGCTGAACCTCTGCAAAGATCGGGAAACCCTGTAAATCTAGTAAATATTGGTCAGTTGATATATCCGGTTCTACAGGCTGTGGTGTCTCATCTTCATCGCTATCTGAACTATCGGGCTGTTTGATATCAGAAATGGGATCGGGAGTGAAAATGGTAACAGGATAGAGAATAGAGTCACTCAAATCAGGATCAGCAAATTGATCAAGGACAGGTAGAGGTTCGATTACGTTGCTATCCGCTGAATCTAGAGCTGCTACGAGCGCTGCGGCGGATAAGCCCGCTAAATTGACTGGCAAATCAATCTGTATGATCTCTGGAGCCACAGTGCCAATCTCTAGATCAAGCTCCAGCGCAGCCACCCGACGCTGAGCTTCAATCAAGCTGCTGTTAGTTTGGGAAATTTCAGCAGATGGCCGACTCTCTGACTCTGCGCGGAGGAGTTGTCCAGTGCTTTGGCCAGCGTTTCTGCTGGAGTCTAGACCGGAACCTGGATTTGCAGCAGTTTCTTGAGTCTGAGGTTCTACAGAGCTGGCTGCTGCGGGCAGCACTTCAGTCAGCCCTCGCACAGCCTCCCGCAAGCCAGCGACGACAACATCTAAGGCGGCATCCAGCTCTGCCGCAACGGGCTGTTCTTCTGACTGTGTGGTTGAGTTAAAGTCAGAATGCCGAGCCAAGAACAAAAGCTGAGCCAGCAGCCAGGGCAGAATCGCCGTCAAGATGCTGGCACTGGGCGGCAGGCGAGAGGCCGAACTCTGCGCTACAGATGCGGGTTCAAAGGTCTCCACGACTGGCAGCGACTCAATCTCGATTAGATTCAAATCAGCATCCAGACTCTCTTGCTCCCAGACTTCAGCCAGGATGCCATGCGCCTGATGAACCTGATCTACAAACGACTGAAAGACTTCTGGGAAGGGGCTAAGCACAGGAATCTGGTGAAATCCGGCATAGTACGCTTCGAGTAGCGCCCCATCGCCACCAACTGCCACCAAAGCAATCTGAACTTCTGGGTCATCAATAATCTCAAAGCCCAGCGCTCTAATTTTCTGCCACTGTTCCGCAGCAGATTCAGGCAGATTTAGGCCGCGCAGCACCTGCTTTAGCGACGGTTCCAGAAAAATCCAGCGATAGCCAAAATTGCGCTGACTCTGCGCTGCGGAATCTATTAGATCGACGCAAGCCGATCGCCAGCCCGGAATTGGACAATCTAGAACAGCATAAATGGATTGAGCCGAGAGAACACCGAAGATCAATGGCATGTAATTAGTTCTGTTGCCTCAGGGTTGATGCAGCCCCCAACTCACTCCAAGCCGTGATACTGGGTCTCCTCACCACCTAGCTGCCGCAGCTTCGAGCATATGCAGCCCAACGCAGGTCAGCTTTTCAGCCTTGCCTAGAATTTAGAGCTTGGTTTTAGAGTTTGTCTGTGATACACAACACAACCGATATTAATCTACTATCAACTGACTACTGACCTAGATCAACCTATCTAGATCAGCCTATCTAGATCAACCTACCTAGCTGCTCCCGTTTCAATTTCGTGCACCAACTGTTCCACGACTTTTACGACCGCCAGCAAGCTGTGGTTCCTGTCTGCTTTCATAAAAGGCATCACCGCAGCTAGCCCCAGCAAAAACTTTTTTAGCGCCGTATTAAACTGAATCACGGCCACAGCATCCACTGCATTGATGGCAGGCAGACAGGGTAAAATCGCGTCGGTCAATTTGACAATAGCTGAATCTGGAGCTGAATCTGAATCTGGATCCAAACCCGATGCGGTGGGCAGATCGGCCAGCAAGCCTGAGGGCGGCAGCAGCGGCTTAATCCGATCCCAGCCGACTAAGAGCTTGCGAAGCGGGTGGCTGAACTGAAAAATGGCGGCAAAGCTGCTGTCTTGCAGATTCGGTTCAATTAGCTCAATCAGCCGCCTAGCGTACCCTGGATCTTCGATTAAATGCCGAATTGCAGCAGAATCGATCACACCTTCGCCTTCCGAGCCAAGTGTATCGTCTGCGGCCATGCTCAAAACTTCTTCCATCCAGGCGTTAATGCTCTTGTCTGCCTTCTGAGCCGCCTGAGAAATTTTGGCATGAGTGCCTTCATCAATTCGCAGAGAGAGCTGTTTCAAGGCTACTTTAGAGCGCTGATTGATGCCATAGACCTTAGGTTCCTGAATCGGTTCCCGTGGCGTAGTCGGTTCGCGCCGCCGCTTAGCGGGCTGTCCGGTTCGGCCTGTGTTTTGCCCTAGTCCAGGCCAGCCAACTGGCTGTCCCGAAAAACTCATCTGGTCATCGGTCATACACGACTCGCTTTTTATGTAGATGTCCAAATCCGCTCAGGTCAACCGCTGGCCCAAACGCATTTCGCCCCTGATTTGTCTTAAATTTGCCCTGATCTGCCCTGATACGTGCCAGAACACTCAACCCGTCTAACCTAAACCGCCAGAAATCAACAGAAGGAACTGGAGCTGTAGACCTTTAATCCTTATAAATCATACTACCGACATCAAAATAAGGTATCACCACATTGGCCTATACCTCATAGAAAGATCAACATATTCAGGCCAAAACTTTATAACCCCGCTTGTCTTCAGCAAAAAAGAAAGCTATATTTGACTCCATGACATGCTTTCATTATTTGATTTCATTTTGAACCCAGCGACCCCTTAAGGTTGTGAGCGCTTAGAAAATCTAGGCTTGAAGTGGAAGCTATCCAATTTCAGTTGATTCTGTCGGATGAAAATTTTGCTCAAGGAGGAATATTGTTCACAGTTTAGTTTCATTTTATGATGTCACGATCTGCAAGTCTACTTCACTAATTCTGTACAAGTATTTAGTTCTTAGGAGCAGTAATCATGACAATGTCGCAGCCCGTCCCGCAGCCGATACGAGACAGTGACCGTCGGTGGGCAGCTTTCCGCAGCGAAGTAGAAGCCTTGCTGAAACCGGGCAATCCATCCGGCCTCTCTCTAACCGCCTTTATTAAGCGAGAGCTAAGACAGGCTAGGCTCAGCGGCTACAGCGAGCATGAGATTTTGGCCGAGGCCATGCTGCGCGGCTTCAACCTAGTGGTTGGCGGCGGCGTAGAAATCGTCTACCCACGGGCTTGGCTTCGCAAAACGGCTTACCACTATATCCAAGAGCTGCGCCGTCAGCAGCAGAAATGTCTGTCGCTGGAGGAGAGCTGGATGCCCTCTGAGCAGCCCTCGCTGTTGGAGCATCTGGCTTTAGAAACCGATTTGGCAATCTTGAACCGCGCCTTTCGAGAGCTGGAGGTTGAGGAGCAGCGGCTGCTACAGCTGAATATTTTCGGCGGGCTGAGCTGTCCAGAGATCAAACGCCTGCTGGAGACAGAGGGCAAGTTCGTCTCAGAATCAGCCTTACGCAAGCAAAAGGAGCGAGCCATCAAGCATCTTCGCCAGATTTATCACAGTCTACGTCCCCTGGCTGAATTATCCGATCCTCAACCATCCGATCGCTAATAATACGAGTGGGAGTGATCTTTTGTTGTATTACCTAGATTCACCTTGGATTCGAGATCGATAGCCCATCGGTACTCTCTAAAAGTCAAGGAGCATGTCCCAT
The DNA here is from genome assembly GCA_019359155.1 of Pegethrix bostrychoides GSE-TBD4-15B. Taxonomy (GTDB): domain Bacteria; phylum Cyanobacteriota; class Cyanobacteriia; order Elainellales; family Elainellaceae; genus Elainella; species Elainella bostrychoides. The sequence continues at coordinate 17,315 of JAHHHV010000041.1, forward strand.
GAACAGCATTTTTACGACTAGCCGCGAATTGACCGGCGTAATTACATCCATGACCCAAGCGCGACCGGGCAAAAAATGGCGGGTTCACTTTAGCGCCACAGACTGGTTCGCAGATGCTGAGCAGGCTTTTGACTTCAAGCCAGGAGAAGTCGTGCGCGTCATCGGCCAAAAGACGGCGACAACGCTCTTGATTGAGCCTGTTTAAGCATCAATCTTCGATTAACCCAAAATTAACCTGTTGCATATTCGGCTAGAGTTCGCTGCTCACGAGCGCCCGAAACCCGCTGCCTTTGACTTAGCCTGCTTCTTCGGCCTGTCCTTGCTCACCTCTACAACCGCCGCTTGAAACAGATGATGCAAATGCAGCGGTACGCTGGCAATTTCGGGAAGTTCGGGCGTGAGAGACTTGCCCTGCGCCCGCAGCAAATCCTCTAGATCGCTGTCCATCTGAAAGTCAGAGCGCTGTGAGACGGCTTGCAGCGCTGTTTCCATCTGCTGCGGATGCTGTTGAACTAGAGCTTGCAGCACAAAGGTCGGGATCTCTGGATCTTGCAGATACTTTTGCACATAGGGCTGGATGTCGCTGTCGGCGGCAATGGTCGCCTGGAGCTGCGCGTAGTCGGTGAGAAAAACCTGCCCCCAGCGCGGATGGGTGAGAATCGTCACCTGCTCGGCTTTTTTGAGATGTGGCGGCAGCTCAACTTTGGGGCTGACCATGGCGGCAGGCTGCTTGCTCTGCATCACCTGCGCCATCCTCTTGGCATCAGCACCCAGGGCAGCGGCGGCTTCTGCCAGCTCAGCTTGCAGCTCAGCTTCAGAGACACCCGTTTCTTCAGCTACATCTTGCAGTGACTTAGAGCCATCTAGCCCAGATTTGGCTAGCTGCTTCTCGGCGGTAAGCGTTTGAAACTCGGAGAGCTTTTTGGCGAGCTGATATCCCGGCAGCGTCACCTCGCTGCCGCCAAAAAAGTTGGCAAACTCCTGATGATAGGTTTCCACCGACTGCCAAGCTTCGACTAATAGCTCTGGCGCGTCGCTGTAGAGATGGTCGCGATAGGTCTGCTTAAAGTTGCCAATGGCGACCGCTAACTTCGGCTTGCCCAGTCTGCCCAGCGAAATCCATTTGCTTAGCAGCATCCAGCTTGGATTCGGGTCAGATGCTGGGTGCAGTCGCCCAATTTGAGCCAGCAAAATATCTCCGGCCTTCAATTTGATGGCAACCTGTTGCTCGCTCTCGTTCAGCAGCAGGCGATAGTGCTTAGCGGTTGTCCAGTTCATCAGCTCTAGGCCGTCGTCAAACAGCTGCGTTACCGCAAATAGACCGATAAAGCTCTTGTGCCAGCCCTGCAAGAGCGACTGCTCAGCGGCGCTTAAATCAGATTCGGCGGCGATAAAGCGCTCGATTGGCGTTTGGTCATTCACGCGCCCTTCGGTGATGAAGCGATCCACCACCAGATCGCGGCGATTCAGATCGGTCTGCTTGGCCTGCGAAAGCTGCGCGGCGCTAAAGGATTCCAGCGCCGTTGCCAGATCGTCTTCTGCATCCAGCACAAAGTCGTTCAGCGCTTGCTTCAGCGCTTTAGCTCGTTCTATTGTGATTGTCATATCTCCTTACTCCCAGAAACCCCTTGCCGCTGCTGCTTCATAACCTTCATAACTTTGGCGCTTTAGCAGTTTTGGCGCTTTAGCAGTTCAGCAAACGATAGCACTCAGTTAGGCAACCGCCATCTGCCGAGAGGGAGAACTCAGGCGACTTAAGCCAGCTCATGCCAGCAGCAGCATAAAGCGGTAAACTGTTCAAATCTGTCCAAATTTTGCTCAACCCCCGCCTGCCGCAATGGAATTTCCACCCTTTTGGAAGCTGCTGGAACAGATGGGCATTGAGTTGCCCGAACCGGATAGGCTCAGAAAACCGCCCGCTACTCGCAATCAAGCCCGCAAAACCCGCAGCAGGCGGAGGCCGTCTTCTACAGCAGGGGAAGCTGAAGAGCAGATTGCCCAAGAAATGCTCGATCTGATGGGGGCGCTGCAAATGATGGCGGCGATTGAAGAGTTCGCCAGCCTGACCGCAGATGCTCCACAGGGTGAGTCACAGCTTGAGTCACAAATCCGCTCCGCCTGCTTCGCTCCACAGATGCAGCCAGCGCGGGACTGCTGGATACCCTTCGGCGAGACGGTTGAGGTGGGCGGCTACGAGATTCCCGGCATGGTCTATGTCGGCGATAACTTGGCATCTCTGAGACATCACGGCGTTGAACCCTGCCTAATTCGCCCTTGCCTCAACGTCAGCCGCCGCAAGTCTGACTACAGTAAGCCCCCGGCAGCCTACAACCCCTCCTATACGCAGATGCGGGAGGCCGACCGCGCTGCCTATCTCGCTTGGTCAGCGGGCGGACGCTGCGATCCCAAAGCCCACAGCAGCTATGTTTGGCTCTTTTATTATGGACTGGAGCGTCGGCTGCTGCATGACCTGCTCAAGCAGCAGCAGGACGACCGCTGGCTGTCCGAACTGCGACAGATTGCGGTTGAAATCAAGCGGCTGAAGAAGCTGTACGGCAATCCGGTCGCCAACTGGTCGTTCGATCACAAGTCCACCGCCCTCCTCGAAATTTGCGATCTGCTGCTGTCGTCCGGGCAAAGCGCTCTGTCCGCTGATCTCGACAAAGCGCCGCTGCTGTCTTTACAGATTGGCCTGGGACAGATGGTCAAGCAAAAGCAGCCGCTGCCTGCTGATTGGGCGTTTGCCTGGTATGCAAAGCTGGCTAACAACCCGCTGCCGACTGCCGCCCAGCGCTGCCCTGCCGAATTTAAGACGCTGTTTGAGCGGCGCTACCACGAAGCTTACGGTGCGGGCATGGTGGTTAAACCGGGCAAGGCGAAGCTAAGCGTCGGCTACTTTCCCTCCAGCCCCAGCTTTGGCCGCCTCGTAGATGTGCCCGTGGGCGATTTGCCCGATCTGTCTCGTCTCACCGCCAAGCTCAACAAGATCTCCGAGCTGATCTACGCCTGCCGCATGGAGCTAGAGCCGCTCAGCCGCCTGCTGGGTCGCAATGCCAGCGCCAAAGGCACCGCCGCCGCGATTGCTCTGCTGCCGCCCGATTTGATGGAGCAGCATGGGGGCAAAACGCTGAAGTCGCTGAAAGCTTGGCTGGAGAAGCAGTTTGCTGCCGCGCCAATGCCGCTGATTTCCGGGCAAGAACTGCTGAAGCACTGGTCAGGCAGTCATCCTGATAAGCTGACCGTCAGCGAAGCTCACAATCTTTCCAAGCTGTTGGAACAGCTCGGCTATGGCCTAGAACCCGACCCTCGGTTTGGCGGCGCGTTGCCAAATGCCAAAAATAGCTTCGTGCTGTTTCCCTGGCCGCCAGAGCATCCAGACAGCCTTTCGCTGCCCTATTTAGATGCCATCCTGCAAGTCCAGATGGCGCTGGCGGTCGCCAATGGTGACACAGAAGCCAGCCCGTCAGAGCAGGAGTATTTGCAGCGCCAAATCGCTCAGTTCCCTAACCTGAGCGACCCCGAACGCATCCGGCTTCAGGCGCATTTCCAGCTCTTGTTGCATCAGGCTCCTGCCCTGCGAAACCTGAAAGCCCGGATTCAGCGAATGCATCCCCAAAACCGAGCGACGGTGCCTCAGCTGTTGCTGCGAGTGGCGGCAGCCGACGCGCCAATCAACCCCAACGAGGTGAAGCTGCTTGAAAAAGCCTACAAGCTGCTCGAACTCGATCCGCAGCAGCTCTACAGCGATATTCACGACCAGAGCACGCTGCCAGAACCCTTGCATGAACCCTTGCATGAACCCTTGCATGAGCCCGTGACGGTGCTCAAAGCCTCACGCAGCAAAGGCCATAAAATTCCGGCTCGCTCTCAAGCCGGACTGGACATGAGCCTGGTGCAGTCCAAAATTGCTGAATCGCAGGAGATTTCTGGACTGCTAGCCAATATTTTTACCGAGTCTGATGCGCCCACCCAGCTAGTTGATCAGCCGAAAAACCAGCCGAAAAACCAGTCGAAAAACCAGTCGAAAGCCAAAAAATCTAAAAAACCTGCGGCGCGTCCTGTTCTCGTGGATGGACTGGATGCGCCCCATTCAGAATTGCTGCGGGCGCTGGGGCAGCAGGAAATCTGGCCGCGTCAGCAGCTCGTCGCACTGGCCAGTCGGCTTGACCTGATGCTGGACGGTGCGCTAGAAGTAATCAACGAGCTGGCATTTGAGCGCACAGATGAACCTGTAACCGAGGGCGAGGACGAAATCGAGGTGAACCAAACGGTATTACAGGAGCTGCTGGGATGAGTGAGCTAATCAAGGCCAAAGATCGAGATACGGTGATTCAGTCTTTGCAGTCGGGGGTTGTGCCCAGACGCAGCCAGCATTTGATTCAGGTGGGGCGGGCTGAAGAAATTAAGGCGCTGATTCGTGATCTTGACCGGATGGCGGATGGCGGTTCGGCAATTCGGTTTGTGATTGGCGAATATGGCTCTGGCAAGACGTTTTTTCTATCGCTGGTACGCTCGATTGCCCTAGAAAAAAAGCTGGTGACGGCTCACGCTGATCTGACGCCCGACCGTCGACTCCACGCGACGAGCGGACAGGCTCGTGCTCTCTATGCCGAGCTGATGCAGAACCTGGCGACTCGCACCAAGCCTGAAGGCGGAGCGTTGCCCAGCATTGTTGAACGCTTTGTCACCCTAGCGGTCACTGAAGCTCGTGAACGTGACGTAAATCCTGATGTTGTCATCCGCGAACGCTTGGCGCATCTTTCAGAGATGGTCGGCGGATATGACTTTGCCGAGGTGATTGCCGCCTACTGGAACGGCCATGACAACGGTGACGAAACTTTAAAACAGAGCGCAATCCGCTGGCTGCGCGGCGAGTTTACTACCCGCACAGATGCAAGACAGGCATTGGGTGTTAGAACGATTGTCGATGACTCTAACGTATATGACCAGCTCAAGCTCTTTACCCAGCTTGTGAAGCTAGCCGGATACAGTGGCTTCTTGATTTGCCTAGACGAGCTGGTGAATTTATATAAGCTGGCCAACACGCAGGCGCGCAAGAGCAACTACGAGCAGATTCTGCGAATTCTCAACGACTGCTTGCAGGGCGCTTCGGTGGGGCTGGGTTTCCTGATGGGCGGCACGCCCGACTTTTTGATGGACACCCGACGCGGACTCTACAGCTATGCAGCCTTGCAGTCTCGTCTGGCTGAAAACAGCTTTGCCGTGAATGGGCTAGTAGACTACAACAGCCCGGTCTTGCGTCTGGGCAACCTCAGCCCCGAAGATCTGTTTGTGCTGCTCAGCAAGATCCGGCATGTGTTTGCATCCGGCGATCCGGCGGCTTATCTATTGCCCGACGCAGGAATTCAGGCGTTCATGGCGCACTGTTCGCAGCGGATTGGGGATGCTTATTTCCGCACGCCGCGCAACACCATTAAAGCCTTTATCGACTTGCTCTCGGTGCTGGAGCAGAATCAGCAGGTGTCCTGGAAAGATCTGGTGGCTCAAATTGACCTGACCCGCGAAGCCAATCCCGATCTGCTGCGTCAGTCTAACGGCGCTGGCGCTAAAGCTGAAGCTGGAATCGACGCTGAAACCGACGACGATCTGGCTTCGTTTCGGCTGTAGCATCTTGAATCAATAGCATCTCGATCTATACAGACTCAATCTCAGCAGCCATCTGAAGCAGCTTGGGGCAGTACCGGAATCGCTAGGACTGCTGCTGTAGATCTGCATATCTCTGCAAGCAGCGTCGCTATTGCGTTTTAAGGAGGCTGATCCCTCCCAATTCTGTTCCCCATTTTCGTCACTAAACACAATGCCCCTCGATACTATTTTGCTCCGCGAATACCGCGAAGCCCTCGAACAATCCTACTGCAACGCCCTAATCAATCTGCTTAAAGCTGGACGTGCGCTTGACGTTGAGCAGTTTGTCGCTCAGGGACTTCCCAGAGAGTCTCAAGACTTTTTGACTAGACGGTTTCAGCGCTATAGTCTCGACGAGACTGCCGAAGTTTTGAAGCATGAAATCTGCCACTATCTGTACAGCTATTTACAGGTAGCGATACAGATTCGAGATCAAAAAATTAAGCTGGTCGGCCAGATCATATTAGAACAGGAGCGGCTGCGACTAGGGCTGATGACCGCTACAGCTAAGGCCATCAACCAAGTAATCTTGCCGCCTGCGCCATCCGCAGCATCTGCCACAGCAGCATCTGCCGACCCCGCCAAGATTGCCCGCTATGACGCAGCTTTACGGCAGGCCATTCAGCAAGACTGCCGCCCTTCTCCTGACCACCATCAGCCCGACCTCACGCCGCTGAGCCTCACCAGCCAGGTCGAACTGCGGCTGCTTCAGCGCTGGCTCGAAATTGCCGACAGTGAAATTCCGCCTGCGAATCGGCTCTGGACAGCTAGAGGGACAGACTATATTACGCTTTGGAGACTGCTAAAGCGGAAAGACTGGCGAGGTGCCAATCAAGAGACGCTGCGCCTCATGCAGAACAATAATGCTGCTGCTGAGCGCGACCCCAAGCGGATTGATTTGCAGTGCATACCGCTGGTCGATTTACAGAGCATTGACCTGCTCTGGGCTGAGGCAAGCAGCGGTCGATTTGGCTTTCTGGCTCAGCTTGAAGTCTGGCGCGAGGAGTTTAGCAGCCTGACGCTGCCCGACCTCAATGATCAAGTCGTGGGTCAGCTCACCGAGCGATTCGGCAGGCGCGTAGACTGGCGGCGCAACGATATCTGGATTGACTATCAGTTCGTCAACTTTTCGCTGGAGGCCGCCAAAGGGCATTTGCCCACATTTCCCCAAATTGGTTGGTGGTGCTGGGCGCGTCGTCAGCAACTCCTGATGGACTGCATTGGGTTACTGAAGCCGCTGCCGCCCGTCAAACCATCCAAATCCAAGCGGCATTCCAACGGCTGGCTGAGCGCAATTCTGAACTCATTGCTGGGCTTGGCGGGTTTGAACCTGACGCTGGGCTAACGTCTCAACCAGCGGCAGTTTGGCACTCGCGGGGGTCGTGCTATTTCGGGTCGTGCTATTTTGTAAAAGAGAGGCGTAAAAGAGAGGAAAAAGCCTGATTTTGCAAGCTTTGTCAGGCCAGACTTCTGCAATTAATGATGAGTCTCGATCCTCTCACCAACAGGACTACCCAAATTTCTTCCTAAATGCCTGTGTTATCTTCTGTCTTGAACCTGACTCATTGTCACCTCATTACTTTGGTTAGAGGCTGGACGATTTTGAAGCCAAGCAAAAAAAGCTGCCGTCCCAAATAGAATCAGCGTAATCAGCCCGACAAGTTGAAGCATGATACTGTAGCGCATGGTGAAATTTTAAAATTAAAGCAATAGTGGTGTTTAAGCCAGGTTGAAGTGTTCCATATGGATATTCGTGATAGGCACATCTAGATGATGCAAGGCTCGTTCTACCTGCTCCATCATTTTGGGAGCAGCGCAGATAAAATACTGCCGAGAGCCACGATGATTGGGAATGTAGCGAGCCAGCAGCTCTTGGTCAACATAACCTTGTTCACCTGTCCATGCGTCGGGTGGGTTTCGCAGGACAAGGACTATCGTTAAATCTAATTTATCTTGCGAAGCCTCAAGCTCCTCACGAAACGTCATATCGTCCCAGGTTTGACCTGCGTAGACTAGCAGGTAAGGCCGCTCATCGCCACGCTCTGCTGCCGTTGCTAAAATACTCATCATCGGCGTGATCCCAACCCCTCCGGCAATTAGCACAAAGCCTGCTGTATCTTCGTATCGATCGGTGGTGAATACACCATAGGGACCATCTAAATAGGCTTTTGTGCCTGGCTCAATATCTTTTATTGTGCTTGTAAAATCACCTAACGCTTTGATGCCAAACTCAATTCGCTCTGGATGCTCACCGCTCGAAGACATCGAGAAGGGATGCTCTCGCATACTCAGAGGCGTAATATCTAGCGTTAGCCAAGCAAACTGTCCGGGCTGAAAGCGAAAGCCCTCATGTCCCCACGGACGCAGCGCCAATGTCCAAACGTTGCCTCGTTGAGCGATTACATCCTCGACTAGATAAGGTTTTTGAGTCATTACCCAGGGTTTCACCAACCGTACATAGACAATCAGCCAGAGAGCAATCAGCGCCATCGCCGCCCAGAGGACGCCTTTCCAAAACAGTCCTAAATAGTTGCCTACCCCGATGGCATGTCCTAGCCCCAAGCCAACCGCCAGCACCGAAAGCACAGTGTGAGACGTGCGCCAAGGTTCATAGGGAATTCGCAGGGGTTTGCGCCAAATTGTGGTTATGACCAAAGCAATGAAGGCAATTGTACCGAGTACAGCCAGTCTGGCCCGCCAGGGAGCTTCCGGAAAGTTGAGCAATTGCAGCGTTTCGGGCTGCACGATGAACAGCATGACTGGATGCAGCAGCACCATGAAAAATGCTGTGAGTGAGGTAAATCGATGAAATTGCAGCAGGATGTCAATCCCATACGATGCTTCAATGCGATTGATGCGAGCGGTGATCACAAATTGCACTGCCATCATTGCTAGGCCAATAAAGCCAAGCGCAACTGAAAATTCAACCCAGAAGCCTCGTCCGCCGGGCGGTGGATAGATCAATAGGATGAGCAAAG
>JAHHHV010000042.1 GCA_019359155.1 Pegethrix bostrychoides GSE-TBD4-15B
GCAGAGAAATCGGCTCCATCGAGTTTAGCCAGTTCGCTCAAAACATCTGCCCGACTGTACTCAGACTGCATCGACCTGGCCGCCTCCAAGGCTTCAGCGAAGTAGGCTCCATCGAGTTTAGCCAGATCGCTCAAAACTCTGGCCCGCATGTACTCATCCTGCATCGACCTGGCCGCCTCCAAGGCTTCAGCGAAGTAGGCTCCATCGAGTTTAGCCAGATCGCTCAAAACTCTGGCCCGCATGTACTCATCCTGCATCGACCTAGCCGCCTCCAACAGGGCAGAGAAATCGGCTCCATCAAGTTTAGCCAGTTCGCTCAAAACATCTGCCCGACTGTACTCAGACTGCATCGACCTGGCCGCCTCCAAGGCTTCAGCGAAGTAGGCTCCATCGAGTTTAGCCAGTTCGCTCAAAACCCTGACCCGACCAGACTGCATTGCTCTAGCCGCCTCCAAGGCTTCAGCGAAGTAGGCTCCATCGAGTTTAGCCAGTTCGCTCAAAACCCTGGCCCGACTGTCCTCATCCTGCATCGACCTGGCCGCCTCCAAGGCTTCAGCGAAGTAGGCTCCATCGAGTTTAGCCAGTTCGCTCAAAACCCTGGCCCGACTGTCCTCATCCTGAATCGCCTTTGCCTTGCCCACTGCAACCTGAAACAATGATTTGGAGAGATATGGGGCCAACGCTCGAATCGCTTCAGCGATCTTCTGCTCATCCTGCATTTGCTCCACATACGCCCAAGCTTGTTCCACTGTCCAAAAGTTGTCCTTCACAAACTCCGCCATCACGCCAATTGGCAAATTGCCAATCAAGCTGTTAAGCGTCGCCTGCATCAATGCATAGCGACATTGCAGCACAATCGCCTTTGAATTCTCCGATTCGTATACTTGTTCTGCAAGCTTCCATCCCCGTGCTACATCCTCCACAAAAATTGAAGGTTGTCCAATCCGGTCACAAGCCTCAAACCAGGCGTTCCGTCTCCGCTCATCACTCATCGCCATCAGAGCGTGGATTTGATCAGCCCAATCTGCCTGCTCCATGTGCCAGGTCAAGTACCGATGAATATAGCCGTCATTGGGTAATCGATTCCAACAATGATCAACAGCATGTTCTCGATACCGCTCCAAAAACTGCCGATGCGCCTGCGCCAATGTACAGCCTAACCCCTGCAATGCTCCCGCTTCAGGGCTGGCAGAAGCTGTAATCAACCCTCGCGCCATGTCATGCATCAAGTCATGCACCCGATAGGTCAGCTCACCCTCACTCGATGCGACCCCATCCGTCAGAAACGAACGCCGCCGCAGGTCAATCAACCCCTTCTTCGCCTGCAACAGTGGCACATCCCACAGCACCGCCGCTACAGATGCTTTCAAACTCACATCCTCCGGCAACACCCCCAGCCAAGCAAACTGCTGCAATTGCTTCGGCTGCAACCGCTTCAAACTCAAGTTAAAACAAGCCCGCAAACTATAGCGGCGCTGCTCCTTCTCATCCAGCAAGTCCCAAGCCTCTGACGAATCCAGCACCTCCAGCGCCACCGCCCGCCGCTCCGCCTCAAACTCCGTTCGCAAATCCGCCCAGCTCAAGCCATCCCGCACCTGATTCGCCGCCAAATCCAACGCCAGCGGCAAATAGCCCAACAGCTTGGCAAAAGCTTTCACCTCCGCCTCCTGCGCCTCGCTCCACTGCTGCTCCAACTTCTGCCGCACCAGATCAATCGCCTCAGCTTCCGACATCAGATCCAACGGGTAATTGTCCGCCCCCTCAATCTGCGCCTCCCGCGTCGTCACCAACACCCGACAGCCCGCACCCCCCACCCGAAACCAGTCCGCATGAGCCGCATTCCAAACATCATCCACCACCAGCAGCATTCGCTTCTCGGCCAGCAGACTATCCAAATACCGCGAAGCCGACTCCAAAGTATTGGCGCTAAACGCTTCCCGCGACTTATCCAACTCCCGAATCCAATCGCCCAACAACGTCTGCAAATCCGGATTCTGCCCCAACGTCACCCACAAAATCCCATCCACAAACCGCGCCTGCACCTCCGCATCCAGCACCAGCGCCGTCGCCAACACCGACTTGCCCAGCCCGCCCAATCCCGAAATCGCGCTCACCACCAGCGTCCGCCCATCTGCCGATAGCAGCTTTTGCTTCACCGCATTCAAAGCATCTGGTCGTGGCACAAAGTTCTCTGGCAACCGCACCCTCGGCATCGGTATCCCAAATTTGGGCGGTGCAGGAACGGCGTTTGTCCCGTTCGTATAGATATTTACTGTTAGCTTGTCACCTGCGATCTGGTCGCCAGTTACCTTATCGCCGCCCAGCTTGTCTCCAGCTACGTTATCTCCGTTATTATCAGCACCCGTTTGAATTTGGTTGATTGTGTGAGTATCGGGCAGCGTTGGAATCAGCAATTTCCAGCGCTGATCCTGTTGATGAAACTGCTGCTGAAGCGCTCGCAGCTCAGGAAACTGCTGGAAAATCACCTGCGCCGAAATCGCCCCACCGCCCAGATCAATCGAACGATCTCGCGTGAATTTGACCATGCCGCAAACCTTCCCCGTCTCCAAGTTCAGCAGCGCCGAACCACTCATCCCCGGTCGCACCTGAGCCTGCTTGAACTTGATCAAGGGCGGCAGATCGCCCGTCAAACCCTCACAGCTCCCCGTTACCGGACAGCCATTGTCAAAGTCCTGATCCGGGTAGCCAAAAAAATACAGCTCATGCCCTGGCTCAAGTTCCGCATCCAGGTAGACACAAGGCAAGTCCGCAATCGGCGGCGCAAATTGCAGCAGGGCCAGATCCAATTCAGGCAGAAACTGAACCACCGTCGCCTCAGCAAACCCTTCCTGCTGTTGCCAGCACTCAGCCGCTGCATCTGGCCGCAAATTCTTCACCACATGAGCGCAAGTTAAAATCAGCCCCGGCGCAACCAAAAATCCCGTGCCCCAGCCCTGACCCGGAACCGTAATTTTTACCGTGCAAGCTTGCAACAACTCATCCAGCCGCTGAACCATCTAGCCAAGCGCCTCTTACAGAATTCAGGGCAACAGGCAAACCGCCTCAACTGCGGCCATCCCATCCGTTATACCCTCAAAGACCGCGATCCTCAAGCGGCTTCAGAATTTCTGCGTATTGCATCGACCCGCCCCCCATCCCGTCAAAGCGAGCCTTTACTCAGGCGATTTAGCTGCCCGAATCGGCTGAGCAAACTGCCGCAGTGCCAGCAGACTGACGCTACAGCCAACGCCACCCAACAGCAAAAAGATCGTCCGCAGCGGCATCACCTGCACCAAGGGCTGCACGCCTGCACCACCCAGCGTCATCCCGCCATCAAATCCCGCCAGAAAAACACTGTAGACCCGCCCGCGTGCCGTGCCGGGAGCCGCTGCTGCCACAATCGCCGAGAGCACTGGGAACAGCGAGCCGAATCCCAACCCGTAAATGATCGACCACAGCACCAAGAACTGCGGCGCAATTGATAGCCCAATTAAGCCTGTGCCCGAACAGAAAATGCCGAGGCTAACGACCCAGCGCTGGGCAATCTGGCCGCCCCATCGACCCAAGCCAAATCTGACCAGGACGGCAACCAGCGCGTTCAGACTATAAAACAAGGCCGCATTGGGCAGCAGCAGCGGCAGAAAAGTTACGACCGCGCCATGCAAAAAAGAGCCGATAAAAAACAGCAGCGTCGCATCCCGCACCGGAAATCGCAGGATTACCGACCAGGGAAATTTGTCAGCAGCGACAGCTTGACCAGATGGAATATTAGATAGAACACCAGATGGAATAGTCCGCCAGGGCAGCGGCAGACTGAGAAGTAGCCCCAACAGCGTCAAGCCGCCCATCAGCAGCAGGACTGCCCCAAACCCAGCCTGCGCCCAGACCAGCATCCCCAGCAGTGGCCCTAGCGAAAAGCCAATCGTGTTGGACATGGCCAAGTAGCCCAACATGGCCGTGCGGCGATGCGGCGGCACCAAATCAACCAGCATCGTCTGCGAGGCAGTCGCAAAAGCCGCCTGACTGATGCCATGCAGCACCCGCACCGCCATTAGCCAGCCTGGAGTTGGCGACCAGAGATAGAGCGGCAAAATCGCCAGCAGCATCACCAGCCCCAGCCCTAGCACGGGTTTGCGTCCCCAAGAGTCGAGCAGTTTACCAATCAGGGGGCGAAAGCAGAGCAACCCCGCCGCCATTGCCCCCACCACAAAGCCAACGGGTGCTTCTGGCCAGCGCTCAACCACGTAAAGCGGCAGCACTGGAAACAGCACCGTGATCTGTGTGAAGTAGACCAGCATCCCGACGCAGATACAGACTATCCACAAACGACGCAGGCTATCTGGATCGGTTGGAGATAGTCTTCTGAGATTCACTCTTGAACTTTATAGATATCTTGCATGAGCTGAGCCGATTGTCGCTAGCCCGCTTAAGTCGCCTGCTTAGCCCGCCTGCTTAGCCCGCCTGCTTCACTAGCCGACAAAGGCAAAGCGAGCCTCAGAGACTCCGGCTGGTTCAACGCCCTTGAGGAACGCCATCATGGTGTCTGCATCAGAAACCTCAAAGGGATCGATTGGGCAGTTATCGCCAAAATCAGACTCTAGGAAGAAGGCTTCAATTTTGCCGTCATCCACCAGCATCGAATAGCGCCAAGACCGCATCCCAAATCCAATATCCGACTTGTTCACCAGCATCCCCATTTTGCGAGTAAACTCACCGTTGCCATCAGGCAGCAAAAAGACGTTTTTCGCGCCGACATGCTTGCCCCACTGGAACATCACAAAGGCATCGTTGACTGAGATACAGATAATTGAGTCTACGCCCTGCGCCTTAAACTCGTCGTATAGCTCTTCATAGCGCGGCAAGTGGTTGGACGAACAGGTGGGCGTAAAGGCTCCCGGCAAGGAAAACACGACAACCTTCTTACCGTCAAAGATCTCGGCGGTGGTCAGGTCTTGCCAGCGGTAGGGATTAGGGCCAGGGATAGACTCATCTCGCACACGGGTTTTGAAGGTTACATTTGGAACTCGTTCAATAACAGGCATACTGTACCTCGCTGTAGAGTTAGGCGATCTGGATTACCTAAGTCAGAATAATTCCGACTTAAGGGTAAGTCAATAGTAATAATTGCTTATTGATTGCAAAAAATCAGACTTCAGAATTATTTGAAGTTTCAGTGGTATGCTGTTAAGCAAATTCTCAGGGTGATTTGTGGATGGCTCTGCTCAGAGTTAGGGGCAGAGTTCCGGAAGATATCTACGTCAGCTAGCTCTGAATCAGCTAGATCCAAGATGCCGCAGAACTCAACAGAATCGTGAGATATGCAGGGACGACAGGTTAATCAGATTATTCAAGCGCTGAAAGACAAGGGATTGCGCGTCACGCCGCAGCGATTTGCAGTCTATGCGAATCTGCTGAATCGAATGGATCATCCAACAGCAGAGGATATTTTAAGCGAGCTGAATCAGAATGCCCCCATCTCTTCGCAGGCAACGGTTTATAGTTCGCTTCAGGCACTCGCTGACGTAGGATTGGTGCGGGAAGTGTTGCTAGAGGCAGGGGTCTGTCGGTATGATGCCAACATGCAGCCTCACCATCATTTTCGCTGTCGCTGCTGTGGGCGAATTGAAGATATTGCCTGGGATCAGATCCAGGGGATAACGCTGAGTGGATTCCGTCGGGGACTGCAAGTTGAAGCCTATGAAGTTACAGTTCAAGGGACTTGCGACTGCTGCCAAGAGGCGCGATAGGATGCCGCCAAGCCGCGAAGTAGGGCGGGAGACTCATGGCAGGTAGCTACCAGATTAGAACGATGACGCGGCCAGAAGTCGATCTGGCGCTTGATTGGGCCGCGATAGAAGGCTGGAACCCTGGTCTGCACGATGCAGACTGTTTCTATGCCGCTGATCCAAAGGGGTTTTTAGTGGGGCTACTGGATGATCAGCCGATTGCCATGATCTCAGCGGTGAAGTACGGCGAGTCTTTTGGCTTCATCGGATTTTACATGGTCAAGCCAGAATATCGCGGGCAGGGCTACGGCATTCAGATCTGGAATGCGGCACTGGCTCGGCTGGTAGGGCGGACGATTGGCCTAGATGGCGTGGTCGATCAGCAGTCGAACTATCGACAGTCTGGGTTCAGGCTCGCCCATCAAAACGTCCGCTATCAAGGCAGCAGCGGCGCTCAAGCCCATCTCGAAGCTCGTGCTGAACCGGATGCCGAGATGCTTGAGCTATCCAAAGTTCCGTTTGCTGAACTCTGCACCTACGACCAAGGGTTTTTCTCAGCCTGTCGGCAGCAGTTTTTGCAGCATTGGATCGCACAGCCGCAGGCTAAGGCGCTGGCCATTTGCCAAAACCAGCGGCTAGCGGGCTATGGCGTGATCCGTCCCTGTCGCTCTGGCTACAAGCTGGGGCCGCTGTTTGCCGACAGCCCAGCATTGGCAGAGCAGCTGTTTTTGACGCTTCAAGCCCAGGTTCCAGCAGCTGAGCCAGTGTTCTTAGATATCCCCGCAGTCAATGCGGCAGCGGTTGATCTGGTGCAGCGGCATCAGATGGTTGTGGCCTTTGAGACAGCCCGTATGTATAGCGGCGGATCGCCCGATTTGCCGTTAGATCAGATCTTTGGCATCACGACATTTGAGCTGGGATGAGCTGAGCCAGAGTAGCATCCCAGAAACGCTATGCTTTATGCTAGGAACTCAGTCTTTTTAGCAGCTTATACTCAGTCTCATGGCATTTATTCGACTCAACGAACTGCTGACCGCCAACACGCAATACATTGTCAAAGTCAAGTGGAAAGTGAATTCAGAAGATGGTGAGCTGTCGGCCTCGGTGTTTTTAACCGGCACTGAAAAAAGCGAAGTGGTGTCGGTCAAAGGGGAGGTGGCTTACAAGCTCTGGGATCTGCTGCATGTCAATGAGGAAATTCCGCGTGGCACAGCACCAGACAGCAAGGAGGCTGCATCACCCAGCCTCGCGCGTCGGGTGCGTAAAGAGTGGTAAAGCATGACAGAGCAGTTTGTCTATCTGCATGGGTTTGCTTCCAGCCCCAAGTCGGCTAAAGCCCAGTATTTTCAGAACTGCTTTAGCGCAGCAAATCTATCGCTACAAATTCCAGACCTCAACTGCGGCGATTTCTGCCACCTGACGCTGACGCGGCAAATCAACCAGGTGCAGGCGCTCTTGCAGGATCTCTCGCCTGCACCCGTGACGCTGATTGGCTCTAGCTTTGGCGGTCTCACTGCGGCTTGGCTGGCTGAGCGCTCCTGCCAAGTCAGGCGACTGGTGCTGCTGGCTCCTGCCTTTGAATTTTGGCAGCACTGGCAGCTTCGGCTCGCTGACCAGCTTGAGCAGTGGCAGCAGCAGCCGCTGTTAGTCTATCACCACGGCGAACGGCAAATGCTGCCGCTGCACTACCAGTTTGTCCGAGATCTCCAGCAGTACGACGAAACACAGATCCAGCGCGCTCTGCCAACGCTGATTTTGCATGGGCGGCAAGACGAGGTGATACCAATCCAGGCAAGCCGTCGGTTTGCGGAGCGTCGCGCCAGCGTGAATCTAGTTGAACTCGAAAGTGATCATGAATTGATTGACGTGCAGGAGCAGATCTGGCGGGAAATCCAGGCGTTTTGTCAGATTTAGGGTTGATGATTTTGCCCTACTCCCTGTCCTACTCTGCACTATCTTCCTGCCAATCCTCTAACTGTCTACGCCACTGTTTCCACTGTCGATTCCAGGCTTTATCCCACCGCTGATCTTCAATAAATTCTCTGATGTCTTTGGCCGCATATTCAATTGGCGGACTGATCACCTCTACCAGCGGATCGCCTACTACTTTGACGACTAACCCGCTGACAATCGCAATCAGCAATAGCCCCAGCCCGCTTGATCTGCCGCCCGACTGACCGTGACCCGCCTGACCGTGACCCGACTGGTTCCTTTGATCAGTTTTAGGTTTATCAATTTTGGGTTGCATAGCCTTTTGCTCACCAAGCTGACGATCTCGCCGCAATGGTAGCACATGATGGAGGAGGATATTGCGCCCCAAAATCCGGCAGGGCTGCATATGTAATTTCCGGTAGAGCCTATTGGTAGGGAGTAACAGGAAATCTCTGGAAGACCCACGATTTTTCACAGTATCGATGAGACAAACAGTCCGGAGTGAGTCTACAGCGGGTTGTAATAGCTATTGCCACCGCGGTTAATACGGAGCCTAGTTTTACAGCGGGTCTGATTTCATACTTAATCGTTGGCTTCCCTTGATGACTATTCTGGTTCAACCCTAATCCCAGCTATAGGTGAGTTACTATGTCAAAATGTAGCCGAGACTGCGAGTGTAATGATGAACGTAAGAAGTGCAGTAAATGCAGTTGCAACGATTGCAAAAGTGACAGTTGCAGTTGCAGCCATCCAAAGGTCATTAAGCTGCATAGAAAAGACCGGGAAAGGCTGACTCATATTGCTCAAGAAATTCGTCGCGTTGCTACCCAAATGGAGGCTATAGAAAGGATTTCTGAGAATATCAAAGCTCTCTCTGGTTCGTTAGGCAGTATTTCGGATGGTCAAGCTGCCCAGACAACGCAGTTAAGCAGTATTTCCCATGCGTTAAATCAGTATACTGTCGAGCAGAAGAGCCAAGCAAGTGAACTAAGGAATATCTCCAGCAGTATCAATTCTATTCCTAGCGCGATAGCAAGTATCACCATACCACCTGTAAATTTAGAAATTCCTGGTGAAATATCTCAAAGCATTCGCGAAATCTCCAGATCAATCGAGAGGACATCCATCACTCAAGACAACATATCTAATTCTACCAGATACCTATTGCCAGCATTATTATTGTTGTCAGGAGCTGTAATTTTGACACCGTTCATCTCTGGGTTTCTAAGTTCAGTTACTCCTCCAGCTGTATGTCAAGAACCGTGCCCGCCGTCGCCGCCACCGGCATCGCCACCGTCACCGTCGCCATCACCGGTTACAATTACAATCGTAAATCAAATTACGCCTAGCATACATACTCACTGTCTATCAAACCATAAATGTCTAAATGTACGGAAGTCGCCCAGCTTATCTGGGGATGTTGTTCTAAGGATCACTTGCAACTCTCCTGAAGTGCAGGTTACAGGCGCAACAGCAGAGGGCGATGGTGAAATTTGGGCACATATCACGTATCAATCCTCTGGTGGCCAGCCAATTTCAGGTTGGGTCGTGAGACGATTTCTTTCGCTATAGCAAAAGAGCGCTTTGATCACATGACCAAAAGCACTCTTCTCACTATCCAAATTGCTCGTTTTTGGCGCGACCTATTTACGGACTTTATGCACGCGGTTCGACTACGGTCGTCGTTGCGCGCGGACTACGAGCACCTATCGTTGCCCCCACCAAAGCTGCAACCAAGCCTAGCAGAGAACCTAGCGAGAACGACCAGCCCACCGTCGCTGCATTGCCCGCGAAGTCTCGTGCTTGATCAGCAGTAGCATTGGGGATTGCTTCAGGGATAGTGCCTGGAACTGTTGCGCCATCAACTTGCGCTTGATTCACAATTTCACCTGCATTTGAGGCGACAATTCCAAACGCACCAGAAACGCCGCTAGAAAGCAGCCAAGCACTGATTGCTAGCGTTGTCGCCCAAAGGATGGCACCATTCAGTAATGCAGTGCCTCGATTCATTGGGCCGCAGGCGCGGGTCGTAATCCAACCGCCCAAAAATAGAGCAATTAGCAAGCTAATGATCGACCAAATCCCGACTGCTGAACCCACCGCATCAGCATTGGATCGAGGTGCGCCAGAGTTGGCAATTGTTGTTAAACCAATGGCTGCACCAATACCACTCAAGACAAGCTGAGCGCTGATAGCGGTCACCAAACCTGCGAAGATCGGCCCCCAACGCACGCGATCGTGATAGTCACCTGTCGTAGCCACAGCAACTCGGTCTATGCCGCGATTGACCGGATTGATCGGACTGTTTGGATCATTCGTGTAAGCCATTTCTCTTCAATACCTCTTAGATGTAACGGTGAATCTGCCATTGCTCAAACAATAGAGCGGCTAGAGCAGTTCTACACCTGTCTTAAGAGAGACTCTACCAAACTAACGATAAATATATGAAATTATTTCATCTGAAGGAGTTCAGATACTTAGCTTAGAACGCTGTCATAAGAATGCTAAGGAATGTTAAGCGAGCTTACGACTCTCTCACTTGCAACTCTCTCAAAAGATAGCAGCTAGCTCGCCCTGAGGATGGATGGGGCACAAGGAGTCAGGAGTCTACCATCGAAAGTACAGACCAATAGACGAACACAAGAGGTAATCATATGACGCTTCACAAGATTAAGGACTTCTATCCTGATTACAACGAGCAGTTCGGCGATCACGATCTGCTGTCTTTCAGCCTTTACGCAGGGCAAAACCGTGACAAAGTAGGTTCAGTAGACAATCTGCTAGTGGACGACGAAGGACGCTTTCGCTACCTAGTTGTCAATACTGGCGCCTGGATTTTTGGTAAAAAGGTGCTGATGCCGATTGGCCAAGCTCAGTTCGACTACAACGAGAAGCGAGTCTACGCAACTCGCCTCACCCGTGAGCAAGTTGAAGATCTGCCTGAGTACAACCCTGATCAAGTCCTAAACTATGACTACGAAGAGCAGGTGCGTGGCTCGTATCGTTCCGGTGTGGCTGGTAATGCATCTGGTTCTGCGGGGCTTGGTTCCACGGCAATGTCCAACCGCCCTCTAGAAACAGGGCAATCTCTGGAGCAGGATGTTGACGTTGCGGCCATTGCCAATCAGCGCAGCTACACGCAAAACGACTATCGCTACGACTACGACCCAGATCTGTATGAGCTAGGTGAGCAGAACGAGACGCTGAAACTCTATGAAGAGCGGCTGGTCGCTGGTAAAACCCGCCAGAAATCAGGGGATGTCACGGTCGGCAAGCGGACTGAAACCGAGAAGCAGCGGGTTTCGGTGCCGGTCGAAAAGGAGCGAGTTGTGGTCGAGCACGTTACCCCGACCGATAGCGCAGTTGCTTCTGGCACGACACCATTTCAGGAGGGTGAAGTGATGCGTGTAGAGGTTTACGAAGAGACACCTGACATCCGCAAGGAAACCTTTGTCCGTGAAGAGGTGCGGGTGCGCAAAGAAACCGAAACTAGCAGCGTAGAATCCGACGGAACCATTCGCAAAGAGCGTCTGGACGTTGACCGCAGTGGTGATACAAACGTCCTCGATCGGTAATTTAGCTTGTTGATCTAGTAGCCATACGTTGACTATCTCGACTAGATAGAGGCTTCTAGGATAGCGATGCTGCATTGCCAGATACACAGAGCGTCAGTCCGGTTCGGGTTGGCGCTCTGTCTGACCAGGATATTCTCAGTAGATCACAAATCCTGACAATTGATCCCCCTAACCCCCTTAAAAAGGGGGAACCAAGCTAAATTTTCTTAAAGTCCCCCTTTTTAAGGGGGATTTAGGGGGATCGATCGAGAATTCTTGAACAGGAATCGTGAATTTGCGATCTACTGACTCTGTTTGATTACAGTTTGTGATGAAAACTAAACATGAAATTCTCAAAGTTGACCCCACAGGATCAGGTATACAAGTCTTGGTTTGGTGATATTGATGTTCATCACTTTGAGATTTTCACCCATGAGGGCGACAGAGTTGGCAAAGTTATCGGCAGCTTAGCCCAGTTTGGGCAATGTTACCTAGCTGCTGAGGTTGGATCTTGGCTACTGCGTCGAGAGCTTGCTATTCCGCTTACGGACTATCATCTGCTGTCACAGCAGCAGCAAATTAGCATCTCCTCAGCTGATCGCTACCGCGCTGTCGAGCTGGTGCCGGGTCAGGTCTTGGCAGAGCCTCTAGCTGCCGATTTAGCTTTGTCAACAGCCGAGCAACCAGAGCAACTAGCTCTTGCTCAACCTGTAATTAACCAACCCGCAAGCAATCAACTCGCAGAGACTGCTTCCTACTCGAAAGTAGATGACCTCGGCCAGATCCAACTGTTTGAAGAGCGCGTTGCTGTGGATATGCAGCAGCGCAAGCTGGGCGAAGTGATCGTTCGCAAGGTGATAGAAACAGAAATCATTGAAATACCTGTGCGACGCGAAAAGCTAGTAATTGAGCAAATCAGCCCTACATACCAACAGCTTGCAGCCGTTGATTTGAGCCAGCTCAAAGCTGTAGAGCTTCATCCTCCCAGTAATATAGATAACGACATAAGTAGCGATACAAGTAACGATGTAGATACAGATAAAGATGCTAATCTGGAGACTAATACAAATAGTGATATAGGCCAGCTTTTAGACTCCTCTAGCTCAAGATTAAGCCTGCAAGTTATTCCAGTTACACAGGCAACCAAGATTCTAATCTACTTGTCTCAAAACCCAGAATTTAGCGGCGCGGATGTTAAGCTGCAATTTGAAGATCCGCTGCTGCAAGCTCGCTATCAGCAATGGTTGAGCCAGGATTAGGGTCTATAGTGCTGAGGGTTTACAGTGCTGAAATCTGATCCGCCCGCGCAGTCGCCCTCCGGCAACGTCAAAAAGTATCTCAGCTACCGGGAAGCCTGGACGCGGGTCAAGCAGTCCTAGTCTGCCGGATTTTATCTGCAAGCTATTGCCTTGGTCAAGAGCATTGTCAGCGATCGATTGACATCGATATTGGTTAAATCAGGGCAGCTTCAGGGAACTGTTCGCAACCATAGCTAAGCCATCCGCCAAGACTTCAAACTTTTTGGCTTTGAATCATGTCATGGGTACATTCCCCGCCCCTTGAGGCGTAAGTGTAATCCTGTGCGGGTTTTGGCTGTCCATACCCCGTCTGCTTGCAGCGGGGTTTTTGATTGCAGATCTGCCTGGAGACTCCGCTTGGAGATTCTGCCTGGAGATTCTGCCTCAGGACAGAGAACAGTATGGGCTTAAGCAAACCTTAAACAAGCTTAATTCAATGATCAGAGTCAGTTAATCTCTCCATGCGATTTTCGTGAGGACTGCCCTTGAAAGTAACTTCATATACCTTTACCTGTCGTCCTTATGCCTACCTCCCTTCAGCTTCTTCATGCCTCTGACTTTGAGGCAGGTATTCCAGCTCTCGAAGACTCCATTCGATTTTCGGCGCTGGTCAACTACTTCAGTAATCCAGTCCTCGGCAGCACGGGGCAGTTTGGCATTCCTACCGCCACCGTTGAAAATACGCTGATTCTTTCTTCGGGTGACAACTTCTTGCCCGGTCCGTTCTTCAACGCCTCCAGCGACCCTAGCCTCAACGGTGTTGGTGGCCTCACCTCTAGTTCTGCGCCCACCATTGGCCGCGCCGACATTGGCATTCTCAACGCGATTGGCATTCAGGCTTCGGCGTTTGGCAATCATGAGTTCGATTTAGGAACTCGCCAAGTGCGGGACTTGCTCCGCAGCGGCAGCGGCAATCCGGGCACCAACTTTCCCTACCTCAGCAGCAACCTCGACTTCAGCACTGACGAAAACCTGAGCAGCCTAGTCGCCGCCAACCCCAACACCGCAGAAGCCAGCACGCTCAAAAACCAGATTGCTGAAAGCACGGTGATCACGCTAGACAGCGGCGAAAAAATCGGGATTGTCGGGGCGACTACACCAACGCTCAGAAGCATCTCCTCGCCGGGAGATGTCGGCATCTTACCCGCCAATCCGGTGGACTATGTAGCGCTCGCCGCCGAAATTCAAAAAAGCGTCGATCTGCTGAAGGCTACCGGCATCAACAAAATTATTCTGCTGGCGCATATGCAGCAGCTGAATATTGAGCGCGACGAGCTAGCTCCGCGTCTGCGCGACGTGGATATTATCATCGCAGGTGGGTCGCATACGCCACTGCTAGACGATAACGACATTGGGCGCACAGATGGCGGCAACGCAATTACGCGCGGCTACCCCGTGGTGCGGCAGGATGCGGCAGGCCAAACGACACTGGTGCTGAATACTGACGCGAACTACCGCTATCTGGGACGGCTGGTCGTGGAGTTTGACGATCAGGGATTGATTGATCTAACCAAGCTGAATAACGTGGTAAACGGTGCGTTTTCCGCAGATGAAGCAGGCGTTGATCGGGTCTATGGATTAGACGTGAATCCGCGTGATGTGGCCAACCCCAACGTTGTCGCGATCTCAGATGGTCTCAAGAGCGTCATCTCCAGCAAAGACAACACGATTACTGGCAGCACCGAATTTTTCCTCAACGGCACGCGCACTGATGTCCGCAGTCAGGAGACCAACCTGGGCAACCTCACTGCCGATGCCAACATATCCTATGTGCGGCAAATCGACCCGACGGTCACGCTATCGCTGAAAAACGGCGGCGGCATTCGGGACAACATTGGCTCGATCTCGGCTTCTGGCGGCGGCACGAGCGCTGACGATTTCACCACCCTGCCGCCCCAGCCCAACCCGCTGGCTCCCAATAAGCAGGTGGGCGATGTCTCGCAGCTCGATATCGAAAACTCGCTGCGCTTCAACAATGGCCTCAGCCTGATTACCGTCACTGCTAGCCAGCTCAAAGAGCTGTTAGAAAATGGCGTGTCGGGCGTGAGAGCAGGCGCTACCCCTGGCGCTTTTCCGCAGGTAGGCGGGCTGCGGTTTAGCTTTGATGCCACCAAAACCGCGCAGGTGCTAGCTGCCGACGGCACGGTGACGACTCCCGGCTCGCGGATTCAGTCGCTGGTGATTGTGAATGACAAAGGCCGGATCATTGATACGGTGGTCGAAAATGGAGCGCTGGTGGGCGACGCGAGCCGCAGCTATCGGATGGTGACGCTGAACTTTTTGGCGGGGTCAACCACCACATCAGGCGGCGACGGCTACCCGTTTGCCCGATTTGTGCGTGAGAACTCAACGCTGGCTAACCGGATTGACCTGACGGGCGAAACCACTGTAGACCTCAACGGCAACGGCGTGATTGACGCGCCTGCGGCAATTCCGGCTGGCCAGTTTACCTTTGCGGCAACGGGCAGCGAGCAGGATGCATTGGCCGAATATCTGGCTGAAACTGGCACCTTTATGCAAGCAGATACGCCTGCCGCTGAAGATACGCGGATTCAGAACATTGCAGTTCGCGGCGATACAGTGCTGCAAGGCGGTCGCTTGATTGAGGGCAGCAGCGATGCCGACAATCTCACCGGAACGCTAGAAGACGATACGCTGCTAGGGCGTGGCGGCTCAGACAGCCTCAGAGGGCGAGCTGGCGCTGACGAGCTAGAAGGCGGCGTTGGCGCTGATCGGCTAGTCGGCAACAAAGGCGATGATCTGCTCATGGGTGGCCGAGGTCGAGATACCCTGCGCGGCAATGCTGATAATGACACTCTAGTCGGCGGCTTGGGTAGTGATATCCTCAACGGCGGTGGTGGCAACGATCTGTTTGTGCTGGAAATTGGCAGTGGTGTCGATCTAATCCAAGACTTCAGCCGCCGCCAAGACAACCGCGACAAGCTGGCCTTGAGTGAAGGCATCCGGTTTAACCGCCTGACGATTGAGCAGGTGGGTGACGACACCCGCATTACTCTGGGACAAGACAGATTAGCGATCTTGCAGGGGATCGAGGCGGACAGCCTGAGTCAGAGAAACTTCGTTACCTTCGAGCTGGCCAGCGTCTAAACCAAAATCGAGTCACAAAATTGAGTTTTGAGCAGCTAACAGGGTGTAAAGTTCTATATGTTCAGACATAGCTGCTGAATTCAGTCTTTAACAATCCTGGTGGTTGATATGAAGGGCAGAACTCGAGAAACTCAATGGTTCAACCCACTTCAGCCCCGTCGCCGGATTTTGCGGTGGATGGGGCTGTTTAGTCTCTGTTTGTTTTTAACCGTGAGCTGTGGTGGCGGCAGTCAGACTAGCCAAACTGCTGGCCAGACCGGATCTTCGCCCGGTGCAGCTAGCCCTGCCGCCAGCGACAGCAGCCGCATCACGATTGGCACCACGCTGAAAGCCCGCACCGTGGACCCCGCCGATGCCTACGAAATCTTCCCCGGCATTTTGCTGCAAAATCTGGGCGACCGCCTCTATACCTACAAGCCTGGAACCACCGAACTCGTACCGCAGCTCGCCACCGCCCTGCCAGCAGTCAGCGAAGACGGCCTCACCTACAAGATTCCGCTGCGCGAGGATGTCCAGTTTCACGATGGCGAGCCGTTTAACGCTGAGGCGATGGCGTTTTCGATTGAGCGCTTTATGGAAAGCGGCGGTCGTCCAGCCTTTTTGCTCTCGGATCGCATCGAGTCTGTCACCGCCAGCAGCCCCACCGAACTGACGATCCAGCTCAAGCAGCCGTTTGCCGCCTTCCCGTCGGTGCTGGCTTTCTCTGGCGCCACCCCCGTTTCTCCCAAAGCCTACGAGAGCGGCGAAGGCAAATTCAAGCCTGATACGTTTGTGGGCACGGGGCCTTACAAGCTGAGCGAATTCTCCAGCGACAGAATCCGGCTCGACCCCAACCCCGACTACTGGGGCGACAAACCCGCCAATCAGGGCGTTGATATTCAGGTGATTGCCAGCGCCGCCAACCTCTACAACACCTTCAAAACAGGCGGTTTAGATATCGCGTACCAGACGCTGGATCCTGACCAGATTCGGGATCTAGAAAAGAACAGCTCGTCCGGCGGCTGGCAGGTGATCGAAGCAGGCTCCAATGTCACCAACTATCTGGTGCTAAATCAGAAAACACCGCCGCTCGACGATGTGAAAGCTCGCCAAGCCGTAGCCGCGATGATCAACCGCAGCCTGCTGAACGAGCGCGTCTTTCAAGGACAGGCCACGCCGCTCTACAGCTTGCTGCCCACAGGATCGCCCGACTACCAGCCCGTGTTTGAGACCGAGTACGGCGATGGCGATCCCGAAAAGGCCAAGGCTCTGCTAAGCGAGGCTGGATTCACCGAATCCCAGCCGCTAACGCTCGAAGTTTGGTACTCCTCTGGCTCCACCGTGCGCGGTCTAGTCGCTAACACGCTGAAGGCGGCAGTCGAAAAGCAGATGGGCGGCTTGGCGGTGATCGAACCCAAAGATGTCGATTCCAGCGCCCTGTTCGACAATCTCGGCAAAGGCACCTATCCCTCGGTGATCCTCGACTGGTATCCCGACTACTTTGATTCTGATACCTTCATTGAGCCGTTCATGTCCTGCACCAAAGGCTCGCCAGAGCAGGGCTGCGAGGACGGCCAGAGCCAAATCGGCGGCTCGTTTTACTACAGCGACAAGGCCAATCAGCTCGTCGAGCAGCAGCGGGCTGAGAGCGATCCAGCCCAGCGCAAGCAGCAGTTTGTCGAACTGCAAAAGCTGCTGGCTACAGATGTACCCTACGTGCCGCTCTGGCAGAACAAGGACTATGTGTTTGCCCAAGGCAACGTCAAGGGTGTTGAAATCCAGCCCAGCCAGCAGTTCTTGTTCTCGACCATGCAAAAGTAGGCTCTATGTCCCGCTCCAAAGCCCTGCAAACCTACATCTACTCGCGGCTGCTGATTGCGCCCTTGATGATCTGGACGATCACAACGCTAATTTTCATCATCCTGCGGC
The DNA here is from genome assembly GCA_019359155.1 of Pegethrix bostrychoides GSE-TBD4-15B. Classification (GTDB taxonomy): domain Bacteria; phylum Cyanobacteriota; class Cyanobacteriia; order Elainellales; family Elainellaceae; genus Elainella; species Elainella bostrychoides. The sequence goes on from JAHHHV010000042.1 coordinate 17,527, forward strand.
TCACCCCTGGCGACCCGGCGGACGTGATGCTGGGCCCGCGCGCGCCCGCCAGCGCCAAAGCCGAATGGCGCGCCGAAAACGGCCTGGATGCGCCGCTCTGGATGCAGTACCTCAGCTATATGAGCAGCCTGCTGCGGTTGGATTTGGGCAGTTCGCTGGCCAGTCAGGGGCAGACTGTCTGGCAGATTATTGGCCAGCATTTCCCGGCAACGCTGGAGCTGACGCTATTTAGTATGCTGGTGGCTGTGCTGGTGGGCGTGGGAGTTGGGATGCTGGCGGCTTCTCGCCCTAACACAGGCTTTGATCTGGGCGGCAGGCTGTTTGGGATCATTACCTACGCTGTGCCGATGTACTGGTTTGGCATGTTGCTCCAGCTCGTGTTCGCCGTGCAGCTGCGCTGGTTCCCGATCGGCACGCGCTTTCCGCTCTCGATGCCGCCGCCGACTGGCCCCACTGGACTCTACGTGCTCGATAGCCTGTTGCAGCTCAACTTCGGCCAGTTTTTTACCAGCCTCTACTATCTGGCGCTGCCCAGCCTGACGCTTGGCCTACTGCTCAGCGGTATTTTTGAGCGCATGGTGCGGGTAAACCTGAAGCAAACGCTCCAGTCTGACTATGTGGAGGCGGCTAGAGCGCGCGGCATCCCCGAAGCCAGAATTCTCTACGCTCACGCGCTCAAAAACGCGCTGATTCCGGTGATCACTGTGCTGGGACTCACCTTCGCGTCGCTGCTGGGCGGAGCGCTGCTCACCGAAGTGACCTTCTCCTGGCCGGGACTCGCCAATCGGCTCTATGAGGCCATCTCGCTGCGCGACTACCGCGTGGTGCAGGGAATTATGGTGTTCTTTTCAGTGATTGTGGCCGTCGCCAGCATCGCCATCGATATTTTGAATGCCTATGTCGATCCGCGCATTCGCTATTGAAGAGCGCTATTGAAGAGCGAAGGCGAGCCTAATCGAGAGCGGCGTTCGCTTCAGAAGTGCTGTCCGACTTGGGAGCGGCTTCTGGCTGGGCATCCGGCTTCAGCCAAACCACCTGCTTCTGGCGGGGGTTGAAGCGAATATTTTGCTCCTGCATGACGTTGAGCGCCTGCTGCGGGTCGAAGTGCCGATCAAAATCCTCTTGCAGACCGCCAACTTTGGCGCTGGCTTCTTTCACCTCGGTTCGTAGCCGCTCCAGATCGCTCTGCTGGCTCATGTTGTAGGGGATTAGCCGCGCCAGCGTTGAAACGCCCGTCGCCACCAAAATCAGGTTGACCGTTAGTTTCAGGCTGACTTCTAGAACTGCGGCCTGGTGCGAAGACTGCCGCCTGCTGCGAGTTCTGCTGCGTCGCCGAGACGTGACTTGCGGCTGAGCCTTGACTTGGGGCGAGCGAGCCAGTCGCCGGGGGGCGGGGTCATGCTGAGGTTGCAGTGCGTTCATAGGGGTCAAATCCTGACTTGGCAGGCCGTTAAGCGGTCTATTTTGGGAGCCTCTGTTGCGCGTTTAGCAACCCAACCGGACTGCTCGCAACAAGAGGTTAACTCAAAAATACCCGTTTGGCTGCAAATATTCTTTCTGCCTAGAGATTTATCTGCCTAGAGATTTATCGGTGAATCCGGGGAATCTATCCGGAAAACCTGTCGTCCCAAGTCAGAAGAGGCTCAGCGGGTTTCGCTATTCTTGCATAGGAATCCACTTTTTATGAAGCAGAATTGAGCGAATTCACATAATCCATAAAAAATCCATAAAAAAAGAGTCAGGCAACGACAAGTCACCGACTCCTATCACTCTTCTACATCAAACAGTTTTACAAACAGCTTCCGTGGGGCCAAATCCCGTGAAACCGCTCACAAGCTTGGGCGCTGCGGCGCTACTTGTACAGCTCGGTAGACAGGCGAAACGCCATCACAGCCGGGATAAGAGCCACGACCAGTGCAATATAGACCTGGGTATCTGATAGAGACATGATTTAGCGCGCTCCGTCGAGTAACGTTATGGGTTGTCAGGCGCTACTGCCATACTGAAAACTAAAGCCAGCAGTTCAGCAAATCTGCGCCAGTCTTCATAACTGTCAGTCAAATCCTGATCTGATGGAACTTTTTTTTACATGACGTAACAAAATCAGAACAAACGCAAATCGGCAAGGCTGGAGCGCTCAAGACGCAGCGCCCAAGCAAAAGCCCAAAAACCCAGCACAATTCGCCAATTGCAATCAGGCAAACAGCGGAAATCTGGCATCAAGGTTATCCTGATAAGAACCTCAGGGGCAGCGAATAGACAGGTTGCCGCTGGGATTTTCAGTCGTGCCCTGCTAATCCATGCTTGTTGCATCTCTCATTTAGCTGAAGAGCATCTCAATCATTGGAAGATTCCAGACCCACTCGAATGCAGTTTGAGCGACAGATCAGGCGTGTCCAACGCGACGTGCTGCGAATGGGCGCGCTGGTGGAAAACTCCTGTTGGCTGGCGCGCCTAGCCCTCTGCGAACGCGATTTGGATGCGGCGCGTCAGATTGCCCTGCAAGACAAGCAGATCGATCGGCTCTACCGCCAAATCGAAACCGACTGCGTGAATCTGATGGCGCTGCAAGCCCCGGTCACGCAAGATCTGCGGCTGCTGAGCGCGCTGATGCAGCTGATCCGAGACTTAGAGCGGATTGGCGACTATGCCGAGGACATTGGCGAAATTTCGGTCAAGCTGTTCCCCTACCCCGTGCCGATCTGCATCGAGCGCGTCCAGATGATGATGGATCGCTGCCGCGCCATGTTGGCGATGGGATTGGCGGCGTTGTCTGATCTAGATGCCGAGTCGGGGCTAGATATCAAATTCAAAGACGACGCGGTGGATTCTGACTACGAATCGCTCTACAGTTTGCTGGTCAAACCCTCGCACAGCCCTGGCCCAGTTGAGCCAATCGTGCTGCTGGTGCTGGCAATCCGGCATCTGGAGCGAATGGCAGATCATGCTACCAATATTGGCAAGCGAGTGGCCTATATCGTCACCGGACAACGATAAAACTTAGAGAATCCTCAATAAGCTTTATGCTTTTTGGACAAAAAACATTTTTTACGGTAATTTCTGACCAAAAAATGTTAATAAAATGGGTGAGTGCAAAAAATGTAGAGTTTTGCACTGCTTCAGATGGCTTCAGATGTCATTTGTTTAGCCGAACAGCCGAGTTGCCTTTGAGGAGCGGAATGCGGGTCTAGGCCAAGCCATTTCAGTTCAGTTGCCTCAAAGCCCATGCGCTACTGCCGCCAGATCCCAGCAGGCTGTCTGCTGCCGCAGCAGAGGTTCGCAAGAGGTTCGTAGACGGCGCTTCGGTGGCTCTGGCTTGACTCTGACTCAGCTCCGACTCAGCTCCAATTGAATGGCTCAGCGTTTTAAAGGATTAATCGCTACATGGAATTTTCGATCGCCGAACTCCTGGTCAATTTCACAGACGATAAGCTGGTTGCTCCCAAAGCGCTCGAAAAAAAGCTCAACTGCCGCGATGAAGCCAGCCAGCGCCAGCTCCAAATCGCTTTGGACGCGCTAGAGAAAACGGGACTGCTGGTGCGAGACCGGGGCAAATACCGCCGCGTCCCGGAAGAAAGCGTGGTGGAAGGCAAGCTGCGCTGCTCCAGCAAAGGCTTTTGCTTTGCGATTCAAGATGTCGAAGGCTCCGAAGATATCTACATCCGCGAGAGCCAGCTCAACACGGCCTGGAACGGCGACCGCGTGCTAGTGCGGATCACCAAAGAAGGAACGCGCCGCCGCAGCCCGGAGGGCGAAGTGCGGCTAATTCTCGACCGGGCCAATTCCTCGGTGCTGGCGCGCGTCAAGCAGGCCGAAGCAATCTATCAGGCCACGCCATTAGATGACCGCCTGCTGTTTGACGTGGAGCTGAGGCCCAACGGCATTGATCTGGCTGAAGCGGTCGATCAGCTGGTGCATGTTGAGATTCTGCGCTATCCGCTGGGCGGCAGTCCGCCGTTAGGTCGCGTCGCCCAAATTCTGGGCAGTGACGCGCAGGCGGCTTCTGAGTTCGATATCGTCTGCTGCAAGCATGATCTGCCGCGCCAGTTTCCCGAAGCTGTCCTGGAAGAAGCCCAAACCCTGCCGTTGAAGCTCCGCAAAGCCGACCTGAAGAAGCGGCTAGATCTGCGTCACCTGCCCACCATCACCATCGACGGGCCACCCAACGCCACCGGCCCGGCCATCGACGACGCGATTACGCTGGAGCAGCTCGGCTCTGACCACTGGCGGCTGGGCATTCACATTGCCGATGTCTCTTCTTACATTGAGCCAGGTTCGCTGCTGGACGTAGAGGCGCGGCGGCGCGGCACTTCCATTTATCTAGGCGAAAACGCGCTGCGGATGCTGCCAGAGCGGGTGCATGACTGCTGTTCGCTAGCAGCTGGCCAAGACAGGCTGGCAGTCTCGGTGCTGCTGACGCTGACTTCGGGCGGGCAGGTGGTGGAGTTTGAGCTACAGCCAACGGTGGTGCAGGTCGATCATCGGCTCGACTATCAGCAGGCACAGGTGATTGTGCAGCGCCACGACGCGCCCGACGCAGACAGCCCCGCTCCGGTCTATCCGCTGCCCAGCCTAGACGAGCTGCAAGCATTCCAGCCGATTTTTGAAATGCTGGATCAGCTATTTGCGCTCAGCCATGCCATCCATACCCAACGGCTCCAGCGCGGCGCGTTCGACCTCAACCTGCCCGAAAAGATCTTCCCCGACGAAGCCAACTCCGAGCTGAGCCAGTTTCTCTCTACGAAGTTTCAGTACGATGATGAGGGGACGCTAGGTGCCATGGTGGTCTCCTCGCTGCTGCCCGCCCGCTCGATTGTGACGGAGCTGATGCTGCTGGCCAATCAGCTCGTGGCTTCGCATCTGCTGGCCCTGCAAGTTCCCGCCATCTACCGCGTGCATCGTGCCCCTGATCCTAGTGACGTGCAGGAGCTGTTAAAGCTGGTCACTAACATGGAGATTGAGGCGCATCTGGAGCAGGAGGAGGTCGTGCAGCCCAGAGACTACCAGCGCCTAGTCGAGCAGTTTGCCGAGTCCAAAACTGAGAAGGTGCTGACCTATCTGCTGCTGGCCACCTTCAAGCCTGCAATCTACAGCACCACCGCAGGGCAGCATTTTGGTCTGGCGCTGGACGCTGGATATACGCATTTCACCTCGCCGCTGCGTCGCTATCCAGATCTGCTAGTGCATCGCATTTTGCACGCCGTGTTTGAGCATGGCCGCGACCGTCGCAGCAGCCGCTCCAAAGAAAAAGTAGACCTGCGCCACAGCTCTTGTCACGGCCAGATCAGCTGGAACGTCCTGCCCACAGAAGTCCAAACGGAGCTAGAGGAAACGCTCAACGCCACGGTGATCCACCTGACCGAGCGGGAAAAGCTGGCGCAGGAAGCTGAAACTGATCTGGAAGGCTTGAAAAAAGCTGAGTTCATGCAGCAGCATACGGGCAAGGTGTTTCACGGCCTGATTACAGGTGTGCAGTCCTACGGCTTCTTTGTGGAAATTGAGGAATTGCTGGTAGAAGGGCTGGTGCATGTCAGTTCACTCAAAGACGACTGGTACGAGTACCGCTCGCGACAGCAAAAGCTGGTGGGGCGCAAAAACCGCAGGCAGTATAAGCTGGGCGACCGCGTGGAAGTGCAGGTGAAGAGCGTGGACTACTACCGTCAGCAGATTGATCTCGTCGCGGTTGGCGGTGGCAGCGAAGCCTCGGAGGATGAGGACGACCTCGAAGAAACCAACGCGCTGAGGGACGACCTCAATGGTGACCTCAACGATGACCTCAACGATGACCTCAACGATCTGAACGGCGATGACGACCTAGACGATCTGTAATCAACGATCTGTAATCATTAGAGATAGCCCAATCTTTGAGGTATCGAAGTCTGTGACTAATTCTGCGGCTCGCTCAAAGCCGCTCATTTTGGGCATCACGGGCGCATCGGGGCTGATTTATGCCGTGCGAGCGCTGAAGTTTTTGCTGGAGGCTGACTATGCGATTGAGCTGGTCGCCTCCAAATCAACCTACATGGTTTGGCAGGCTGAAGAAAATATCCGCATGCCGCTAGAGTCGGCGCAGCAGGAGCAGTTTTGGCGACAAAAAGCGGGCGTGGAGACCAGCGGCAAGCTCTACTGTCATCCCTGGGGCGACGTGGGCGCAACGCTGGCCAGCGGCTCGTTTCGGACGCTGGGGATGCTGATTATGCCTTGCAGCATGAGTACGGTGGCGAAGCTGGCGGCAGGCTTGAGTTCCGATCTGCTAGAGCGGGCTGCCGACGTGCAGCTCAAAGAAGGGCGTAAACTGGTGGTAGTTCCCCGCGAAACGCCGTTTAGCCTGATCCATTTGCGGAACTTGACGGCCTTAGCCGAAGCCGGAGCGCGGATTGTGCCTGCGATCCCCGCATGGTATCACCATCCGCAAACTATCGAAGACCTTGTAGACTTTGTGGTAGCCCGCGCCCTGGATCAGTTTGAGATTGACTGCGTGCCGCTGCAGCGCTGGCAGGGTCATCTACCACCGCATGACGCTTAGCTGCAAACTCTGACCGCATGCTCTAACCTCGGAGATCGCCTTATGGTAAACCTAATATTGCTATTGCTGATTGCTGGCGGATTCGTCGCGTTTGCGCTCCAGAACCTTGCGCCTGTCTCGCTGGTGGTCTTGGGTGTCAAGACGCTGGCGCTGCCGCTGTCGGTTTGGGTGCTGAGCTTTCTAGCGGCGGGCGCTCTGACAACGCTGATCTTAAGCGGATTTTTTAGCATGTCCAAAAATGCGGCGGTGCGGAAATCGGCTCAGCGCGAAACCAAAACTCCATCTCCCTGGACGGGCGCTCAGGGCAGTAAGCCTAAAAGTGCCGCCACTGCGTCGGGCAAATCTGCGTCGGGCGCTCAAGACGGCTGGGAGCGCAGCAAAGACTGGGACGATTGGGCAGAGCCGCAGTCGGGAAGTGCTGCTGGAAGTGCTGCTAGTCGCAGTCCAGATCGCAGCCCAGATCGCAGCCCAGTTCGGGACGATATCCGCGATCGCAGACCAGACGCAGGCAGACCAGACGCAGGCAGACCGAACTCTCGCCAAACGCCGCTGGAGCAAACTGGGTTTAGCCGCAGCAGCAACCCGGAACCGCGCAAGCCCAAAGAAGTCTACGATGCCGAATATCGGGTGCTGATTCCACCCTACAGCTCCACACCACCCGCGCCAGAGCCAAAACCAGAGCCAAAGGATCCCGTCAAGCCGTCCGACAAGACTCCGCCTAGAAATCCGGCCAGTCCAGACGACGAAGACTGGGTGTAACTCATGCGATTGGATCAACCTGTGGATATCAGCTTTTGGATCTGGCTCAGTGTCTTGACTGGCATTGCGGGCTTCGGCCTCAGCGCCATGATCTCGGCCTACTGGGGGCGAGGCAGTGTTGCGGTGATGTTTCCAGAACCGCTTGCGCCGAGTCCCATCCCGACGCTCAGCCCTGAAGCCGCGGCTCAGTTTGAGCAGGGCTGCGAGCAGTATCGGGCGGGCAAGTACCGTGAAGCCGTCACCCGCTTTGTGGAGGCGCTGCGGCTCGACCCACAGTTTGCCGAAGCTCAGCATAACCGCGCTCGCGCCACAGCCAACCTGCGCCGCATCACCGAGGCAATCAGCCAGCTCGTTGTGGCCAGCGATCTCTATTCGCAGCAGGGCGACGGCGAAATGCTGATGCAGCTTAAGCAGGATCTCGGCTTGATTGGTGGCTCAGTGCCGCTTTCCAAAAGTTTAAGCACAGACGCAACTAGCACAGATACAACCTGAGCGATCGCCTTCATATTGCCTTAAGCAGATTCTGATTCAGAAAGAAACGCAACCGTAGCCGCTCTATCATCCTACCTACTTCTCGACTTTATCCATTTTCCGAAACCCCCAATGGATAACAGTTGTAGGCTGTCATATTTTCTCTAGACTTTTCTTGATATCAGTGTCAACGCTAGATATCTGAAAAGTTTGAGAGTCTGTCTACAATCCAGCCAACACCCAAGATCACCCCGGATTCAAAATGGATAAAGTCGAGCTGAGGTTGTATATTTAATCGGTGATAAATTTTCTGCATCGGCATCGCACAGCCCGCAATATCCACTTCGCAGCGCTGCCCATACTCGTCATACTTGCCCTCCCACACCAACTCCGTCCGCATCTGCGACAACAGATGGGGATTGTGGGGCCATAGAGGGGGTGTTGAGTCATAGGGAGGTGGGGAGATAGCAGGGCTATTTCATTCCAATTGTGAAACTGATATGGTAGTTAGGCCATCTCTCAAACCCTGACCTCGATGCCTCAACTTGCTATCGTCGAAGCCTTTGCCGACCTCTGTGATACTCGTCGCACAGC
>JAHHHV010000043.1 GCA_019359155.1 Pegethrix bostrychoides GSE-TBD4-15B
TGTTGACTTAACCGGACAATATAGTTCTTGGGCATAGTGAGTGGTCACGATATCTCGAAAGGTTGACTGTGAATAACCGCTCTATTTTCCCTTAAACTCACAATTTTTAGCTTGACAGACTACTAGAGCAGCGATCGCATAAACAGCGTTTGTTGTAGCCAAACACCCACCACCATTAGAGTAGACGGGTTATGGCTCAAGCAATTGTTTATTTTTCTAAATATATTTTTCTAAATCAATAGTTTTTGATGCGAGTGCCGAATGTGGAACCACCGGACTACGACAGGCTTTAGTTCAGCGTGGCATCTTGGCCTCAAACATGATTTCGTAGCGGCGGCTGGGGTCGATACGGCGTAGGATCTGCTGATAGCCCAGCGCGTCGGAGTATTTGTAGAAGCGGGCGACATCGATATGCCGCAAATCTGGCGATAGGCGCACGACTACCCATCGCCGAAGCGATTGCTCATAGGGCATAATTATTTTGTCTCTGTTGCAAATTGGGACAAAAACCAGCGCAGAGGAGTTGGTCGCTGCGACGCGCTGGTTGAACTAACTACGAGTAGAATAACACACACTCGTAGTGTTTATACTAACACTTATGAGTATTTGTGGCGATTCGTTGGCGACTACGGGAAATCATGGCTCGACAGCGGATGACGAACAAGCAGTTGGCCGAATTGGTGGGCGTTCATCCCAACGCAATTTCACGTTTGAAGAACCAGGATAATCTGCCCCAGATTGGCGGTGACATGCTTGATGCGCTCTGCAAGCATCTCGGCTGTACGCCTACCGATTTGATTGAATATGTGGCGGAGCGGAATGACGATGAGCTGTAGCTATGACCAATGATGACCTGTGAGCCAATTAAGAGGCTGCATAGTTTGCCATCTGGAGCATAGAGACCCATGACACCCGCAGTTCTCTCAAAATTCTCTGAACCGATGACATTCGAGGAGTTTTTATCCTGGGATGATGGCAGCGAGCGACGCTTTGAACTGATTGACGGAATCCCTATGCCGCTGTCGGAGCCAAACGCCGACCACGAAGACGTAGCAGATGCGCTGTGCGATGCTCTCAAAGCTCACTGCCTTCAGTATGCGCTGCCTTATGTTCCAAAGCGGCAGAAACAGGTGAGGCTAGCGGGAGAACTCGAAAGAAGCCGTAGGCCCGACATTGTAATGTTTAATCAAGCTGAATGGCTGCGGATGAAAGGCAAATCTAGTCCGGCAGCGGCCTATGTCTGTCCGCCAATGGTGATTGCAGTGGTGAGCACCAACTGGCAAGATGACTACTTGACCAAGCAGGCAGAGTACGAAACGCTGGGAATTTTGGAATATTGGATTGTAGACTATGCGGCGTTGGGTGAACGCAGATTCATTGGCAACCCGAAGCAGCCTACTGTGACAGTCTACAGCTTGGTGGACGCAGAATATCAGATCTGCCAATTTCGAGGCGCTGATCAAATCATTTCCACCCTGTTTCCAGATTGGGCACTGACCGCTGAGCAGGTGATGCAGTGTGGGTGATGTATGAGATTTTGAAAAAGGGAGAAATAGATAGTAAAACCTACGAATTTCTACCGCTTTCAAGCCGAACATGCTAGATTCGCAGCAGTTTTCCTGTTCTCTCAAGCCCCCACCTCATGAAAGCCAGCGAAGTTTTGAGCCGCTACGCCGACGGAGAACGCAACTTTCGCAATGCTGACTTGCGAGGACAGTCGTTCAAGGGACAAGATCTGTCTGGAGCAGACTTCAGCGGAGCCGACATTCGCAGCGCCAATTTCACCAACGCCAAGCTAATTGGGGCAAACTTCAGCGGAGCCAAAGCTGGACTGCAAAGGCGCTGGATGGTGCTTCAGTTGTTACTAGCTATTCCGCTGTCGGCTATATTTAATTTTGTTGGAGCCGTATTCAGCGCAGCCATTATTGCAACTTTTCTAAGTCCAGATGGCATTAAGCAATATACGATTATTCCAGGCATCGCCGTACTTATCTTCGTTGCCGTTACATATTTTGCAATTGGTCGCCAAGGGTTTACTGTTAAGGCGGTGACAACAATTGTAATTGCAGTCGCAGGCGCAGGCGCAGTCGCAGGCGCAGTCGCAGGCGCAGTCGCAGGCGCAGTCGCAGGCGCAGTCGCAGGCGCAGTCGCAGGCGCAGGCGCAGTCGCAGGCGCAGGCGCAGTCGCAGGCGCAGTCGCAGCAGTCGCAGGCGCAGGCGCAGGCGCAGTCGCAGGCGCAGGCGCAGTCGCAGGCGCAGTCGCAGGCGCAGTCGCAGGCGCAGTCGCAGTCGCAGGCGCAGTCGCAGGCGCAGTCGCAGGCGCAGCAGTCGCAGGCGCAGGCGCAGGCGCAGGCGCAGGCGCAGTCGCAGGCGCAGGCGCAGTCGCAGGCGCAGGCGCAGTCGCAGTCGCAGGCGCAGGCGCGAACTTGTTGCTCAGCTTATACATAGCTTGGCGTGCTCTCAAAGAAGACGAAAAATTTGCGCTAGTTCGCACAGTTGGTGTCGCGTTTGGAGCGTTGGGCGGTACGTCATTTTGCGGAGCCGATTTAACCGGAGCAACCTTTGAAAAAGCGACGCTCAAAAACACCAACTTTAATCACAGTCGCCAGCAGCAAACGATTCTGACTCATATTTGCTGGAAAGAGGCTAACAAGCTCAATCGCGCCAGAGTCGGTGATTCAATTCTGGCAAACGCAGCCGTGCGGGAATTGCTGATCAGCCGCAATGGTTACAAAAAATCCTACATTCGAGCCAACTTACGAGACGCTGACCTCACTGGAGTCAACCTAAATCTGGCGAACCTACAATGGGCAGATCTCAGCGGCGCGATTTTGCAGAAAGCCGATTTGCGTGGAGCCAACTTGCGCGAAGTCTTGGCACTCGGCACAGACTTTAGAAATGCGTATTTCACCTCAGCCTGTCTTGAAGCTTGGAACATTGACGACAAAACCAAACTCGACGAAATCGACTGTCAGCATGTCTATCTCTTGCGCGACCAGCAAGAACGCCGTCCCAGTAGTGGAGACTTTGCGCCCGGAGAATTCACCAAGCTATTCCAGGAAATGCTGACCACCGTTGATCTGATTTTCCGCAATGGCGTAGACTGGAAAGCTTTTGTCTCTGCTTTCCAGCAGGTGCAGGTAGAAAACGAAGGCACAGAACTCAGCGTTCAGAGCATCGAAAACAAAGGTGACGGCGTGGTGGTCGTGCGAGTCAATGTACCACCCGAAACCAACAAGGCCAAAATTCACGGTGAGTTTAACCAAAATTATGAAATAGCACTCAAAGCACTAGAAGCCAAATATCACGCAGAGCTGCAAGCCAAAGACAGTGAAATCACGATCTACCGCGAACAGAGCGCCAATATGTGGTCAGCGATCAACTCGCTCGCCAGCCGTCCCATCAACGTTGTAACCGAAAATACGCTTATGAATAACAGCAGCGACCAAAGCCAAAATGTCAGCGTCGGCAGAGACATGAACCTCAGCGGCTCCACCCTCAACTTAGGCAAAATCAGCGGCAGCGTCACCAACAGCATCAGCCAGCTCCAAACCGCTAATCCCGAAGCCACCCAGCTCGCAGAGTTGCTGAAGCAATTGCAAGCCGCCATTGAAACCGAACCTGCGCTCAGCGATGACGACAAGGCGCTTGCCCTAGAGCAGACCGCAAAGCTGGCAGCAGCCGGGAATTCCAGCGCCGAAACCGCCAAAAAGCCCGCCAAGCTGGCCGTCGGTTTTCTCAGAGGGCTAGTCGGCGCGCTGCCCGACACCGCAAAGCTCGCTGAGGCTTGTACAAAGCTGCTGCCCATGATTACGAGCCTGCTAGGCGTTTAGGCACAGGTCATTTGCTTCTTTGCCTAGGCGGGTGCACAATCATAGGGTTCTGTAAGGTCAGAACATTCTCATCCGGATGAAATCATCTTCAATGACGCTGAAATGTCCTGACCAATCGCTGCGAGATGAGATTGCAGCGAGTACTTTTTGGGCAATTACTGCGCTGGACGACGCCTGAAGCCGAAACAGAACAATGCCGCTGTTGACGGGCAATCAAGACCGAAACCAGAATCATTCTGCTCACCCTCTACTCCAAATCTGAGCAGAGTGATCTTGCCACAGACGAGCTTCAGACCATCATTACAAACTATGAGCAGTCGTAAAATGGCTGTCGCTTTTGCAGCAGGAGTTGAGGCAAAACGAGCAGCAAAGATTATCAGATCATTCGACGACGCAGGCTAGCGCAGCTTCAAGCAGAGCGGACTGGCTAACACTGGGGTCGCTTCACAAACGCACGGCGGGGAAGCCATGAAAGCTGTCAGGGGGATGGGAACGCTCAACGAGCAGGGATTGAACCTAGACCTTAATATTCAGCTAATATCTAACCAAAACTAGCGAATAGAAATGAGTATTTTGTCAGTAAGCGGTTGAAAATGAGGCAGGATAGAAATCTGTAAAGCGGATTGCCCTAGTTATGCCTCATTCATCTTCAGCAAATCCTCAAATCAGCATCATCATGGGCAGCGATTCTGATCTGCCCACAATGCAGCAGGCCGTTGCGGTTTGTCAAGAGTTTGGTCTGCCCCATGAGGTCGCCATCATCTCAGCGCATCGTACCCCAGAGCGCATGGTCGAGTATGCTCAGCAGGCGCATCAGCGCGGCCTCAAGGTGATTATTGCTGGGGCAGGCGGCGCGGCACATCTTCCCGGCATGGTCGCCGCTTTGACCCCGCTGCCCGTGATTGGCGTGCCGGTAGTCAGTCGGCATCTGCAAGGACTCGACTCGCTCTATTCAATTGTGCAAATGCCAGCCGGAATTCCGGTCGCCACCGTGGCAATTGGCAATGCCCAAAATGCGGGGCTGCTAGCCGTGCAAATTTTAGCTTGCCACCAGCCCGATCTGTTGATCAAAGTGCAGCAGTACCGTCAAAGCCTCAAGCAGATGGTCGCAGATAAACAAACTCAGCTAGAGGCGTTGGGGGTGTCTGAGTATCTCCAACAGCATTTCTAGAACCTGAGCTAGAGCCGTCTGCGAGGCTTGCGCTCCCGAATCGGCATTTTAGGCAGCTCTGGGATTTTGGGCAACCGCTGGCTCAGCCCTAGCTTCCGAAACCGCTCCGCAGGCTGACGGAACACTTTCCCCAGCGGCGAGAGCGGCGGCGGGGCAGCAGGCGGGGCGGCAGGTTTGGGATCAGCTTTTTCAGCCCGCCAAGCGCTGACTAAATACCAGGTGGCAAGACCGCCAAGCGCGCCCAGAAATATGCAGAGTTCAGCCCGAAACCCGGCCAGCCAGAAGCCCAAAATAAAGGCCACCCAAACCCGCAGTCCGGCCTCCTGACCATGTTCAGTTTTGAATTTGTACATGGGTTCGTTCTCATCTACTGCCAGCATCGCGGCTGATCAGCCGTTGCTGTTCTGATAGCTTTATAACCTGTCTTAGCTCAAATTGTGCAGCTGCGGCTCGATCGGCTGTGTGGTATCAATCGACGTGACGTAAGCTTGCTCGCTGGCCGTAAATGGCTCGAACACCTGCTTGGCTAATAAATCCGCCGTCGCGTCGGCAATGTCTCCCTGGCGCTGGTCGAGGCGCTGTTTCAAGACCTCTAGCGGCGCGGCGCAGTGAATAATTTGCAGCGGCATCTGCTGGCTAGCCGCCTGCTCAATCACCTGCTGGCGCAGCGCCACCCGGTCATACTTCGCGTCTAGAACCACCGCATAGCCCTGAGCCGCCAGCGCCAAGCCCAGCTCTAGCAGCCTTGCGTAGGTTTTCTCAGTCATTTCGGGCGTATAGAGATCTGCGTCGCCGCGCTGCTCAAGCGGGATGCCGCCGAGATGCTTTCGCACCGCATCTGAGCGAATCTGAATTGCGCCCTGAGCCGCAATCTGCCGCGCTGTCGTGCTCTTGCCCGAACCCGACAGCCCCGACATGACCATCAGCTTGCCTTGGCGCGGCTGCGAGAACTGCCAGGCTAGCCGGTAGTAAAGCGCGGCGGTTTCCTGCGCCTGCTGCTTCTCGGCTGCTGGCACGCCCGGATCGCTCAGCAGAAAAGAGGTGACTTTGGCGCGCACGTAGGTCTGGCGGTTGACGTAAATCGGCAGCACCTGCAAGCCTTCCCAGTCGCCCGTCTGTTCAGCATAGGCATTCAGAAACAGACTGCTCAGATCTGGGCGCTGCCGCGCTTCGAGATCCATGACAATATAGGCCACGTCAAACATCACATCCACAAATCGGAACGACTCGTTGAACTCGATGCAGTCAAACAGCAGCAGCGTTTCGTGCCAGTAGGCGATGTTTCGCAGGTGCAGGTCGCCGTGGCATTCGCGAATCCGGTCGGCGGCGACGCGCTGCTCGAACAGAGCGGTCTGGCTGGCAAAAAACTGGTTGCAGTAGGCTTGAGTTTCGTCAAACTGCTGCTGCGTCTGCGGCCCGCCGATGTACTGTACCGTCTGCTCAAAGTTTTCGTCAAAGGCCTGACGGATCTGCGAAACTTCGCCAAAGCTGCGGATATAGTCGCTGCTGGCGGTTTTGGCGTGAAACTCGGCAATCGTTTTGGCCAGCTGCTGCAAGAGTTCTGGCGTGAGCTTGCCCTGCTCAAACAGATTCGTCAGCAGGGTGTCCTGCGGGAACTGCTGCATTTTGACGGCATATTCCACCGCTTCGCCGGCTCCGCCCAGCTGATAGCCTTCTGCGCTCTGGGTAATCGGCAGCACTTCTAGATAAATCTGTGCCGCGCCGCGCTGGTTGAGCCGCAGCTCCTCCTCACAAAAATGCTGCCGTGCCTCTAGCGTCGAGTAGTTGAGGAAGCCGAAGTTGAGCGGCTTTTTAATTTTGTAGGCAAATTCGCCAGTCAGCAGCACGTAAGAAATATGCGTCTGAATCAGCTGAACGGTGTTGGCGCTGGTCGAGTCGGGGCTAGAGCTTTGCACCGGATGCGGATAGAAGTCGGGGCGCAGCATCTGCTGAATCAAGTCGGGCAACAGAGAATCGGTCATAGGGGTTTAGGCGCTTCCAATAGCTTTCCAAGAGTTTCCAAGAGGGGGACTGGATCAGATGCAGCTCAAGGCCAAATTTAGCCTATTCTGAACGGTTCGCAAAACAGTTGGGAAAGCAGTTCACGAAATCCTCAGCAAAAAGCCAGGGAGATCCCCGGCTTCTGGTTACGGCATGGCGCTCGGCCAAACCCAATATCGCTAGAGCAATCTGCTCGCTGAGCTTACGCTTCGGCAGCCGCCGCTGCTTCAGCTTCCGCCTCATCCGCTTCAGCCGCAGCGCCAGAGGTTCCTAGCACCGAGACCACCACGCGGTCGGCCTCGCCTAAGACCGCAATGCCAGCGGGCAAGCTGAGTTCATGCACATGCAGCGCATCGCCCACTTTCATCTTAGAAACATCCACCTCAATCGCTTCAGGCACATCGCCGGGGGCGCAGGCTACCGCCACCTCGTTCAGCACAATATCCAGCGTGCCGCCATCCCGCTTGACGCCCACAGACTCGCCCACAATATGCAGCGGTACGGTGACTTCAATTGAGGACTGGCTGCCCACCGAGAAAAAGCTGAGGTGATAGAGGCTGCGCTTCCAGGGGTGCGCCTGCACTTCCCGCAGCAGCGCCTTGCCGCTCCAGGAAATTTCCGGCACCGATAGCTCAATCATTGTGTTGTTGAGCACGGCTTTTCTGACTAGCGTGGTGGCAATCCGCGTGTTCAGCGTCAGCGCCACTGACTCGGTGCCGTTATGTCCATAGAGCACGGCGGGCGTGAGGCCATCCCGTCGCAGACTGTTAGGCTTGCTGCCTTCGGGGCGCTTCTGACATTCAACTGTGAGTTCCATATGCTTAGCTTTGATTTACTTGAATTTACTTGAACTTACTGTGGAAAACTTGCAGAAAACTTAAACTAAACCTCAATCGCCCGGATAGCTGCGCTGTGGGTTGCTTCGCCCCGCAGTCCGATGGGCTGCGCCCTGTCGTAGAGCAGAGCCCGTTTGGGGCCATGAATCGGATCTTCCACAATAATGGTTTGATCCCGGCTCGCCCCCAGTGAGACAATCGCAATGGGCACTTCCATCAACTCCGCCAAGAATTTCAGGTAGTTGAGCGCCGCTGCGGGCAAATCTTCCAGGCTGCGGCAGTCGGCAGTAGACTGCTGCCAGCCCGGCAGAGTTTTGTAAACCGGACGGCACTGAGCAAACTGCCGCGCTCCGGTGGGTAGCTCGTGGCAGCGCTCGCCATCGAGGTCGTAGGCGACGCAGACCTGAATTTCGGCCAGCTCGTCGAGTACGTCCAGCTTGGTAATGGCCAGACAGTCGAGTCCGTTGATCCGTACCGCATAGCGGCCAATTACGCCGTCAAACCAGCCGCAGCGCCGCTCTCGCCCGGTGGTGGTGCCAAACTCAGCGCCCCGGTCGCGCAATAGCTCGCCCATTTCGTTCAGCTGCTCGGTGGGAAATGGCCCTTCACCTACCCGCGTCGTATAGGCTTTCGCCACGCCAATTACCCGGTCGATCATCGTCGGCCCCACGCCTGCCCCGACGCAAGCCCCGCCTGCAACTGGGTTAGAAGAGGTGACGTAAGGATAGGTGCCGTGATCGAGATCTAGCAATGTCCCCTGCGCGCCCTCAAACAAAATATTGCGCCGCTGCCGGATTGCCTCGTGAATCCGCAGCGAGCTATCTACGACGTGCGGACGCAGCCGTTCGGCGTAGCCAAGATATTCCTGGATGACGGCTTCCGGGTCAAGCGGCGGTAGATCGTAGAGCTTTTCGAGCACTGCATTTTTATGCGTCACCGTCCAGTGCAGCAGCTTCCGCAGGCTCTCTGGCTCCATCAGATCAATCATCCGGATGCCCGTGCGCTCGGACTTGTCGGCGTAGGTGGGGCCAATGCCGCGCTTGGTGGTGCCAATTTTGTGATCGCCGCGCCGCTCCTCAGAGGCTTGGTCAATCAGCCTGTGGTAGGGCATGGTGACGTGGGCAGTGCTGGAGATCAGCAGGTTTTCAGTTGAGATATGCAGCGCGTCAAGCTGGTCTAGCTCTTGAATCAACACCTTGGGGTCAATCACCGTGCCAGAGCCAATGATGCATTCTGTGCTGGGATACAAAATCCCGGAGGGAATCAGGTGCAGCTTAAAGGTTTGGCCTTTGACGACCACCGTATGTCCAGCATTCACGCCGCCCTGATAGCGCACCACCATATCTGCTGAATTGCTGAGCAGATCGGTAATCTTGCCTTTGCCTTCATCGCCCCACTGGGCACCAATTACAACGACGTTCGCCAAGGTGTTTTCGGGTTCTAAACTTCACACAATCTCCAATTATCGGCAAAACTTGCAATATATGTCAACCTCAATCCTTTAGAGTTGGCCGTTGCTCAGCCCGAACCTGAGCTCTAGGCTGGAACCTCTCTGGAACCCGCCTGGAATCTTTAGTGATTGTGAAGCTGGCTAAACATGCTAGTATCCCTGTTGCCGCTGCCTGTATGCTGGCGGTTACAGGCGTTTTCTTGACTGCACCCATGCAATTATCTTCTGCTCTGCGTCGAACCAAGATTGTGGCTACCATTGGCCCCGCCACCAGCAGTCCAGAGATGCTGCGGCAGATTATCGAAGCCGGGGCGACAACCCTACGCCTCAACTTTTCGCATGGGACGCATGACGACCACCAGCGCAGCATTCGGCTGATCCGGCAGGTGTCGTTTGAGCTAAACCAGCCGGTCGGGATTTTGCAGGATTTGCAGGGGCCAAAAATTCGGCTGGGCAAGTTTGAAGCTGGCTCGATTGTCCTGGAAAAAGGCGATCCGTTTGTGCTTACCAGCATCATCCAGCCCGGAACCCAAGAGCGCAGCTGCGTCACCTACGAGCCACTGGCCGACGAAGTGCCGACTGGCGCGACGATTTTGCTCGACGATGGCCGGGTAGAAATGCAGGTGGAGCAGGTTGATCGGGCGGCGCGCGAGCTGCACTGCCGGGTGGTGGTGGGTGGCCCGCTCTCCAATAATAAGGGCGTTAATTTTCCGGGGGTCTACCTGTCGATTCGCGCCATGACCGACAAAGACCGCGAAGACCTGATGTTTGGACTCGATCAGGGCGTAGACTGGGTGGCGCTTAGCTTTGTCCGCAACCCGCAGGATGTCCTAGAGATCAAAGAGCTGATTGCCAGTGCTGGCAAGAGCGTGCCTGTGATTGCCAAAATCGAAAAGCACGAGGCAATTGAGCAGATGGAGGCGGTGCTGTCGCTTTGCGATGGTGTCATGGTGGCCAGAGGCGATTTGGGCGTAGAGCTGCCGGCTGAAGATGTGCCCATTCTGCAAAAGCGGCTGATTGCTACCGCCAACCGACTCGGCATTCCGGTGATTACCGCCACCCAAATGCTGGACAGCATGGTCAGCAACCCGCGCCCCACCCGCGCCGAAATTTCGGACGTGGCCAACGCCATCCTCGACGGCACCGATGCCGTGATGCTCTCTAACGAAACGGCGGTTGGCAAGTTTCCGGTACAGGCGGTGGAGACGATGGCGCGGATCGCTGAGCGCATTGAGCGAGAGCCGCAGCCCAGCCGCAGCTTTGAGAGTATGCCGGGATATTACTCAATTCCTAACGCGATCAGCCAAGCCGTCAGCCGGATTGCTGAGCAACTGCAAGCTGCCGCCATTATGCCGCTGACCAAAACCGGAGCTACCGCCCGCAACGTCTCGAAGTTTCGCCCCACCAAGCCGATCTTGGCCGTGACACCGCATGTGGACGTGGCGCGGCAGCTTCAGCTGGTCTGGGGGGTACGCTCGCTGCTGGTTCTGAATCTGCCTTCGACGGGGCAGACGTTTCAGGCGGCTTTGAATGAGGCGCAGGAGAAAGGGCTGCTGCGGCAGGGCGATCTGGTCGTGATGACGGCTGGAACGTTGCAGGGCGTGGCGGGTTCGACGGATTTAATCAAAGTGGAGCTGGTGACTTCGGTGCTGGGCAAGGGGACGGGCATTGGTCAGGGAGCCGTCAGCGGACGCGCCAGAGTCGCCCACAGCATGGCTGAGCTAAACGGCTTCAATCCGGGCGAGATTTTGGTTGTTTCCAAAACCAGCGCTGACCATGTAGACGTGATCCGCAAGGCATCCGGCATTGTGACTGAAGAAGACAGCATTACTAGCCATGCGGCGGTGATTGGGCTGCGGCTGGGCGTGCCCGTGATTGTGGGGGTGCAGGACGCAACTCAGATTATCCGCGACGGCACGATTTTGACGCTGGATATGCAGCGCGGCCTGGTCTATTCAGGCATGAACTCGACTCAGACAGATGCGGCACTCGCGGTCTAGAGCGGCGACTGAGTTGGCTTACCGCATGGCAGCGGCTTACGCTTCCAGACGAGCCGCCCATCGTATCGCAGCTGTTAGCTCGGTGATGGACGGCAGATCGCGATTGGAGACTCTTTAGCTGGCTGAGCTTGCCGTTGGAATCGAGATTCTCCGAGTTGTAAGCGGTCGACGCGATCTTCCCTCGTTGTTCGATCAATCTAACTAAGCCAAAATCAGAACTCAACCCCTGAGGCTTGGAACAGCTCATTCAGGTGGGGAAATGTGACAATAAGGGTACATCTTCGCGCTGTCAATCCTATGCAAGTCAAAGATTTGACCATTGATGAACTCAGGCTGTTGATCCAGGAGACCGTGACTGAAACCATTCAGGCTCTGCTGTTTGATCCAGATGAAGGCAAACAGATCAAGCCAGAAGTTCAGCAACAGTTGCTCGACTCGTTGCGACGAACGCAAGCAGGCGAACGAGGCATTCCGGCAGAGGAAGTCGCAAGAAAATTAGGGTTGAACTGGTAATGCTCTATCGGGTTGAGTTCACGCCTGAAGCAGCAGATGATCTGGCGAACTTGTCGCAAACGATTCAGGAGCGCATTCTACGCAAAATTAAATGGCTGTCTGAAAATTTTGGTGATGTCAGTCATCAAGGGTTGAGTGCAAATTTGAGCGGGCTGTCCAAGCTGAGGATTGGAGACTATCGCGTCATCTATTCCTTTGATGACAAAGCTGAGCGCGAGGTAATGTCTATCACGATCCATCGGGTCGGGCATCGTAGAGAGATTTATGACGACTGATTTGTATGGCTCGTCTTAGATTCAGTAGCTATCTGGCTGTGAACCGAAAAAATTGCGGTCGGCTGTAGAAAAGCTAGCCTTCAGGAAAAACCAGCGTTAAGAGCTAGCACGACGAGCCAATAAACGATCGCGCAGCCCTTGAACCGGAAAACGCCGCTCATTCTCAGCTCGAATTTGGTCAGATCGCTGTTGCTGCTCCTGCATATAGGCTTCTACTGCATTTTGATGGCGTAAGTAATAGCTGATCACCGCATAGATATCTGCCAAGTCTAGGGATGAAAACTGTTCGGCAATTTCTTCGGCGGTGGCTCCTTGCTTGTATAGCGTGACGATGGTTTCTAGGGTGACGCGAGTTTGACCCACTAGTACAACTCCATCGGTATTGATAAAGAGGGGAATGGGGCTGACTGCGATGGTGAAGCTCATAATTCCGCTATGCTTGCAGAGAGGATTTTCCCATTGTAAGGAGTGATCGGTGGCACAGGTGCGGTTCATTGCCGATGAAAACTTCAAAGCGGCAATTGTGCGAGGGCTATTGCGTCGGCAAATCAGTCTGGATATTGTCCAAGCCGCTGTAGATCTGAATCATTAAGTTCTGAGTCTAAAAGTTGTAGTTCAGGCTTGGAACAACCAACCTTTGAGCATGAACGATTGACCTCTGAACTCGAATAATCAAGCTTTGAGCACGAACGATTGACCTTTGAACTCGAACGCTCGCCCTTTGGACTCGAAACTTACAGCTTCGAGCTTGAATAATCGAGGTTCAAGCTCGAAAGCGCGACCTTTAAACTTGAATGCTGAGGCTGTGAACCGAAAAAATTGCGATCGGCTCAGGAAAAGCCTATTTTTGGGAAGTAGCAGCAGTTCCCAAAGAATACTGTTTGAAGAGTCCTTATAGGCAGCATCCATCAAATCTTTCATCGTCCAGAATTTTTTCTGTGAAGCAGAAAAGAGAAGACGATGTCGCGTTTGATTTCGCAGGAGAATGGCACTGAGCTGAGATAAATGCAACGTTAGCTTGCGTAATTTGTATAAATTTAACTTTAGAACAGCTATTGACAAAGAAAAGCTTCTATAGTGTGGGAGATACGGCTCTGTTTGATTTCTTGAGTTGATCAGGAGATCTGGCCTATGGCTAAGCGTTCGCTTCAAGCATCATCCGCTGGGATTCAGCAAGCTAAACGAGCGTTTGCTCTGAAAGGATGGACACAGGAAAATCTTGCGGGAGAGATCAGTCTTAAGACGCGCCAGCCAATTTGGCGGTTTTTTAGCGGTCAGCCTGTTGATCGGCAGGCTTTTTTAGGGATTTGCACGGTCTTAGATCTCGATTGGCGGGAAGTGGCGATTGATCCGCCAGAAGTATTTCTGCAAGTCAAGCCTGTCGCGCTCTCCCCTGTGGGATTGGATCGGTTAGTGGGGCAGGTGCGGTTGCAGCAGCGCGAGAAAGTGCAGAATCAGTGCGGCATCTTGCAGCTTCTGGATATTAACCATCCGGTCAGCCTGGATGACATTTATATTGATGTCAATATTTTGGAAGCAATTGCTAGCCAGCAGCGGCTGGAGGTCGCCAATTTGCAGAATATTGAACCAGAAGCCTTCGCTCGCGTTGGTTTGGGCGATATTGAGCAAAGGCAAATATCGGGGATGCGGGCGGTCGAAACTTATCCCAAGCTGAGAGTGTTGGGCAAGCCGGGAGTGGGGAAGACTACTTTTTTGCAGCATCTCGCCGTTCAGTGTAGTCGCGGTGAGTTTGAGGCAAGCCGGGTGCCGATGTTTATTACGCTGCGGCATTTTGTTGAGGAGTCTAGCGCGAGCGGAGAATTGAGCTTGCTCAACTACCTGCGCCAGGAGTTTCTGACCAGCGGCATTTCTGATCCGGCTGTGATTGAAACCTTGCTGCAAGCCGGTCGGCTGCTGCTGCTGCTAGACGGCATTGATGAGGTGCTGCATCCGCAGAGCATGTTAGTCTTGCGAGAAATTCGCCGATTTTCTGATAAGTATCACAAAAATCAATATGTTGTAACCTGCCGCACGGCAGCCCAAAAGCTCAGCCTGCGCGGCTTTACAGATGTGGAGCTGGCTCCGTTTACCCAAGCTCAAATTACAGCATTTGCCCAAAAATGGTTTGTGTCCTTTACCCTCACAACTGCTCAGAGCGGGCAGGCTCAATCAGATCTGTTCATGCAGAAGCTGGGGGAGCCGGAAAACTGGCAGTTTCGCCAAATGGTGGTGACGCCGCTATTTCTACATATGGCTTGCTGGGTGTTTCAAGGGGAGGGCAGATTTCCGGTGAAGCGGACGGAGTTTTACAAAGAAGGGTTGGATCTGCTGCTGGTCAAGTGGGATGAGTCCAGAGGGGTAGAGCGTGATGAGATTTACCGAGGGTTTCGCCTGCCGCAAAAGCTGAAGCTGCTGAGCCAGATTGCGGCAGTCACGTTTGAGCAAGGGCAGTATTTCTTCGCGCAGCGAACGATTGAGCAATATATAGAGGACTATATCCGGCATCTGCCTAATGCTTCAACGGACGCTGAGGAACTCCAGCTGGACAGCAAGGCGCTGCTGAAGGCAATCGAGTCGCAGCACGGACTGTTAATCGAACGGGGACGCGGCGTTTTCTCGTTCTCCTATCTGGCGTTTCAGGAATATTTTACGGCGCGCAGCATTGTCGCCAGCCACAACCTTCAGGCTTTAGAGCAGGCGCTAGGCGGGCTGGTGAGCCACCTCACCGATCCGCACTGGCACGAGATCTTTTTGCTGACAGCGGCCATGCTGCGGAGCGCAGATTCGCTGGTGCAGTTGATGAAGCAGCAAATTGATGCCCTGGTTGCCGAAGATCCCTATCTGCAAGAGTTTTTGCAGTGGGCGAGTCAAAAGTCGCGCGTTGCGCCAGCCCCAATCCAAGATGCGGCAGCGCGAGCTTTTTATCTGGGGCTCTCGCGGATGCCGCATATGGCGGCTGATTTTGCGCTGGCCTGTACCCTGGATCAAGGCATGTTTCTGGATGCGGCGTTAGATGACCTGCTGCAATCCTGTGCGATTGACCAAAGCCCAGATTTCGCCCATGCGCATCTTTGCGGGGAGGCGCTCAGCCAGATTTTAGTCATGGTGCTGGATGCTGGCTTTTATAAATCGCTGCAACAGCTTCAAATGGAGTTTTCACCTCCGGGCCAAACCGAGGAGCGCTTTCAGCTTTGGTGGCAGGCGCATCATGGGGCTTGGGCGACAAAGCTCAAATCTGAGATCAACAGCTACCGACAGATTCATCATCACTGGCAGTTTAGTCTGGAGCAACAGCAGATGCTGCAACGCTACTATGATGCCAATCAGCTCCTGCTAGACTGCCTAAACAGCAGCTGCGAGATTACAGCCACCATCCGCCAAGAGATTGAAGCGACGCTGCTCTTGCCTCAACGGGAGCTAGAAGACCGCGAATGGCAAGACAATTAGCCCCCTAGCTGACCGACTGGCTGGCTCAGAGTCATCAGATACCGCGCCAGCGAATTCTGCCGTTGGGCATGATCGACGCATCAAACTTGACTCCTTCTAGGTTCGTGCCTGCCAAATTGGCTCCCTCTAAATGACTCCCTTCCAAGTTGGCACCTGACAAGTTGGCATTCCTCAAGTCAGCCCGCTCTAGATGCGCCTCACGCAGATCAGCACCTCTCAAATCGGCTCTAACTAGATAGGCTTCAACCAAGCTGACATGGTTCAAGTCAGCATCCCGCAACTTGGCTCCGTCTAGCGAAGCACTCTTAAATATGCGTTCGCCTGAGTGGTATCGCACTAGCAGTTCACGCGCGCTCTCTACGGGTTGATTAAACATGATCTTTTTGCGGCCAGGATATGGCGGATTTATAGCTCATACCTCATTATGTGTCGAATTTTACAAATGAACCGCTTCGCAGAATTCAGGAATGACACCGATTCAAACCGCATCTCCAGCTCCCTCAAGGCTTTCAAAGAACTTTCTGGGATATTGTTTGAGACAGATGGTTTTTTATTACGATTTGTATCGTAATCAATCAATTCAATCTCGATCTCAAGCGGTAGTCCTTCAGAGTGATCAGAGTGATCGGTGATAGAGTTCGACCTCATTTGCGCTTCAATTTTGAGCTTTTAAGACATGAGTGAATTATTGTTTATTTCAGCGATATTACCTGAACGAGTTGCTGTCAGCCAGAGACGAGGATCTGGCACAGTTGATCTAGCTCAGATGAATGCCCGACATCACTGCCTCTGCTGTTCCCATGCGCTACTTCGCCATATCGGTCACGGCAGGATTCACTGGCGCTGCAACCACTGCTATCAAGAAATGCCAGCTGGCAAGGAGCTAGAAAGATTCATGTATCGATAAGTGATCTGCTTAGCGACCCGCAGAATGACTTTACTATCTGGAGATATTGGGTGTGGATATACTTACTGTAGATAATGATTGTGATACGAGAGAGCTATACAAGATTGTATTTGAAGACTATGGTGCAAATGTTGTCACAGCGGGTTCAGTCATAGCAGGAATGGAGGCCTTAGACTCGCAGGCATTTGATGCTGTCATCTGCGAAATTAGATTTGCGGGGGAAAGCGTTTATCCACTAATACAGAAGTTGAGATTCATGGATCAAATCAGCGGCAGAACCACTCCCATCTTGGTCACTTCGACCTGTCCGTCAGCAGAATTAACTCGCCATTTAACCGTTAAAGTTGAAGCCTATCTACTCAAGCCGATTGCCCTGAGTCATCTAGTCGAAGCAGTCTGGAACACGGTATTCTGGTCGAAAATCACCCATCCGTCGGGCATTTTGGAACTGGGATATAAATCAAAATCTGAGCAGGAATGGGCGTTACTCAACATAGCCTAGCGCTGAGATAGTACAGATTGTGACTTCAGGGCTAGAGCAGAACTGAGCTATATGCGAGGGCTGCGGTTCTACACAGCGCCGATGCGAGGCTGATTTGATGCCGATAAGTGACCAAGATTTGGTACTTTCAAGTGTCACACTTTACTAATGGGTCTGTACTCATGTGTCTGTGATCGCTGGGTCTCATGCCTCTTGCCAAACAGCCTTTAAACTAAAAAAGCATTTAATTCAAGCGCAGTAATGACAATCGGCATTTGGATACTCGGCGATCAGCTTTCGATGGAGCAAGCCGCGCTCCAGCAGGCAGCACAGAGCCACAAAGCGCCCGTGATTCTAATCGAGTCGAGTCGGCATGTTAAAGAGCGACCTTACCATCGCCAAAAGCTGATTTTGGTCTGGTCAGCGATGCGGCACTTTGCCCAAGAGCTGCGGCAGGCGGGCTGGGAAGTCAGCTACGAGCTAGCCGCAGAGTTTGAGCCAACTTTGCGAGAGTGGGTGAAGCAGCAAAAGATTACCGAACTGCGCGTCATGCAGCCCAGCGACCGACCGTTTGGCCAGCTCATTGCCAAGCTAGATCTGCCCTGCAAAATTACGCTGCTGCCCAACAATCTGTTTCTCTGGAGCCACGACGAGTTTAGCAACTGGGCAAAAGGTCGCAAAAACCTGCTGATGGAATATTTCTACCGCGAAGGTCGCCAGCGCTACGACGTGCTGATGCAGGGCAAGAAACCGATTGGCGGTCAGTGGAACCTCGACAAAGAGAACCGCAAGCCGCCCAAAGCTCAGCTTGACACACCAGAGCCGCTGTGGTTTACGCCCGATGACATTACGCAGAACGTCATTGAATACGTTAAAGTAAATGATTTCTCTACCTATGGCGAGGCCGAATCGTTTCGCTGGGGCGTAACCCGCACGCAGGCGCTAGCAGTCCTCGACTCCTTTATTCGAGTACGGCTGCCGATGTTTGGCCCCTACCAAGACGCAATGGTGACGGACGAAGAAACCATGTGGCACGCCATGCTCTCGCCCTACTTAAATCTAGGACTGCTGCATCCGCTGGAGGTGATCCGCGCCGCCGAGCAGGCTTATTACGATCACGATTTGCCACTCAACAGCGTCGAGGGCTTTATTCGACAGGTGTTAGGCTGGCGCGAATATATGCAGGGACTTTATCATCACGTCAGCGGAGATTACCCGCAGCGCAACTGGTTTGAGCATCAGCAGCCCCTACCCAAGTTTTTTTGGGATGCCGAGCAAACCCAGATGAACTGCCTGCACCAGACTTTGAAGCAAGTTGAGAGCATCGCCTACGTGCACCATATTCAGCGGCTGATGGTCTTGAGCAACTTTGCCTTGATTGCAGGCATTTCGCCACAGGAAATTGAAAGCTGGTTTCACTCGGCCTTCATTGATGCCTATGATTGGGTGATGCAGACCAACGTGATCGGCATGGGGCAGTTTGCAGACGGCGGCATTCTCGCCTCCAAGCCCTACGCCGCCTCTGCTAACTACATCAACAAAATGAGCGACTACTGCAAAGCCTGCACCTACAAACCCAGCCAGCGCACGGGCGAACAAGCCTGCCCGTTTAACTTTTTTTACTGGGATTTTCTAGACAGGCATCGCGCTAAGCTCACCTCGCAAGGCCGCATGAACTTTATGTTGAACAACCTCGACAAAATGCCGGAAGCCGAACTCATCCAAATCCGCCAGCAGGCCGCAGCTTGGCATAAAACCAGCAGTGGCGCATGAATGATCTGGAGCTGAGACAAACGCTAGAGCAGCATCTCGCTGAAGTCAGCCGCGAACGCGATCCCTATTTGGCCAGCGGCGGCCATTTTTACGTGCAGCAATATATCCGCAGCCAGTTTGAGCGCTGGGGAACGGTAGAAATGCACGACTTTGAACTGCGCGGCAAAACGCATCACAACCTGATTTTGAATCTGGCTGGTTCAGATCCAAACGCAGCAGCACCGCCCGTGCTGATTGGCGCTCACTACGATGCGGTTCCCGGCTGTCAGGGCGCAGATGACAACGCGACCGGAGTCGCGGCGCTGCTGGCGTTGGCCGAGGTTGTCGCGCCGCAGCCTCTGACCCATCCGCTGCGGCTCGTCGCCTTTGACCTTGAAGAGTACGGGCTGCTGGGCAGTCAGGCCTATGCCAAGTTGCTGCGGCAGCAAAACCAAAAGCTGCGGCTGATGATCTCGCTAGAGATGCTGGGCTATTGCAGCCATCAGCCCAACTCGCAGCGCTATCCGGCCAAGCTAGAGCGCTTCTACCCCACTACCGGCAACTTCATCGCCCTCGTCGGCAATCTCGCCACCATTCCCGATCTGCGGCGGCTCAGCCAGAGCATCCGCAAATCCGGTCAAGCCTGCGAATGGCTGCCTGCCGGACTGCGCGGCCAGATGGTGCCGGGGACGCGCAGCAGCGATCACGCTCCCTTCTGGGATCAGGGCTATGCGGCACTCATGGTCACAGACACCGCCTACCTGCGCAACCCGCACTACCACCTCAGCAGCGACCGCATCGAAACACTCGATCTCGATTTTTTCACAAGCGTCTGTCGGGGGGTGATTGCCGGAATTCGCGCCCTATAAGCCTATAGGTAAGCCTACAGGCTCAAGACAAGCTGCAACGCAGGCTGACTGCGACCATCTTCGGGCAGCGGCTCCGGTTCACTCTGCATCGCCGGACAGTAGCGGGCATAGGTGCAGCGTTCGCACTGTGCCCCTGTGCTGGGCTGCCAGCTTTGGTCGCGGCGTAATTCGGTCGCCAAATTGCTAATCACCTGCTCAACTCGGCAGCGATGTTCAGGTGTAGCGCGGTAGGTCACTTTCTCGCCCGTCCGCAGATAGAGTAGGCTGAGCTGCTTGAGGCTGCGGGCATAGCGCTGCTCTAGCGCCAGATAGTAGAGGCCAATTTGCAGGTTGATTTCTTCGGGGTCAAGCCGCTCCATTTCTTTGGCCGACTTGTAATCAATCAGCTCCAGTCCATCCTCAAAGTGATCGAGTCGGTCATAGCGTCCAGATAGCCCAAACTCCAGATTGTCCACCTGAAGCTTGCCCTGAATCCGCCCCTCCACGGCTAGTGGTCGCCGCATCGCGGACTGGCTCTCAATAAACGAATAGTAGTAGCGCCGCAGAATCGCTCGCCCTTCAGCAGTTTGGTTGGGAGTTAGCTCGCCAATCTGCTGATTCCAGCAATATTCGATCCAGTCGAGGCGCGGCACCGGATCTTGGTAATGCCAGTCTTGGTAAATCTGTGCCAACGCCTGATGCAGCGAAGTGCCTAGAGCAGCTGAGCCAAAAAAGCCAGCGCCTTCGAGCCTGCGTTCGTAGCGGAAGTAGTAGGCGCGGGGGCAGCGGTGGTATGCCTGAAGCTTGGCGGCGGAGAGGACGTAAGACATAGGTTTGGCGGCGGTAGGGAGTTGGTCTAGTGCCCGCAGTCTGATCTGAGTTCTGGTCTGAGTTCTGATCTAAGTTAGGTAACACCCGCAAACCGAAGTCTACGGGTGCGGTCTGTCGGGCATGACGGTTCTATGATGGCACTAAATATGGAAAATGACAGGCAATATCTGATTAGTTTTCCCTATATGTAGCGTAATCCTGCCAAAATTTGGTAGTGAGAGAAAAACGCCTCATATTTACTCAGCCAGTGCGTCCTGATAGAGTATCGCAACTCTCCGTTTGCGAGCCTATCCAACCAGCCACGACCCATGAAATCCCGAACCCACCTGCGAAGCCTGCTGCTCTTGCTGCTCACCACCCTGATCTGGGGTTCAACCTTCCCGCTGCTCAAAGATATGGTGACGACGCTGCCGCCTGCTCTCTTAATTGGCAGTCGGTTTTTGGTGGCGGCGCTGGCCTTTTTGCCCTGCTGCGCCCTGCCCAATCTGCCGCCGCTGACGCTAGGGCTGCTGCGAGATGGCAGTCGGCTGGGGCTGGTCGCCTTTATCTCTTTTCTGGCACAGGTAGTTGGCTTAGAGACTGTTTCAGCCAATCGTGCCGCCTTCATTACCGGCTTGAATGTCGTGATGGTGCCGCTGCTGGGCTGGTTGCTGGGGCGCGGCATCAGCCTCAAGGTGTTTGCGGCAGCGCTCTTGGCCTTTGGCGGAATTGCAGTGATGTCGGGGCAGACAGGGACATTGGGCAGCGGCGACTTGTGGATATTGGTGTGCGCCTTCAGCTATGCGGTCTATATCCTGCTGACTGAGGCAGTGACAGCAAGACATTCACCAATTCAGCTTACGGCGGTGCAGCTCATCACAATTGCGCTGCTGGGGATAGCCTGGACGCTCTGGACGCTGCCGCTGGACAACCTGGCGACGTTGGTAGTGCAGCAGCTTCGTCCGCACTGGGTAGCGCTGGTCTATTTGGGACTGATCGCCACGGCGCTGACCACCTGGATGCAGGTGACGGCACAGCGCCACTTAAGCGCCACCGAAGCCGCGATTCTCTATAGCTTAGAGCCTGTATTTGCGGCACTTTTCTCGTTCTGGTGGCTCGCCGAACGCCTCAGCCTGCGCGAAGGGATGGGGGCAATGCTGGTGCTGGTGGCGATGATCTGGAGTCAGTTGGGCAACAGCGCCGCTGAGCCTGCCAAGCCTGCGGGCTGAGCTTTACGTTACGAAACACTTAATAAACTGCCAGTATGATAGTAAACACCTGATTAGCCCTCCTGCTCACCATGCTCAGCCAGATCAAAGATATCGCCGCTCCGCTTGCGCCCCGCCTGATTGAAATTCGCCGTCACCTGCACAGCAACCCAGAGCTGAGCGGTCAAGAATACAAAACGGCTGCCTATGTCGCGGGCGTGCTTTCCTCTTGCGGGCTGCATGTGCAGGAGCTAGTGGGCAAAACGGGCGCGATTGCCACACTGCCGGGAACGGGCGAAGACTCGCGGCTCCTGGCGATTCGCACTGACATGGACGGCCTGCCGATTCAGGAGCGCACAGGGCTAGACTACGCCTCGCAACTGCCCGGTATCATGCATGCCTGCGGCCACGATGTCCATACCACCATCGGCCTCGGAACCGCGATGATTTTGGCACAGCTCGCAGTACAGCAGGGCGGACTTCCCGGCTCGATTCGGTTTTTGTTTCAGCCCGCCGAAGAGACGGCACAGGGCGCGAGCTGGATGATTCGAGATGGGGCAATGGCTGGAGTCAGCGCCATTTTGGGGGTTCACACCTTCCCGACAATTCCGGGCGGCTCGATTGGCATTCGCTACGGAGCGCTCACCGCTGCTGCTGACGATCTGGAGCTGATCATTACTGGCGAGTCAGGGCACGGGGCGCGGCCTCACGAAGCAATCGACGCAATCTGGATTGCCGCGCAGGTGATCACCACCTTGCAGCAGGCGATTAGCCGCACCCACAATCCGCTGCGTCCGGTGGTGCTGACGGTGGGGCAGATTCAGGGCGGACGTGCCCCTAATGTGATTGCTGATCAGGTGCGAATGCTGGGCACAGTGCGGTCGCTACATCCAGAAACCAGCGCGGCGCTACCTGCCTGGATTGAAAAAATTGTCGCCAGCGTTTGCCAAATGTACGGCGCGAAATATCAGCTCAACTATCGGCGCGGCGTGCCCTCGGTGCAGAACGACTTAGCCTTAACTCAGCTGACTGAATCTGCCGCCGCCGAAGCTTGGGGCAATGATCGCGTTCAGATTTTGCCGGAGCCGTCTTTGGGAGCAGAAGACTTTTCGCTGTACTTGGATCATGCCCCCGGCACAATGTTCCGGCTGGGCGTGGCGTTTGAAGACCAGCCCAACTACCCGCTGCACCATCCGCAGTTTCAAGTCAATGAAGTCGCGATTCTGACTGGCGTAGTGACAATGGCCTATGCAGCTTACAAATACTGGTTCCACCGCTAGGCAGATTCATTTTTGGTGCAGATCTCATAGTGTGAGGGGAATGAGCTGGAGAGATCTATGGCTGCCAAAACTCGACTAGAAGGCATCGAGCTGATTGACTGCGCCAAGGCTAACGCCAAGCAGGGCTTAGCAGAGGCAACGCGGCTTTGCGGCTATCACGAGAATATTCCTGAATTCCAGCAGCAGCTTCAGCAGGCTTGCCAGCAAATTGGCGTAGAAATCTCTGAGTTGAGCGATCTGATCACCGACGTACCTGTGGTTAGTCTAGAGACTGGCGTTCAGATCGCGCCGGACACTGAATCTGATCTGTAGTCATTACGAATCTCTGCACAGTGCTGCATCTGGACTGCGGCTTTACAGTGATCTATTGCTTTACTAGAGGTCTATATAGATCTGTAGGGTTTTTACCTGATAGCAAAATGGGAAGCTTAAAAGTGCTACGGCTCTAGATTATCTAGACTATGCTTGAGTCGCTATGGTTTAAGTAGCCATACTCTGCGCTTGGTCGCTACTCTGGCCTCAACCTAGCCTCGGCTGAATTTTTAGTTCCTGTGTAGGCGTTTAGCGTGTCTTACCTAGATCAAATTTTGGGTGCAGCCATTTTTGACCCAAGTGGCCTACCTAAAAGCTACTATGTTTCGCTGGAGACTGCCGATATTAGCTGGGTGCAAACCATCTTTCAGGCGTTAGGCTTGCAGGCTCTGCTCCAGTCTACATTTCAGGTTGATGAATTTCGCCATGCGGTTATTCACGGTACGCACTACCACGCTTTGATTGTGCGTAAGTCTAGCTGCTACGTGGCGATTCTGATTCGGCAGCGCGAACTCTTTGTCTCAGAAGCGCTGATCGACTGGGCGCTCCAGTTTGATCCGGCAACGCTGGCTGAGGATTCTAGGTTTACCTCTGCCTAGCTGTTGACATAGATAGTGACATACCCAGAAATTTTTCAGCATTTCCGGTTGACGATTTGGGATCTATCCCTACAATAGGGGTGTAGAGTTAAGTTTTGTAACAGCTCCCATGACTCAGCCTCAACCCACGACAACTCCTAAGTTTGAAGAGCCGAAGTTTGGGTTTAACACCTATGCTGAGCGCTTGAACGGACGCGCTGCGATGATTGGCTTTGTGGCCACGCTGGCTATCGAATATGTGACGGGACAAGGACTGCTATCTTGGCTAGGTCTCAGCTAGCCTTAGTCAAATCTCACTCAGTTCATGTCGAACTTCAGGAGAGCAATTTCCTGAAGTCCTTGTTATGAGCGCTACCGCCAGCCGCCGCAAAAGTGATTAAATCAGGGTGGATTCTCACCAGATTCTCACTAGTAGACTAAGGCGCGAATTGCCCCACCCTTTATCACTGCTTCAGAGCTTTGCCTTGGTAAGTCCATTTAAAGGGTTTAGCCATCGTCCGGTTGAAGTAAGCAATGAATTCCAGGATACGGGTTTTGAGTTGCTCCTTGCTGGTAAAATTTGCTCGTCTGAGCAAATTACGGACTAAGATACTAAACCAAATCTCAATCTGATTGAGCCAAGAACAGTGCTTGGGGGTAAAGTGGAACACAATATCGTCCGTTCTCCTGGCTCAGTCCGCTCAATCGCACTCAGGTAAACTTCGCAGATCTCGTTGACCTTTGCGTCGAATTGAGGGTCGGGGGGGATTCAACCAGTATTGCGACTGGTGCGGTTTCAAATCGGCTTCGTTCAGTAGTCGTCCGACGTGACGGGGGGAGATAGTTTCGACGATACCTTGCTGAATGACTTCATCGGCCAGTTCCCGTGCCGTCCAATGACTGATGGGTCGTCCGTACTCTTCCGGTTTCTCACAGGCAATGGCAAAGAGTTGCAGAATCTGCTCTAAGCTAAAGGTCATCGGTTCTCCCGGTCGGGGAGCATCGGCTAAACGCTCCACCACTGGGGTGTCCTTTTGACTCAATTCCAACCAGCGATTGCGCCACAACCTTGCCATATCACGACTGATATTGAGTTCACGAGCAATGCCTCGATGATTCTGCCCATCCGCCGCTAGCAGAATAATGCTGGCTCTTAAGGCGATTTGTTGGGGAGTACTATGACGGTTCACTCACTGTTGCAGTTGCTCTTGTTCTGCTTGCGTTAGGCGTAGAGGGGGTGGAGCCAATCTAGGCATCGGTTTATCCTGA
>JAHHHV010000044.1 GCA_019359155.1 Pegethrix bostrychoides GSE-TBD4-15B
GCTTGCACTTGTAACACTGCCTGCCGCTGCGGTGCCCGTTCTTAATTGTTTGAGTGGAATCGCACTGAGGACATTTCATCCTCCTATTTTAGCAAACTTAACATTAGCCTTTCAGCAACGCCGGCGTTTCTAACCCCTGCGACAGTTCGCCAATCAGCCGCTCAATTCCAGCATCTTTCAAAACTGCCTGAATCGCTGAATCGTTCTGGAGCTGCGGTAAATAGCCCCAGCCCACATTTTGGCGCAGGCTAGCTGGGAAGCGCGTATAGTCCTGCATCACCACCGCAATCCGCGAGCGCAGCGCCGTCAAGTCAAGCTGCCGCAAATCTTGGCCGTTCCAGATAATACTGCCGCTAGCTGGGTCATAGAGGCGACAAAGCAGCTTGGCTAGCGTCGTTTTGCCAGCCCCATTTTCACCCACTAGCGCCACCATTTCGCCAGGACGAATTGCAAAATTTAGGCTCTCCAAAATTGGTCGATCGCTGCCGGGATAGCGAAAGGTGACATCTTGAAGCTGAATGCCGCGATCGGCTGGAAGCAGGTTTGCTGCGGCAACCACCAACGCCTGACCGCTATGCATTTGTGGCTCTAGATCAAGCAGCTGAAAGATGGGAGCAGTGGCTAGCGCTACGTCATAGATATCGCCTGTGTTGCTGATCAAAATGTAGAGGCTGCGGCGCACCTGTAGAATAATTCCAGTGTAGAGCGCTAAATCCCCTAGCGTATAGCTACCTCTGAGTACGCCAACAATCACGTAGATGTAGGGCAGCACGATTCCCAAGCCGCTGACGAGCGCCCAGAGCATCACCGCTAAGGCTCCCTCCCGCCGCACCTGATCCATCGTGCCGAACATGCGGGCAAATAATCCCTGCCAGTGATTCAACAAAACGGTTTGCAGCGAAAACAGCCGCACTTCTTTGGCATAGGCTTCGCCAGTCAGCATTTTGGAATAGATATCCATTTCGCGGGTGAGGCTAGCCTGCGTTTCCTCAACTCGCCAACTCTTTTTGTGATATTTGATCTCAATCAAAATGGACGGAATAGAGGAGAGCATCAGAACAGGCGGAACCCACCAATTGATTGACATTGAGACTAAGACTGAAGGCACAAAAATAAATATGCCAACAAACGTTGCAGCCACAATAAATGATAGGCGCTGGACTCGCTGAATGCCTTTGTTAGCCAGCTCTAGCAGATTCAGTAAATCTGGAGACTCAAACAGGGCAATATCGTCAAAGTTGCCAACTTTATCCAACACTTTGCCCTGCACGTAGCCCTGCACCCGATCTCGCAGTGCTGCAAACAGAGAGGAACCGATTGAGTCAACAGCATCAACCACTAAGCCCAGCAGCACCGAAATTCCAATTGCCCAGATGAGTTTAGGCTGCGCGGCCAAAAACTGAAAGTTCTCTTGCAGCGACCGGGTTTGCAATTCGCCCACCACGCCGCGATTCAGCAGCTTTGAGATTTCATCAATTACCACTTTGCCTAGAAATAGCGAGATTGAAGGGCCAACGCCTGTAAAAAGATTCAGCAAGGCCAGATTGCGCAGCTCCAATGGCGCAGCCTGAACCACCATCCAGAGACTCCGACGCAGGGCTTGAACCGGGGGCAGTTTTGATTCCATAGGGGTATCCTCTACAGTAATGGGAGCCGCAATCAGAGCCACAGGCGCACAGCAAAATCTGGGCAGGTTTCTAAAAAACTAGATAGCTGCGGTAACTGTGAAGCTATGCGGGAGATTAGTTAGTGCCAGAATGGAGTACCAGAATGCAGCAACCTGAACCGCTCACAGCAAGAGATGGACTCTGCAAAGGGTTTAGCGGCTGGGCTGAATTTATAATACAAACGTATCACAGCCATTGCCAAATTGCCTAAGACATTTTACGGATTTCTCAGGTATATAATTAGACAGTGGCTTGGGGACTAGCGAAATCTCTCAGAGTTGCAAATTCCTGAAGATATTTTGCTTGTTTAGATTTTACCTGGTCTAGAGATCAACTCAGAACTTAATGTCTATACTTTCGTTTGTTTCTGCTGAATCAAAAGCTGAACGCCTAAAGCAAAGAGTCCTAGCGTCGCAATCACAAAAATAGCGGTGGCCAACGTGCTGATACCGACGATCAGCGTCCGAACTGCAACTGCGATATTGGCCGACGCAATGCTTTTGGTGGGCAACGGTATACCTGCCAAAACCTGAATAATCGAGCGATTTAGGCCATACATGGCGCAGGATAAACCCCCAGCAATCAGCGCCCCGCGAAAGCAGCGCCCCGGTGTGGGCGGCACTTGACCATTTGCGTCAGTCTGGGCTTCTAGCGGTTTGGGCGTTGAATTCTCGCTCATGGCTTTTCTCTGATGCTGTTTTTAACGCTGTCTCTAGCGCTGGATTTGAATACCGCTGCTAATCAGCTTGGCTGTCCAGATGCCTAAGTCTGGATCGGGCAGCTTAGCCTGAAGCTGTTGGCCTACGCTTGCGGCTTCTGCCTCTGATTCTACCAGAGCAAACACCGTCGAGCCGGAACCTGACATCATCACGCCCAGCGGCTGGAATTCTGCCAGCGTTTGCTTTAGGCATTCGATGGGCGGATGCACGGGCAGCACAGCTTTTTCCAGATCGTTGTGCAAGAGCTGACCCATTTTGGCTCCGTCGCGCTGGCTAATTGCGGCCACAATATCGCTGGCATGTACCCGCTGCCGACGCTGCTGTAAACTCGCCTGATCCGGGACATAGCTGCCGCTGAACTGGGCGCGGTAGGTCTGATACGCCCAGGGTGTCGAGATAGCCAGACTGCGGTATTTTGCCAGCACGACATGCAGGAAATCGGCGCTGGGCAGTGGCGCTAGCTGTTCGCCGCGTCCGGTAGCAATCGCTGTGCCGCCGCTGATGCAGAACGGAATGTCAGAGCCAAGTTTGGCCGCCAGCTTGCGGAGTTCGCCCTGTGTTAGCCCCAGCTTCCAGAGTAGATCGAGTCCCACCAGCGTCGCTGCAGCATCGGCTGAACCGCCCGCCAGTCCGGCTCCCATCGGAATTCGCTTTTGAATATGAATGTCCACTCCGCCCCAGCGGCGGTAGGCTTCTGGAAACTCAATGGCCATCAGCGCGGCGGCCTTGTGCGCCAGATTTTGGCTGTCGGTGGGAATCTGCGGATCGTCGCAGGTGATGCGGAGCTGATCGGTGCCGTTGGGGCGCAAATCTAGCTGGTCGGCCAGATCGATGCTCTGCAAAATCATGGCCAGCTCATGGTAGCCATCGGGTCGATCGCCAATGATTTCCAGATAGAGGTTGATTTTGGCGGGAGCAATCAGCGAGTAGGCGGTCATGGGCTGCGGGTTCAGGCAATAGCTGCATCATAAGCCGATTTGGTGCGCGGTTCCAGGCTGAATTTGATTGCTCAGCCGCACCCAGTCGCGCAAGCCCAGATCTTCGGCGCGGGCTTGCGGGTTGAGTCCCAGTGATTCCAATAGCTCAGCCATTGGCTCGCGCTCCATGACGCTCTGCAAGTTGTTTCGCAGCATTTTACGGCGGGTGGCAAAGCCTAGCTTGATCAGCGTCTCCAGCTGATGCGGATCGTCAGCCGGGGTCGGAATCGGTCGCGGTCTAAGCCGCACGACTGCCGAATCGACTTTGGGCGGCGGCTGAAAGGCGCGAGCGGGCACATCGCAAATCCAGTCGCAGTCGGCCAAATACTGCACCCGCACCGAGAGCGCCCCGAAGCTCTTAGAGCTAGGCTGAGCTGAGATCCGTTCGGCGACTTCCTTTTGCAGCAGCAGCACAATGCTCTGGCAGGGCGCAGGATGGGGCTGAGTGATGCTGCCCAGCAGCTTTTCTAGAATTGGGCCAGTAATGTTATAGGGAATATTGGCGACTACTTTATTGATCTCTTGGAAGTCAGGAAATTCTGCTAGACTGGCGGCCAGATCCATCGTCAAAAAATCGCCTTCCAGCAGCAGGAAGTTCTGAGCTTTGCTCAAATGCTTTCGCAAGATTTCGCACAGATCACGATCAATCTCAACGCCGACCAGCGCCTCTACCAGCGGTAGCAGGCGGCGCGTTAAAATGCCCGTGCCGGGGCCAATCTCCAAGACGCGGTCGCTGGGCAGAAGCTGTGCAGCCTCGACAATTTGGGCGAGTGCGGCTTCGCTTTTGAGCCAGTGTTGGCCAAACTGCTTACGGGCTTGGGGCATCTAAATCCTCAGCGCTGAACTCTCCGTTCCTGAAACTGTAACTGATCGGCTGCGTCGAAGAAAGCATGGCAGATTGGAATGGCAGATTGGAATGACAGATTAGTTACATCAAAATCAACATACCTGTGAGGAGATCCACAATGTCTTTGGTTCGTTCGTTTCGCTCGCTGATCCTGGTTAGCTGCCTGAGCCTAACGCCACTTCTCGTCCCGATTGCCAGCTTTACCCGCCCCGCCTATGCCCAACAGGAGCAGATCATGAGAACCCTAACTGTCCGAGGCGCAGGCAAGGCCAGCGTCGCCACGACGCTCACGCAAGTGCAGCTCGGCGTGGAAGTGCAGGGCAAAACGGCCTCCGAAGTGCAGCAGCAGACGGCAGAGCGCTCGGCGGCAGTTGTCGAATTTCTGCGCGGTCGCAATGTCGATAAGCTGCAAACTACC
The DNA here is from genome assembly GCA_019359155.1 of Pegethrix bostrychoides GSE-TBD4-15B. GTDB lineage: Bacteria > Cyanobacteriota > Cyanobacteriia > Elainellales > Elainellaceae > Elainella > Elainella bostrychoides. Next base: position 4,629 of record JAHHHV010000044.1, read on the forward strand.
GGCATTTCGCTCAATCCGCAGTACGACTATGCCAACAATCGGCAGCAAATCATTGGCTATACTGCCAGCAACAGCGTCAGCTTCCGCGTCCCCACTGAGCAGGCTGGCGACTTGCTCGATCAGGCGGTGCAGGCAGGCGCAACCCGGATTGATAGCGTCAGCTTTGTGGCCGAAGATGCCGCCACCGAAGCTGCTCGCCAGCAGGCGATTCAGCAGGCGGTGCAGAACGCGCAGGCGCAAGCCCAGGCCGTACTCTCTAGCTTGGGCTTGCAGCAGCAGGAAATTGTCAGCATTCAGGTGGATGGAGCCTCAGCCCCGCCGCCGATGTTTGCCAGACGAGAGGCATTAATGGCCGACAGTGCTGCACCTCCGGCCTCTCCGGTGGTGGGTGGCGAGCAGGAGGTGCAGGCATCTGTGACGCTTCAGATTCGCTACTAGGTCGCGTTACTAGCTCAGCCAGCGAGCCGCATCTTTGGCGTGATAGGTCAAAATCAGATCGGCTCCGGCGCGCTTAAAGCCCGTCAGCGTTTCCATCACCAAGCGCTGCTCGTCTACCCAACCGTTGAGGGCAGCGGCTTTCACCATCGAGTATTCGCCCGACACGTTGTAGGCCGCGACGGGTAGATGGGTAGCTTCCTTGACGCGCCAGATAATGTCCATGTAGGCCAGGGCGGGCTTCACCATCAGCATATCTGCCCCTTCCGCAATATCCAGCTCGATTTCTTTGAGCGCCTCGCGGCCATTGGCGGGATCCATTTGATAGGTGCGGCGGTCGCCAAACTGGGGCGCAGATTCGGCAGCGTCTCGGAATGGGCCATAGTAGGCCGAGGCATATTTGGCGGCGTAGGACATCACCGGAATATCCTCAAACCCTGCGGCATCTAGCCCCGCCCGGATTGCCTGCACGAAGCCATCCATCATGCCGGAGGGCGCAATTATATCTACGCCTGCTTCGGCCTGCGCGACGGCGGTTTTTTTCAGTAGCTCTAGCGTGGGGTCGTTGAGGACGCGCCCGGTCAGGTCGCCCACTTCTAGGTAGCCGCAATGTCCGTGCGAGGTGTATTCGCAGAGGCAGGTGTCGGCAATCACTAGCAGTTCGGGCACTGCGGCTTTGACGGCAGCGGCGGCGCGCTGCACAATGCCGTGGTCGTGCCATGCGCCGGTGGCTTCGGTGTCTTTGTCGGCGGGGATGCCAAACAGAATGATCGCTGGGATGCCCAGGTCGTAGACTTCTTTGGCTTCTTCCACAATTTTGTCAACCGAAAGCTGATAGACTCCCGGCATTGACTTCACCTCTTTGGCAAAGCCTTCACCGGGCACGGCAAACAGCGGGTAGATCAGGTCATTGGTGGTCAGCAGATTTTCTTGCACCATCCGACGAAGCTGGGGATGGTTGCGGAGGCGGCGGGGACGATGAGTCGGAAACATAGGTTTACTAGAGCTTGTGTCAAGCTAACTGCACAACAAGGCGCGCTCAACGTGAGAAAAATTGCGCCAGCATTCTAGTAGTCTACGGCTTTGTTTGGCGCTACGGACTCGATTGTAGATTACGAACTGTTGCAATCTTGATAGTTGCAGCAGGTTACGTTGCCCGCCAGACTCTTCGCGGATTCAGCTGAGGAATCGATGCCCGCTCTGGACAGGTCAGCCAGAGCGGGGCAGGCGGGGAGCTACCGCAGCAGCACGCTCATGTATTTGCCCTGAACGGGTGCGGGAACCATGGGCGAAAACTGGCTGCGGTCGGTAATCAGCTGCCTGACATACATTTCGCTGATGATGTGGTTGACCTGTTCTCGCGTCCCGACAATCCAAATCTGTGCCTGCTCGCCAAGCGGCTCCGGCAGACGTTCGTTGAACTCTGTAGACATGGTTATTTCTCTCGTATTTTGGGTTATGGGTTTGAAAGCTTAAGGCGCGGAGTGCCCCAACCACATGCGTAACGAAGCGAGCGCGATGTAAAATCGACTCAGCCTTGCCTCCCGTTGATAGCGGGAAGTTAGGTCAGCTGGCTAGTTGTGGTTCCAAGCACTTCTAGTCAGCGACGCCTTAAGCTTTTCGTGTCCTGACTGCTTTACGCAATCAGTTGGGAAATTATAAACCGAAACTCGGCTTTGCACAAGTAGGGATGAGAGAAATTTTACGTTTGGTGAGCTTTGGCTGATCAGGCAGCTCATTTGAAGAGTTGCTGAAGCTCGTGAAGAGTTGCTGAAGCTTGTCCATCCAAATGGATATGAGGGCTAATATGCGGATAGTTGTCCGTCTAAGTCCCCGATTTGGGTAGATAAGCGGATGGCTATGATTTATTGAAGCGGAACTGTTTATGTCAGGCAGACCTCAAAAGGATTTTCATGAATACCTTGCGGAACCTTCAACCGCATATGTAGGACATGAGGACTACCTTACAGCGCCCGCAATCGCTTTCCTGAAATATGCAATTGAGGCTAAATGTACAGTTGATCTATGCATTCGGAAATTTCCGAAGCAAAATAGTCGAAAATATACTAAAGACTCTGCTGACAGCCTTCAACATCTAGTTTCTGCAATGCTGCCTTCATTGATGGGACACTTTGAAACCTTTCAAAGATATTTGTTTGCGGGCACATTTGATAGATCGGTTTATCTACAAGACTTTGATGCTGAAAAGTTTTTCAAGACCTTATCAAAAGATGTTCAAGTATCTTTTGATCCAGTTCGTTTAGCAGCACATAGACATTTAGGAGTAACTTCTGTTGGATTGCTTTTGGCAGACAGTTTATCCGGTTGGCACAATCCTAACAAAGTAAACTCTTTTTTTAATGCATTCTCTCTGCAACGGCAGTTATTTAATAGTGATCATTGTGCAAAGCTTGCAGTGCTTTGGCAACTTAGGCATTCTATTGTCCACACTGGTGGCACACTAACTTTGCCAGATGCACAAAAAGTTCCTGCTTTATCGAAATTAGGTGATAAAAAAGTTGTTTTTGAGAAACATTTTATATTTGAAGTAGCTCGCAAACTTCATCCCCTAGTCAAAGAGGCAACTGAGGGTATTGGGACAGCTTTTCAAAGTAAAATTATTTCTGGAATTGATGTACAAGCACAGAAAGATATCGATGAGTTTTTTAAGGTTAAGTCGTCAATAGGAGCTTGGTTAAGATAGGGTTGTGATGATGCCTAACAACGCCCATGCATGCCGACCGCCGAGAGCTAGTCTGTAGGAGTTCAAGGTTGTCTGCGGCGGCTGATGGGCACCGTTATACCGCAAATCAGCATCGCGTAGTTCCTTATACACAATCATGACAAAACTTATTATTCAAGTTCGTACAGCAGATAATCTGCTCGATTTACTCAAAGCTCACAAATCAGGTAATTGGGTAGTTGCTCAAGGCAGGGAAAAGGAGATTACTGACGTTGAGATTGTCAACTTTGATGGTACTCAAAAAATCGAAGGCATCTTTGATGCCGCAAATAGCTTTCGACTTGATGATGGTAAGTTGATAATTGCATTTACAAACGCATGTATTCGCAATTGCAGCACCAGTTTTGATGGGCGTAATCCTGTTCGATATTCTTAAGCCTTTTTATGCCGTGATATGCACGGAAGTGCAGCAGCCTAAGCATTATGAGCGGAATTAATCGTGAGATTTTTCTTGACCCTAAACATGTTCCTAAGCATCTACCCGATACCCCTCAATCGCAAAGATTACTGCAACGAGGGCGATCAACTCATGTTTTCAGTGATGAAGACACGATGCTACGGGTTGCTCAAGCTATCATAGAAAAGGGTGAATACACAGGCAGTATTCGGAACTACGAGCGCTATGGGTTATTTTTTACCGAGGCCATCGGCTATCGGATCAGTCCAGACAGTTCAAGAACTCCTTTGTTCTACGGTGAGGTAAAAATTGATGCAAACAACCGATACCACGCAATCCCTCGTACCCGACCTAGTGAAGGATAATTGGAACTTCTTAGAAGTTTGGGTAGATCCAATGCAATCCCCCCCCTATATACTGCTTCTACTGGGTGACAAGACGAAAGGTTGCTATGTTTTTGACCCTGCGGAGCATTATGGTCTTGTAAAAGCTTTTCAGGACTACGAAGAAGCTCAATTATGGCTTTTGGAAGATGAATACGAGCCACTTGAAGGACGGCTATCTAGCTCCGAAATTCAGGAGAGTATTTGAAGCTTGTCGCGTAGAACGGCATAATAACCTCAATGCACACCGACTGCCAGAAAGTGATCGGTTATGAAGCAAAGGTTATCTGCGGCGGGTGATGGGCACCGTTACACGGCAGGTAGGCATGGCAGACATCATTAGAGTTGTTGGGTAATAAGCTAAAAAATCCTTGAAACCCTTATCTGGTAAGCATTTCAGCGATTTTCCGTCGAAATCCTCGAAACCCAGTCTGTACAAGCATTTCAGCGATTTTCCTCATTATTTCCCAACAGGTCTAAAACAGATCCTTAGCTGCGAAACCGCACTAAAGAGATCACAGCATTGGATAAGATAAAAAAGCTATGTGATTTTGCGGTGTTAACTGCTACTGAAAAATGACAGAACTACTTCAACAGGTGATCGCCCAAATCCAGAAACTCCCACCCGACCAGCAAGATGCGATCGCGGCTCGATTTTTGGCAGAGTTGCAGGACGAGCAAAAATGGGAAACCCGTTTTGCTACCACGACAGACGCTCAATGGGATCAAATGGCAGCAATGGTGCGGCAGGAGATCGTGGCAGGAGAAACGGTTCCACTTGATGAGGTCTTCCCAACACAGAAATGAAATCAAGTGTCACAAAGTCATTTCGCAAGCGGCTAGGTGATCTGCCTGCATCAGTTCAAGAACAAGCCAATAAAGCTTACACCCTTTGGCAAGAAGATCCTTATCATCCGAGCCTTCAGTTCAAGCGAGTCAGTCAAAAGCAACCGATTTATTCTGCTCGTGTCAGTATCAATTATCGTGTTCTGGGTTTGCTCGAAGCTGACCATATCTACTGGTATTGGATTGGCTCACATAATGAGTACGATGAATTGCTGAAGCGGATGTAATTTGAAGCGATCGGTGAAGGAGCAGCATAACAAAGCGGACTGAAAAAGCTGGTTGGTGTTGCAGTAAGAGTTACTAGCAGCCGCTCAATTGGAACGTTATACGGTAGGCATGGCAGACATCATTACGCTCATCAGCAACAACGCCCTCGTTTCGACAATCACAGATTCTTCAGATGTGAGGTCAAGAAAATTAGCCGCATCGATGATTCTTCCAACCTTGTCTCTCTAAGCGCTGATGTTTTTCCGGTTTCTCCTGATAGTCAGACATCACTACGCATTCTTGAATAGAAAGAAGAACCAGAAATAATTTAACCAGCCCAGCGTTAAGCCGCTCAGCGTCACGGTTGCTGTCACCAGTCTTGCGCGGGCTGGTGACGTTTTGCGGCAGATCCGGTAAGCCGACTCGCCCACGACCCAAATGTTCATCGCCAGCACTTCGCCCCCAATCAGCGGCACATAGCCTGCCTCAAATGGGCTTCTGTCCATCAGGTAGGCAATCAGCAGTACGACCGTCACAACTCCGACCCCGCCGAGCAGCCACCAGATAGGCTTACGTCCATAGCGCGTCACCGACCAGATGAAGCCTACGACCAGCACTGAAGCAACAAGCAAATTCACAACCATCAGCGCCGCAATTTTGGACACCAGCAGCACTGATGCAACCGCTGAGAGGATAAAGCTGAAGATCAGGCAAATCGAGGTGCTCATCATAACGCTGCGGCTCAACTAGGCATCAACAGAGAAATCAGCCGCATGGCGGTTGAGGAGTTATTCAGGTAGCTTATACTGCGCCACAATTTTTTTTGCATACTCAGGCACATGCGCCTCCAGCTTCTCAGGATAGTTGCGCTGAGTGTATAAATAGTTGCGCGTAAAGTGCGAGTCAATCGAGAAGCGAGCGTACTCCAAGCCCTTCGGCCCAATCTTCTCAATCACGACACCCATTAATTTCGCCGCCCACATCGGCAGCGTCACGCCTTTGTCATAGGCAGGGATGCTCTGCTGCACGGCATTCTTGCGGTCGCCCTGCGAACTGACGGGCTGCGTTTCTAGCTGATCCATCACCAGATCCAGCATTTCCTGGCCTCGGTCATTCCGTACCGTGATCCACTGCCAGCCAAACGGTGCGCCCATATAGCCCACCACCAGATCGGCCAGCGAGTTTACATAGTCAAAGCAGCTCATGCAGGAAGGCGCGAACACATCCTTGAGCTGGTTGGTTTTGAGGCCAAAAAACGGCACGGTTTCGGTCGAGCCATCTTCATGCTTGAAATGCACCCGAAAATCCTGCATAAACTCGTAGTAAACCACCGTATCGGGCGAGCGGCTAGTGGTGTCGAGGAACTTTTGCAGCCCCGCGCGGGTGACATTATCGACGCAGGGCGTGCCCAGCACATAGAGCTTTTCTAGCCCCAGCTCTTTTTCAACCGCGCGCAGCGCCTGCACCTGACAGCCAACCCCAATCACCAGCAGCCGCTTCAGCCCCGACTGTTCAATCTGCTCCAGCACCGACAGGTTGGGCGAAAGCGTCGGCTTATTGACTCGCGCCGCCAAAATTTCCTCCGGCGTGCGGGCAATAATCGGCATTGGCCCAAACCGATCTTCTGGAGTATTCTGGACGCAAACTACGCCTTCCACCCAGCCTTGGTTCAGCATCTCAATCGCCAGCGAGCTGACAATGCCAGTCCACTGTGCGCCTTCAATTGGCGCGGTTTTGCGGGCGGCAAACATCTGCTGCGCCACGCCAAAATACCAGTCGTCTTCGCGGCTCAAATCGCGGCTGCGGCCATGCGTCTGCTGCTCTAGCTCTGGGATCTGCTGGTTGAGGAACGCGCAGGCTTCTTTGACATAATGCACATAGTAGGTGTCGCAGAGTCCGCAGTCGCTGCACAGGGCTTTGGCTGGACGCGGGCTGTCGGGCTTCAGCGCTCTGGCTTTTTTGTGGGCGTTGGAAGGAGTTGTGGCCGTCATATGCAGAGTTTAGGGGCGAATCAGATCAAGAGCACCTCTGTTTACGATACCGCAGAAGCTAGACTCTGCTCAAACAGTTCCGTAAGGTATCTTCTTTGACCAGGAATCGCCCGATGTGATTCTTGTGAACAATCGTTAATTCACAGCTGCTTTCGTACCATTGCCATTTGTCTTTGTGCCCTCCCCAGTTGGAGCAATCATTGCGTCCATCATAGTTGTGGCTGTAGCTGTAGCTGTGGCTGTGGGTGTAGTGCTTGCTTCAGATTGCTTGCCGCTCTTGCGCTGTTTCCCGCCTGCTTGCATATACTCCAAGCTATCTTTTCCATAGCGTGCTGCTACACTTAGCAACATTTTTTCAGAGTAGTTCCGTAATTCCTTCTCCATTAGCGCCGTCTGCCCTGTCATCTGATCGAGGGTCGATAGCATTGTGTTGTAGTTGGAGAGCTGCGTTTGCAGAGCTTGGATTCGGGTATCATACTCCGCTAAGCTTAGCCCATTGCCAAACTCCAGCGTTTCACTAATGGATCGCATTCCTGCAAGGCGACGGACTGCTTGCTCTAGACCTGCGGAACTGCGTTTGAGTCTTGCCATGGATGCATCTCCTGAAATGATTGAGCGAATTTACTCTCGCAATTTAACAGTTGCTGCATTCGGGTTTCCTGGGCAGAAATCGGTAAAAAATGAAGGTGGTTCTGTATTAGGAATGCAATTTTCAGTTGATTCAACCCAAGCAATTAGATAAATTTTGTACTAGAGATACTGCGTGCAAAGTCAATGAGTTTTCTAAAGCTGCTCTGTAGTTCTCTAAAGCTCTGTTTAGGTTGCCAAGAGCGGCGCTTGAGTTCCAATGCGTGATTGCTAGGTTCCCAAGAGTTGGGCTTGGGTTTCGATCAGCTGCATTCCAGTACCTCAAGGTGGTGTTTGGGTTCTCAAAGGTTGCTCTGGAGAATCTGGAAGTTGGGCTTGAGTACCTCAAAGCTGGGTTTGGGTACTGGGAAAACAGATTGAGGTTGGAAACAGGGGACGCATGGGAGGGAGTGAAAGATTGTATTAAATCGGACTTGTCTGAAAATTATTTCTATGGCAAGTCTATGGCAAGGTTTAGCTCAGAAAATTAGGAAACTAGCATAAGAAGAGCTGTAGCTCTAGATCAAGTATGATTTTCCTATAAAATGCTGCAACAAGAGTACCCTAGTGCAATTGAGGGACTTTCTTGCTGATTTAACCTATGTTTCATAGCACTGAAAATCAAAGCACTGAAAAGCAAATGATCCTTGAGTCAAAAATTGGAGAACAAAATGGCCACTCACCCACTCGATCTGCAAAAAGCTGAAGAACTGCTGGCCGAGTTACTCGTAGAAGTCAAACAGCAGGAAGGGGCTTTAGCAGGCGGGGACGCTGAAGCAAAGACTAGAGGAGTAACGGCGATCCGGAGACTGCAAGCGACCAAGGTGACGTTTGGGAATCCGAATCAAAAGCTGCTGCGGCTCTCAACGGAAGCGATCGCCAAAATGGGTCTTGAGTTAGACTATGCGACTCAGCAGCAGATGAGCAGCTATGACTTCTATTCGCTGACCCTGAGGGTGAATTGGCAGGTTGAGGATAGCGTGGCAATTTCTAGCTTGAGCTGCAACCTGGATTTTGGCCCCAAGCAGGGAGGATCGAATGAACCGATCATTCACGATATTTTTCCCAGTGCTGCGTATAGCTCTGTATTGAAAGTGACAGCTGCTGCGAAGTTGGGCTTTAACTCAGAGCTAAAATACAGTATTGGGGTGGATGCCTCTCAACTGGCTGAATTCGCCAGTCTGCCCGGTGAGCTGAAGGCCAAAGTGGAGAGTGATAATTCGCTGAAGGCCGCAGTCGAGATTCCGGAACAGACTCGACAGATGGGGCGGTTTGAACTAACGACTGACGGTATTGGCAGCCCTGGTTGTAGCTGGAGATTTCAGGCTTCTAAATTGCAGGGCTTGCTGGCAGTAGAGTTTAGGGTGATCTTTCAGGTTCCTAAGGGGTGGGACTCGATTGATTTGGTGGGACAGGCGTGGGTTGAGCCAAACATCATGGTCTTAAATGGAGAGTTGAGCCATGTGATTGAGGCCATTCCAGGCTTTCTGAGCAATAAGTTTGGGAATGAGAGCAAAGCTGCCAGGGAATTTGCGGTAGGTTCTCAAGAAAAATGGATGAACGACAGTCGTATTGTTTTGCCTCAAGTCTAGATCTACTGGCTAAATAAACTGTTGAGCGGGAGCGCGGCTAGCTGTGAGCAAAGATTGTTGGACATACCATATCACTGTGCATAACACAGAGAGCGTTGAGGTCAAGGTTTTTCGCCCAGATGGCGCTGAGGACTATTCTGGGGCAGTGCCGTTTCAGTATGGGACGGAATTCAACCTAGCCAGCCTTACAGATAGTTCAGCGATTCGGCAGGCGGGCGAGCGTTTGTTTAAAGCTTTGCTGAAAGACGAAAAAACTTTTTTAAAGGCTTATCAAACAGCGGGTGATGCGGGGAAGCCGCTGCGGGTGGTTTTAGAAATTAATGAGGCGCTGTCTGAGGAATTTGCTAAGCCCTGGGAGTTTATCTGTGTCCCCAACTGTCCGCCCAATCCTGTAATTTGGCTGGCTACGGCTTCTGGCCTTAGCTTCTCGCGCCGTCTATATAATCCTGACCTCAGTCAGCTTAAAAAAATCAAGCTAGGTGAACCGCTGAAGGTTGTTTTGATGGTGTCTCGGCCTACGAGTGAAGTGGGCTGGTTTAACTCTGAGCAAGTTGAATCTGATTTGCAAGCATTCGCAAAACAGAAGCAGATTGATCTGATCCGGGCTTCGTCGAAGAATCTGCGGGATACACTGAGGGATCATAAGCCGCAGGTTTTTCATTTTATGGGGCATGGTCGGTTGCAGGATGGAGCAGGACAGCTAGCTTTTATGATTGAGAGTGGCCCGAATTTTGGCAGACCCGACTGGAAAACAGCAGAGGAGGTGGTGGGTTTGTTTCCAAATGATGCTCTGCCGCAGGTAGTGATTTTGCAAGCTTGTGAAGGGGCAAAGCAGTCTGAGTCAGACGCTTTTGCGAGTTTGGCATCTAAGCTTTTGCTGCAAGGGATACCGATTGTTGTTGCCATGCAGTACGAAATTCCAGCTGGCATTGCCAACCAGTTTGTCTGTCGGCTCTATGAAGAGATAGTTGTTCGGAGGAATCCGGTTGATGCAGCAGTGCAGGAAGCCCGGAATGCAATTGCTCAGGGACACCAAAAACCTGATTTTGCCACACCTGTGGTTTATATGAATGTGGCGGATAGTCAGTTGTTCTCTGAAACAATGACTGGTAATTCTGTAGCTGAGCCGATCGATCTCAATCATGCTCTCCCACCAGGTTCACCCGATCGACTGAACGTGATAGCCGCGATAGCTAGCAGCTCAAAATTCAGGGATGTTGGTACTCGTCGGGCTTTCTTCAGCAATAGTGCTCTAGCAGAGTATGCAGACAGTTTTGATCTATCTGGGAGTTCAGAGGAATTTGCAGAGAGAATCTTACCCGCTCTGCTCGGCATTGGGAAACTAGATGTTTTTTTGAGCTGGCTGCTCTCAACAGATAAGTTTTTGCCCCAGAGCAAGCAGGTTTTTCTGAAATCGCTTCTTGGAACTAAATAGAATGGCACCAGAGTCTGCTGTAAAGATGGATTTAAACAACGCTCTCCCACCGGGTTCACCAGAAAGATTGGAGATGATAGAGCTGATAGCTGGCAGTTCAAAATTCAAGAACGATAGCACTCGTGAGACCTTTTTCAGCAATAGTGCTCTAGCAGAGTATGCAGACAGTTTTGATCTATCTGGGAGTTCAGAGGAATTTGCAGAGAGAATCTTACCCGTTCTGCTCGGCATTGGGAAACTAGATGTTTTTTTGAGCTGGCTACTCTCAACAGATAAAAAATTGAAGCCAGAAAATAAGAAATTTTTAAAACTAATTCTAGGAGAAGGCCAAACTGAACAAGTTGAGAATATCAATAGAATGAGAGAAGAATCCAGATTTAGTCAAGTTCTATCTGTAGTTAGTACATCTAAAAAGTTAGACAAGCAGGTGCTTGTAAAATACGGTTTAAGAGAGGCAGAACAAATTCCCAAGCTTATCAAGATTTTAGAAGATAGACAGCGTCGAGGAGTAATTTCTATTTTCTTGGAAGGAAATCGTAGAATTACGAAAGAATATATTGTGAGTCGCATCGTCTTGGAGCTAAAAGAACAACAAGGTGTGGAAATAAATAGCCATCCTATGGATGAATATTGTGCTGCCAGTAAGTTTAATGACTGCCTGGAAAGGATAAAGAAAAAGCTTGAAGACGTAAAATCTCAGGTCGAAGCAAACCACTGTTGCGTTTTTCTTCTATCCTTCTCTAGTCATCACCCCTCGAAGATTATTATGGAATCCTGCTTTGAGGTCTTTTTAAAAGATGAAAGCATCCAAAAACTGGAGGAAGAAGATCGCTGCTTTATGTTTATTTGGGTTTTTGAGAGGAGCCAGTTTTCAAAAACTGAAATCAGGAAGCTTGAAAAGCAGGTTGCCAATTTTCCTATCTGTAAAATAGCCTTAGGGTCTTTCAAAAATGTGATTAGAACTAAATTTCAAGAAGTAGGGCTTCACGAACGGCTGAATGAATGTTTTGAGAGATTAGATGCAATTGAAGGCGAGTTTTTCCCAACTTACGAATATATGGATGAAACGTTCGTCAACCCTCCCCGAATGGGGTATTAAGGTGATCTATCATGAGTGAATCAAAAGCAACGCAGTCAATAGCCCAAGCGGATCTGGGAAAAAGAGTCTATACGGGCAGCGGAAAGGGCGCAGAAAAGCCGCTGGCAGGGGCATGGACAGAAGAAGAGCCTTATATTGCGGCTCCCAGCTTGGTGGATGCAGTCAATACAGCCCTGTATCTGCGTCGTCCTTTGCTGTTGGAAGGCGAACCGGGCGGCGGCAAAACGCGACTGGCTTTTGCAGTTGCTTATGAGCTGGGGTATCCTCTCCATGAATGCTATATTCGCTCTACCAGTCGGGCACAGGATTTGCTGTATGAATATGATGCTTTAGGTCGGCTCTATGATATTCAAGAAGAGAAGGCGGGTAGTGGTTCAGCTAAACCTCGAAAAGAATATGTCAACTATGGGGAGCTAGGGAAGGCGATCAAACGCTCCACCGAAGAGAATAGTCCTTCGGTGGTCTTAATTGATGAAATTGACAAGGCGGATATTGATTTCCCCAATGACTTGTTGCTAGAACTCGATCGCCTAAAATTCCAGGTCAAAGAAGTTCCAGAAATCGAAGGAATTAATGCCTTCAAACCTACTGGCTCTAGCACAGAGCAAACCCGCGAGCAACGCAGGCATCATTTACCGTTAATTATCATCACCAGCAATCGAGAAAAAGAACTGCCCAAGCCTTTCCTGCGTCGGTGTCTGTTCTACTATATCAACTTTCCCGATGACCGAACCCTGAAAACCATCCTGGAGAATCGGTTTATCGATCCACCTGAAGGCAGTCTTGCGCTGTTTCAAAATATATTTCTGGAACTGCGAAGGCCAGAACTAAACCTACGTAAAACGCCAGGAATCAGCGAGTTTTTAGATTGGGTGACGATTCTTTTGCAGAAAGGACAAGGCGCAAAAATCAAAGCGTTGCAGTCTCTGACTTCGCAATCTAAGGAACAGCAACTGAAGGCATTTGCTCAGATTCCCCATTTGGAAGCCTTGATCAAAACGCAGAGCGATCGCGATACGCTCTTCCGCATCTCCAGAGGATCAGGTTCTACCAATGGCTGATCTAACGCCTGATCTAAACGCCTCATTACTTGCACTGTTTGAGAAACTACGCCGACAGGATGTTCCTTTGGGCGTATCGGATTATCTTGATGCAATTGAGGCAATTCAGTCAGGGTTGGGGCTAGAAAATCCAGATAAATTCAAACAGCTATTGCGGTTGCTCTGGACAAAATCTCGTGAAGATCAGGAGCGATTTGATGGGCTGTTTGACAACCAGTTTGAGCAATTTTTTCAAGCTGTAGAAGCACCCACACCGGAAGTTGCAGATGTAGAACTACCCACACCACAAGGCGACGACCCACCCTCAAGAGGCACGATTCCGCCGATTGGGATAACAACCCAACCGCTCGACCCGCCAGTTATTCCAAACCCTCAACCAGGCCAAGGAGAATCAGCCGAGAAAGTCCAGAAACCAACGCCCCTGCTCGCTCAGCCCTCAAAGCCCGCTCATCGCCCTGCTGCTCAGCACTATCAATTCATTCCCCATTTCCCGATCAGCCAGCGTGATATGGCCGGGGCATGGCGGCAGTTGCGTCGGCCTCAGCGGGTGGGGGTTCCGGAAGAGTTGGATGTGGAGGCGACGATTGCTAGCCTTGCCCGGTCTGGGGGATTGGTGTCTCCCGTCTTGCGACCCCGTCGCCGCAACTTGTCTCGGTTGGTGGTGTTGGTCGATCGTCAGGGTTCGATGACGCCGTTCCATCCCTGGATTGATGCCGCGATGGACAGCATTAAGCTGGGCGGGTTGCTGGGTCGGGTGAGTTTCTACTACTTCCACGATTGTCCAGAAACCTTCCTCTATCGTCAGCCGGATTTGACTGGTATTCTACGGTTAGAAACTGTGTTAGAGGAGCAGGTTAGGGGTGGGAGCGTGCTGATTATTAGTGATGCTGGAGCAGCGCGGGGCTATTTTGATAGTCTTCGCCTCTCTGATACGAAAGCATTTCTCCATAAGCTCCAGGTGCAGACGTATCTGTATGCCTGGATCAATCCCATGCCCAAGCAGCGCTGGGTGGCAACGACCGCAGAAGATGTGGCCTGCCTGGTGCCGATGTTTCCGCTAGACCGAGAAGGGTTGAATGATGCGGTGAATATTTTGCGCGGCCAGCCGTTTCCAGTGGGAGTGGGGTTGCATGAGCCAAATTAGTGAAGCAACTTCCATAGATTCTCCTATAGATTCTAGTCTCGTCAGACAACAATGGTTGCCTAGTAGAGAGGCCGTCAGAGAGGTTGTCAAATTTGAGCGGCGCTTTGGTAGGCCGCATTTGCAGCTGGCTTGTCATGCGGCGCTACCGCTGATTTTGACACCAGAACTGCTGAATTTAATTCGGATCAATTTTTTGGCTGATCAAGCGATTCCCTGGGTAGCAGAAGTTGATTTTTTGCTCTCGTCGTTATGTCATCCAATTGGGGAAGGGCTGTATGAAGTTGAGCCATCGATCCGAGAAGTGTTGATGGTGGAACTGGAGAATCAGTTTGGCTGGCGGATTGTGTTTAGGATCGCTGAATTTTTAGAGGCTTATCTGGAAAAGCAGACCCTGAAGACAAATCCAGAGGTAGACAAAACTCTATCCTGGATTGCCAGGGCTTATTTAGATCCGGATCAGGTCGTGAAGGAAATTGCGGAGTCTTTAGAGAACATTGGATCTGAGCCGGAGCTGCTGCCAAAATTGCAGGGACAGCTGCAAGCGGTGTTGATGGTGGGAGTTTTGGAGGAACCGCTGCGAGAAGCCAACGAGATCGAGGCTTACCAGAGTTTGGTAGCAAATTGCGAAACCGTAGCGAGAGGTCTATATGGAGATGAAGATAGGATTGAGGGAGGTGCAGGTATTGGGGAGCAAGCAGAAACCTCCTACAATTTCACGGTGAATGTATTCTCTGGATCACAACAAGGACAAACCTACCAGGGAACTTTCAGCTACGATCCTGCTCTGTTGACGGGTCGAGGAGAAGAAAGTCTGGGTATTGATCAAATTCAGGCAGAATTGACCTACAACGGAGAGCGCCACACCAGATTCGATTCTTGGTCAAAGCTGGTGTTTGTCGATGGGCATCTGCAAAAGCTTCAGCTTGAAGGCGGATCTGACTATTCTCGGTTTGGGATTAATAGCGGGTTTGGGCTGGATTGGATTCAGGAGCAATTCAATACTCACTATCGACAATCTTACGAAGCAGCGGGAGAGAATTTCTTTGGATATCTTGATCGGAATAGAAGCCTTGATGGTGTTGGTGCAGTCACGTTTAATCCTCCACTTCTGCTTCTGAAACCCTTCACATTCGATATTGTTGAGTTCGTCGAAGAGGAAGAACCAGAGCTACCGCAATTTGAGTTTGAGACGGTGACGGTGACGGTGGATGCAAGGGGGCAAGAAATCGATCGACGCTCAGCATTTGCCAATTACTACTTTGTAGAACCGTTAGATCAGGCTGTGCGGCTAGAAATGGTTGACATTCCAGGAGGCAGTTTTGAAATGGGATCGCCCGCCGACGAGCCAAAGCGCGGCAGCCGTGAAGATCCTCAGCATTCTGTAACGGTGCCGCCTTTCTTTATGGGTAAATATTTAGTGACGCAGGCGCAATGGAAAGCCGTGGCAGCGATGCCGCAGGTGAATCGGAAGTTAAATCCTGATCCTGCTCGCTTCAAAGGAGACAATCTCCCAGTTGAGCGAGTCGATTGGCATGATGCCGTGGAGTTTTGCGATCGGCTCTTGCAGCATACCGGAAGAATCTATCGCTTGCCTTCTGAGGCTGAATGGGAATATGCCTGTCGGGCTGGAACCATAACCCCTTTTCATTTTGGCGAGACGATTACCACTGAGTTGGCAAACTACAACGGCTCAGTCTATCGGCAGGAGCCGAAAGGGAAAAGCCGAGGGAGAACAACGCCTGTGGGAAGTTTTCTGCCCAATCGCTTTGGGCTGTATGACATGCATGGAAATGTTCGGGAATGGTGTGCTGATCATTGGCACGATAATTATGAGGGTGCGCCTATAGATGGAAGTGCCTGGATAGAAGGCGGAGATGGCTCTAGACGAGTGCTGCGCGGCGGTTCGTGGGACGTCAATCCGCTGCTCTGTCGTTCCGCTTACCGGGTCTGCCTCAATCCCGACTTCGCGAACAACGACGGCGGTTTTCGGGTTGTCTCTTCCGCCTCCAGGACTTTGTAGCCCTTTGCTCTCTTGCCCTCTTGCCCTTTACCCTTCTTCATCTTTACACTTCTTAGCGAGCGCAGCGAGCTTTAATTTTTTTCAAGATTTTTGCGAAGATGGTCTGATTGCTTCAAAGTTATAATTTGAGGCAGATAGCTTTAAGTTTAACCCATGACGACTGTTGCGATTTGGTCTATCTCTAGTGATGGCGGTGAGCGGTCTTATCGGGCAATTGCTGGAGATAAGCAGTCGGTGGGCAAAACTGCGGGGCAGGCACTAGATGCGTTAACTGCTCAGTTGGGTGAAACTGAGTCCGGGCTGCTGATCATCCAAAGCTTTCGTCCCGACGCATTGTTTAGTGCTGCTCAACAGGAACGGTTGTCTGAATTGATGAATTTGTGGCGGGCGGCGCGGAACCAGGGACAGATATTATCATCAGAGCAGCAGGCTGAGTTGGATGCGTTGGTGAATGCTGAGCTGAATGCAGCGACTGTCCGAACAGCTGCATTAATTCAGCAAGCCGGTCAATGAACCCATACTATGCTGCCATTGCAGAGCGAGCAAATCATCGCTGCGAATATTGCCATGCGCCTGAGTTAGTCTTCAATTTTCCATTTGAGGTTGAGCATATTATTCCACTAGCGCAACAAGGCACGGATGAACCAGCAAATCTGGCGCTGGCTTGCCGCTCTTGCAATCTTCGCAAGGGCAGTCGGATTAGCGGCATTGCTCCTGATGCCAACAGTCAAGTTCGGTTCTTTCATCCCAGACAGGATGAGTGGAGTGAACATTTTCGGCCCGATAGCGAATTGGGCATTGTGACTGGGATTACGGCTACTGGCACTGTCACAGCAGTCTATTTGGAGATGAACAGTGCTGCCCAAGTAACCGCCCGACGGCTATGGATTCGGCTAGGGTTGTTTCCTTAATATAGTAAAATTGACAGATCGCAAATGGGCTGCGGCTGACCCATTTTCAATCTACTGAGAGTCTCTGAATCTACCCTAAATTATCCTTTTACTGATGCCCTCCGAACTCCCAATCATCCAAAAAACCTACGACCTAATCCGCTGGTATATTCCCATCCTCAACCGTCTCCCCCGCAACCACAAATTCCTGTTAGGCGATCGGATCACAGCCGGACTCTATGACCTGCTAGATGCCCTGATCCAAGCTCGCTATGAACTCAACAAACTCGATCACCTCGAACCACTCAACGCCAAGCTCGACATCCTCCGCCACCAGACGCGCCTCCTGCTCGACTTCAATTTAATTAGAACAGAACGCTACGAACATGCTGGACAACTCATGAACGCCATCGGAACCGATCTAGGCGGTTGGATCAAACAACAGCGCCAACGCCAGGTCATCGCATGAAACGCCACGGCTATCTTTGGCCTCAAATCATGACCTTTGAGAATCTACTGATTGCCGCCCGCAAGGCTCAAAAGGGCAAACGCTTTCGAGAGAATGTGCTGGAATTCAACTACAGCCTAGAAGCCCAGCTATTTCAGCTTCAGCAGCAGCTTCAGACCAAAACTTACCAACCGGGCGCATACCGAACCTTTGAAGTCAAAGAGCCAAAACCCCGCCTCATTTCTGCCGCCCCCTACCGTGACCGCGTGGTGCATCACGCCCTCTGTAACGTGATCCTGCCCATCTTTGAGCGCAGCTTGATTCCAGACACCTATGCCAACCGAGTTGGGTTTGGCACCCATCGGGCGCTACGGCGGTTTACGCAGTTTGCGCGTGCTAATCGCTATGTGCTCCAATGTGATATCCGCAAATATTTTCCATCCATTGATCATGCCATTCTCAAAGCCTTAATCCGACGCAAGATCAAGTGCCCTGACACCCTCTGGCTGATTGATACCATTATTGACCACAGCAATCCGCAAGAGCCAGTGCTTCATGCCTTCCCTGGCGACGATTTGCTCACCGCCACGCGCCGCCAAGGACTGCCGATCGGCAACCTCACCAGTCAGTTTTTTGCCAATATCTACCTGAACGGGTTCGACCACTTTGTCATAGACCAACTGCAAGCAAAGCAGTATCTCCGCTATGTCGATGATTTTGCCTTGTTTTCCGATCACCAATCATTGCTCGCAGAAGCCAGAATCGCGATTGAAGACTACCTGGTCGGGCTGCGGCTCAAAATCCACCCCATCAAAAGTCAGCTGTTTGAGACGCGCATTGGCGCAAGTTTCGTTGGCTTCCGCGTTTTTCCTGATATGATTCGCGTCCGAGCGCCCAATCTACTCCGCGCCAGAAAACGCCTGAAGCGACTCAAACGCGGATATAGCAGCGGACGGGTGAGCGGCGATCGCCTGTCGCAGTCACTCCAGAGCTGGGCAGCCCATCTCAAGCATGGCAACACATGGCGCTTACGGCAGCGGGTCTTCGCATCACTGGCATTTTCATCCCCCCAACCGCTCAACTTGAAGGAGTAGCGAAAATGGTCAAACTGGTCGCTCAACGAACAACAGGAACCGCAAAGTATTTCACCGAAGACCTGAATGGAGTCGCGTTGGAGATGGTGCTGATCCCTTCAGGCAGCTTTGAAATGGGAGCGCCAGAGGGCGAGCTAGAGAGCGACAATGATGAACGACCGCAGCATATCGTTACCGTACCCCAGTTTTTTATGGGCAAATATCCGGTGACACAGGCGCAATATGAGGCGATCATCGGCGAAAACCCGTCCAACTTCAAGGGAGACAATCGCCCAGTTGAACGAGTTAGTTGGCACGATGCTGTGAAGTTTTGCGAGCAACTCTCGCAGCGTACCGGAAGAACCTATCGATTGCCTTCTGAGGCTGAGTGGGAATATGCCTGTCGGGCTGGAACCAAAACAGCGTTTCATTTTGGGCAGACGATTAGCCCAGAGTTTGCCAACTATAATGGCAGACGAGTTTACGGGGATGGTTTTGAGGGCAAAGATAGTCAAGAGACAACCCCCGTAGGAAGTTTTGGGGTTGCCAATCGCTTTGGGCTGTATGACATGCACGGTAACGTCTGGGAATGGTGCGAAGATCACTGGCACGATAATTTTGAGGGCGCACCTGAAGGCGGCAGTGCCTGGACTAAAGGCGGAGATAGCTCTAGCCGAGTGCTGCGCGGCGGTTCGTGGTACGACGTTCCGCAGGGCTGTCGTTCCGCTTACCGGTTCTACTCCGATCCCGGCAGCGCGGACAACGACTGCGGTTTTCGGGTTGTCTCTTCCGCCTCCAGGACTTCGTAGCCCTTTGCTCTTTTGCTCTCTTTCCCTTTACACTTCTTCATCTTTACCCTTCTTGGCGAGCGCAGCGAGCTTTAAAAATTCTCAGGATTTGGCAGATCGGATTCAGTAGATCGCAAACACAACATTCGCAATTCATGTTTGGGCGTTACATGCTACTATTCAGACGGGGCAGGCACTAAAGCGACTGCGCGGCGGTTCGTGGAACAACAATCCGCAGAACTGTCGTTCCGCTTACCGGAACTACAACAATCCCGACAACGCGAACAACAACAACGGTTTTCGGGTTGTCTCTTCCGCCTCCAGCACTCTTCACATAGTCAGAACTGATGGATGGGATATCCACCGGGCGTACTCGAAGAGTCCAGACTTGCTCCAGCGATGCATTTATTCGTAAGAGTGAGAGCATCCAAAAACAAACCTGAACTGGGTAGCCTGGTAGCTTCATTGTCGAACGGTTGCCCAGTTCTATTTGCGATTTGACTACTCACTCAAGGCCGTCAAAATCTGGCTGAGGCTGAGTTGCAGCTCTGGGAAAACGCTTGAGGCGATGGGTTCTGCGGCGATCCGATATAGCGCCTTTGAGACTATGACTGGATCTTCTGTCGCCTACCAATAATCTTCTCGCTCGATCGAGCAAATACCTGACTCGCTGGCTCACCAGCCACACCTTGATTGATCTCCTCCAGCCTGCGCGTTAGTTCAACATCCCAAGCAAGCTCCATGTCATCATCAATCTCATTGTCTAGAGAATGAATTAAAAAGTAGGCAAGCTCCGCCCGTTCTTGCGCGGAGAAATGAGCCAGTTCGACTTTGAGATTTTCTGCTGTTTCAGTCATTTCTGCATTCCTGAAAGACTTGATCTTGGACATGGGTTCCACAATTGCTCATTCTTGAATTTGAGCGGCTGACCGTGGGGGAGCATCTCATTAAGGCAATGAGTATAAATACTCAGGAAATGGCTAGATTGAGATAAGCGCATCGTTGCTTGAGCACTTGAGCCACATTCTCTTGCTTCCACTGCGCTCCCGATAGCTTCAAGC
>JAHHHV010000045.1 GCA_019359155.1 Pegethrix bostrychoides GSE-TBD4-15B
GAGCTTGAAAGGCTTGGGTTTCTTCAGGAGTCATGACGAGCAGTAGTTACAGCCTGTTTATTCTCCTTGATCTAGCAAAATATATTGCTAAGTATTATTACTCATTACCCTAATGGGATGCTCCCGACCGTGGCTCCGCTTTGAATTGGAGATAGTGCAATGATGACCTACTTGATTTGCCGCAGTAGAATTCTGGCAGTTGTTAAACTGGGTCGGTGATTGCCCTTGAATCTGTAATGCAATATTGGCTGATGAAATCCGAACCAGAGGTCTATGGCTTACCAGACCTCAAGCGCGACCGCAAAACAATTTGGGATGGCGTTCGCAACTATCAGGCGCGCAACTTCCTGCGCGAAATGCAGGCAGGCGATCTGGCCTTTTTTTACCACTCCAACGTTCAGCCCCCCGGCATTGCGGGCTTGATGCAGATTGTGCAGCCAAACGTGATTGACCCCAGCCAGTTTGAGGCCAGCAGCAACTATTACGATGCCAAATCAACGCCCGACCAGCCGCGCTGGCAGACCGTGGAAGTCGAATATGCCGAAACTTTTCCAGAATTCATCTCGCTGGAAACCCTACGCCAGCAGTTTACGCCCGACGAACTCTGGGTGGTGCGACCGGGCAATCGGCTTTCGGTAATGCCTGTCTCAGCACTCGCCGCCCAAAAGCTGCTGAAGCTGGCCAAGCCCTAGCAGGCATAAACCTGATCCAGCTTCAGCAGGCTGTGCAGCAAGACATTCGCGCCCTGCGTGCATTGCTCCGGCGAAGTGTATTCGGCGTTGGAATGGCTCAAGCCCGCCTGACTGGGGACAAAGATCATGCCCATATCAGTGATGCGGCCAATCTCTAGCGAATCATGTCCAGCGCGGCTCGGCATGGGGCGGTGGCTGAGGCTGAGCGCTTGGCAGACTTCGGCAATTGTGGTCTGCACCTGAGGTGCAGCCAGCGTTGGCGGCACGCAGAGCACGGGCGTAAAGTTGATTTCGGTTTGGGTTTCGGCGGCGATTGCGCCCACTTCTCGCATCAGGCGGGACATCATGCTGTCCAGGCAGTCTTGGGACAGGTCGCGCATATCCACCGACAGCTCGACTCGACCGGGCACAATATTGACCGCGTTGGGCGCAACGGTGAGGTAGCCAACAGTGGCGACGGGCTGGCTGGGCATACTCAGGGCAATTTGCTTGACGGCCAGAATGATCTGCGCCGCAGCCACCAGCGCATCCTGGCGCATCTCCATCGGCGTAGTGCCCGCATGGTTGGCCTGTCCGGTAATCGTAATCATCTGACGCAGCATCCCCACCACGCCCTGCACCACGCCAATCTCGGTAGCTGTCCGCTCCAGCACGGCTCCCTGCTCCACATGCAGCTCGACAAACGCCGCCATATCGTCGCGGGAGCGCACCGCCGAGCGAATTTTTGACCAGCAGCCGCCTACCGACTCCAGGCAGGCCACAATCGCCTGTCCAGTTTTGGCCTGATAGCGCTCTGGCTCGTTTTGCAGCACCGTACCCGCAATCGCCTGTCCGCCAATCATTGTGCTCTCTTCGTCGGTGAAGACAATCACCTCAATCGGGTGCTTCAGCCGCAGGTTGCGCTCCCGCAGCGTCCGCACGACTTCAATGCCCGCCAGCACGCCCAGTACGCCGTCATAGCAGCCACCGGAAGGAACCGTATCAATATGCGAGCCAGTTGCCAGCGCTGGGGCAGCTTCAACGGTTCCGTCATAGCGGCCAATCAGATTGCCAGCAGCATCTGTGCGAACGGTCATGCCTGCTTCCACCATCCACTGCTGCACCAAATAGCGCGCCTGCAAATCTTCGGCAGTGAAGGCTAGCCGACAGATATCGCCGTTGGGCTGCCTACCAATGCGGGCCAGTCGCTCAATACTGCTGTTGAGCCGCTCGCCATTGACAGCCAGTACTGAGAGATCCGATAAAGTTGAAAGAATTTGCATGGTTACTTCTTGAATGACGATTTTCTAGGATTTTTTGAATGAGCTGGCAGGTTTTGCGGGCAAGCATTTTGGCAGCAAGAGGGGGAATCACCAGAGCCTTGGCAGCGCTCATTGCTGACTATATGAGCTAGCTTACTCTAGAACTGGTTTTCTGTATGCTGTGCACTGTATACAAAAAGCTTGATATCTGTAGTGATGCCTTATACAGTTTCTAGAAAATCTATCTAAAGATATTCAGAGAGCCTGTGGGCTGAAGCTGAGATTGAGCGGTCAAGCAATGGATTGATAAACTGTTGGTCTAATCTTACGCTTTTATTAAGATTCCTTGCAATCACAGAGTTCCCGGTTTGGGGGCTGATTGTTCAGCTGAGCGGTTGTGGGCAGGTCAAGAGCAGTTTCAATTTTGGGGCGGCTCAGGTAGGCTAAAACAGGTGACAAGATTGCCCCAGCGCCTGATTCCAATCACGGATCCCAACGCCTGATATGTATGCTGTATACTGCCTTAAAGCCATTTGAGCTTTGCTGCAATTCAGACCATCATCAGGCCCCCAAAACTTCACCTACATTTCAAAAGGAGCAAGTCACCGATGACTCAAGCCATTGCCACCCGGCGCGTATTTATCTGCGGCTCGGCGCTACGAGATCAGCCCGATCACCAGAATTTGCAGTCGGCCAAATTCATTAAAGAAACCCAAACCCAGCCGCTTTATCGTCTCCATGCGGCTGAAAATGGCTGGCATCCGGCCATTTTCCAAACCAGTATGGGTGGCATCTCGATTCCGGGCGAAATCTACGAAATGACGCTCGAGCAGTTTGACTACCTGGCCAGCAACGAGCCGCCGCATATGTACCCGACCGAAGTGCTGCTGGCTGATGGTGACAGCGCGACTGCCTTTTTCTATCCGCAGGAGCTAATTGAGCAGCATCGCTGGCCTGATATCTCTGATCACGGTGGCTGGGCGGCCTACAAGCGGTCGCTGGCGGCTGTGAGCTAGGAGTGAGCTAGGAGTTGCGCTAAGAGCGAGCTAAGGCGAGGCAACGGGCGCTTGTAGGCCTGCAATCACCAGCCCTCGCCTCACGCCGTCCAGCACCGCAATTTCGGGCAGATGCCCCATCGGCTGAAAGCCAAACCGCGTGAACAGCTTGCGGCTAGCTTCGTTATGGTCAAAATACATAACCAGAAAGGTGGTGATGCCCAGGCTGGGGGCTTGCTCCAGCATTTTGGCAACCAGAAGCGAGCCGTAGCCTTTGCCCTGATGCTGCGGCGCGATATAGATACTGATTTCGGCGGTGGCGTTGTAGGCAGGGCGACCGCCGTAGAAAGAAGAGAGGCCAATCCAGGCGGCGATCTCAGCTTCGATCAGCAGCACCCAGAGCGGGCGGCGAGCGTCGCGGTTCAACAACCAGTCGCGGCGGCTTTCGACGGTGATTGGGGTCAAATCGGCGGTGGCGTTACGGCCTGGAATCGCGGCATTATAGATTGCCACAATGGCAGCCAAATCAGCTTCTACCGCATCGCGAATTTGCATAGAGTTAATCGTTGCTATTTTGCCAGTTCAAATCTTAATCATCTATGGCCTATCCCGTCCGTCCCAAGCAAACTGTTTCCATGCAAACCCGCGACGGGCTGCGGCTCGATGCCGACCTTTATATGCCCGACAGCGCACCCGACTGCCTAGAATCCTTCCCGGTGCTGCTGATGCGTCAGCCCTACGGACGGGCGATTGCCTCAACGGTGGTTTATGCCCATCCGAGCTGGTACGCGGCGCAGGGCTATATTGTCGTGATCCAGGATGTGCGGGGGCGCGGTTCGTCAGAGGGCGAGTTTGATCTGTTCGCGCATGAGATAAGCGATGGTGAGGATGCGGTCAACTGGGCGGCGGGCTTGCCGCAGAGTACAGGCGAAGTCGGGATGTATGGCTTTTCCTATCAGGGGATGACGCAGCTCTATGCAGCCGCCAATCGCCCCAGGGCGCTCAAAACGCTCTGTCCGGCGATGATTGGCTATGACCTCTATCAAGACTGGGCATATGAGGGCGGCGCGTTTTGCTATCAGCTGAATCTGGGCTGGGCAGTGCAGCTTGCCAGTGAAACTGTCCGCCGCCAGGGGGATCTGGAGGCATACCGGACGCTCTACGCGACGGCTCGCAGCTTGCCGACGAGCAATCCGGTTAACGCTGAGTCGGGGATTTTGCGGCAGCTAGCTCCCGACTCGCACTATCACGACTGGCGGCGGCAGGATCAGCCGGGTGACTATTGGCAGCAGCTCTCGCCGCAGTCTTATATGCAGGCGGTGGATCTGCCGATGCTGCATATTGGCGGCTGGTTTGACACCCACCTGAGCGGCACTTGGCGGTTTTACAAAGAGATGGCGGCTCGTAGCGCGCTGACGCAGCATCTAGTGATTGGCCCCTGGGCGCATCTGCCCTGGGGAAGCAGGGTGGGGGGGCTGGACTATGGCGATGCGGCGAATAGTCCGATTGATCGCTTACAGATTCGCTGGTTTGATCGGTTTCTTAAGGGGATTGATCGCGAACTGCTGGATGAAGCGCCAGTTTCGCTGTTTGAAATGGGCCAAAACCAGTGGCGCAGGTTTGTCCAGATTCCAGAGAGGCAGATCACCTATCACCTGACGACTACTGGACTAGCGGCGCTGGATCTGCGGGAAGGCAAGCTCACGACAGAGCCGCAAAGCTCCGAGCAGCCGGATACCTTTGTGCATGACCCTTGGCGGC
The DNA here is from genome assembly GCA_019359155.1 of Pegethrix bostrychoides GSE-TBD4-15B. Lineage (GTDB taxonomy): Bacteria > Cyanobacteriota > Cyanobacteriia > Elainellales > Elainellaceae > Elainella > Elainella bostrychoides. Next base: position 4,690 of record JAHHHV010000045.1, read on the forward strand.
CTGTGCCGTCTCAGGGTGGACATGCAGCTTTTCCAGCAGGTGCATTTGAGCGCAGCGCGATTGACTGCCGCACGGATGTTTTGACCTACAGCACCGAGCCTTTAGAGGCTGACTTGCATCTGGCGGGCGAAATGAGCGTGACGCTGAATTGCGCTGCTGATACGCCCAGCTTTGATCTCTGCGCCATCTTGAGCGAAGTGAAACAGAACGGTACGGTATATAACTTCACGCAGGGATATCGGCGGGTCATTGCCTCACCTAATGCGGCTGCAACTCACCAGATTACGCTTCAGCCAACCTGCATCTGTCTAGGCTCAGGTAGCGCTCTGCGGCTCAGCATTAGCGCCGCCTGTTTCCCAGCCTATGCGCTGAATCCGGGACTGCCCCCAGGACTGCCCCAAAGACTGCCCCCTAAATCCCCCAATGCTGGGGGACTTTCTGAACCCACTCTGGCTCAAAGCCCCTCAGGACATGGCTCTAGCGGGCATTCAAGCAAAGGGGATTTAGGGAGCAGCTTGCTAGAGGCTCAGGTCATCACGATTACGGTCTATGGTTCGCGCTCTCAGGTTTTGCTATCGGTGGCTGGTTAGTTATGGAGCGCTGACCTAGAGCTGAGTATCGGCGCTGACCGTTTGGGTATGGCGGCGGATGGTTGGGATATTGGCGCTGATGCTTTGCAGGGGGTTGGGGAACTGGCGCGGTTCGGCGGTGCAGCCTTGAGTATTGGCTGCGATGGTTTGAGCTGGGGCACCGATGCAGAATTGTTGGGGCGAGAGATGCAGAGCATGGGGCGGGATGCTCTGCGTTTGGGGCGTTTAGTTGGCAGGTGCGGTGGCGGTAGTGGCAGGTTTGGCGGTCTTGGTTCTGATGGCTTTAAACAGGCTGCCGAGCTGCTCGGCGATGGCTTTGAGTCCGGGGGTCTTTTTGGCGGCGGTTTTAACGTAGTCGTAGACGGTGAGGCTGCTGCCCATCGCTTCGCTGCTGACGGCCATCAGGGTGTCGTCTACCTGTTCGGTGAGCTGGTTGAGCAGCATCAGGAGTTCGCTGAGGTCGGCGCTGAGGTGGTAGTCGTTGCTGAAGCCATCGAGGTCGAAGCTGGCGGGCAGGATGTTGCGGTTGCTTTGGGCGACGTTGAGGCTGTTTTGGACGAAGGCGAGGCGTTTGTCGCCCATTTTGTAGAGCCGCTTGCGGTCTTCGGCGCTGAGGGTGATCAGGAAGGGCAGCTTTTGCTGGATGGTGGCGATAGCTTGCTTGATGGCTTGGCGGTCGGCATCAGTGAGGCTGGCGTTGAGGTCTTGATATGGCATGGGAGATGGCCTGATGACAGTGAAAGTACGCTGCTAGCGTTCCCGCTGGGCGAGGTGAAATCAAACTGCTTGCCGCCTGATCTGGTAGTACAGTGTAAAATCCTCTCGCTGTGATTAATGCTTGCCAGTCATTGGATCTGTCCTCGATAATCAGGGGAACAAGGCAAATAAAAGAATTAGTATGTTCCCTGGCCAACCTTCGCTGATCAGAGAGTTAATTTCAAGAAAGTTCAAACGTTATGGACTCTTGAGCCTGTTTTTGCTGATGCTTTCACTCTCTTTAGTGCTTGGAACAGTCACACCGCTACAGTCACAGACTGTCTCACCATCTCTCAAAAATGATTGCGCTGTTCCACAGGCGTTGTGTGAGGAGGTTAAGCAGCTTGCTCAGGATGATGTTGCAGATGACATTCCTAGAAGGACGACCCACGCAATCGACCTGTTCAAAGAAAAGCATCCTGACTGGAAAACTGACCCTACCAAGGCAAAGCTTGAAATTAGCAAAACCTATGACCGCGAATATAGCCAGCAAGAAAAGGTAAAGAAGCAAAACCTTAAAACTGTTTGGGAGAAGTTGACTGAGAATGGTCTGTTAGTTCCTTTCGTTGGAATTATTGTCATTGCTGTAGCAGGGTGGTTTCAGAGTGCTATTGGCAAAGCATGGATGGCGCTGGTCAAAGCGATCGACAACTGGGTATATAGCCGCTTTGCAGGCACAACCCTATTTGAAACTGTGGCACTTCAGCGCTATCGCGAAGCGTTGGTGGAGAATTATCAGCATCTCAAAATCCCGTTTCGCGTGAATCAAAAGCCGCTGGAGATGAGCAAGATCTATGTGCCGTTGAAGGTGGCTGGGACAAGCGATAGTGATCAGGTGGATGCTTACGGGGCGATTGCTCAACATCGCCGACTGATGATTACTGGAATTCCAGGATCAGGAAAAACTATGCTGTTGAGGCATGTGGCGTTTTCCTACGGCAAAGGGCGGTTGCCTGGATTGGAGAATCGACCTGTGCCGGTTTTGGTGGAGCTGCACCGTTTGAGCGATCCAGAGCTGACGGAGGAAAAACTGATTGCCGCGATTGTAGAGGCGTTTAAGCGTAATCGGTTTCCCAATGCAGACCGCTTTGTGCGGCATAGCCTTCAGAAAGGCAAGCTAATGCTATTGCTGGATGGACTGGATGAGGTGAATAGTGGAGTTCGTCCTGTTTTGGTACAGCGCATCAGTGATTTGCTGAAGAGCATGGATGAGCGCCAACGTTGCCGCTTGATTGTAACTTGCCGTACTGCGGTCTATGACAACGAGTTTGCTCATGATACTGACCAGACGTTAGAGGTAGTAGAGTTTACCGATCAGCAAATGCGGCGATTTCTAGATGCATGGAAACAGGAAATCCCGGCTGGAAAGTCGATTGATCAACTCATGCAAACTCTGCGCGACCGCCCTCGGATTATGGCTTTGGCTCGCAACCCGCTCTTGTTGACAATTATTGTTCATCTCTACACCGATCTATCGTTTGAGCTGCCACGCTCTCGGTCTGAGTTTTACCAAGAGTCCACCCGCATTTTATTAGAGCAATGGCAAGACCAGCATAATCGGTATCGAGGGGGTGACAAACGGCGGGTATTACAATATTTGGCGCTGCACCAACAGCAGGCAGGGTCGCTTCAACAACAGGATCGTCGCAGCATTGACTATCCGGTGGTATTGGAGAAAATCAAACAGCTCCTGCCGAGTTTGAACCTTGACCCCGACCGCGATACGATTCCCCTGCTCGATGAACTGGTGGAACGGAGTGGGCTGTTTCTCAAAATTGATGGGGGTGATCGCTATCAGTTTGCACATTTGACGCTGCAAGAGTATTTTGCGGCTGTGGCTCTAGCCGATAAACCTCATGACCTGATTCAGTTTTTTCAGCAAGACCCTACTACTTGGCGAGAGGTCGTAAAGCTGTGGTGTGGTATTGCTGGAGACAGTACAGCTCTGATTATGGACATTTACCAACAGGATAGGGTCTTAGGGTTTGAATGTCTTGCCGATGCTCAAGAGGTCGATCAACAGAAGGCAGAATCGATCATCGATTACTTTAAGGGATGGGTCGGTACTATTAGCGAAAAGGATGAAGTTACTAAAGCTTTTGGAGCAGTAGCAGCAAGTAACCGCCCTAGAGGCAGAGCAGTATTTCAGTTTCTTGTAAACACACTAGAAACCAGTCAAAACCAAAACCATATAATATTTGCAGCAAATGCACTTTCACTGACAAATTTGCCAGAAGCAGCACGAGTGCTAAGCAGTCAGTTATCAGAACAATCAGAAATTCGCCAGCCACTCATCCGGATGGGCGATTTAGCAGTGCCTTATCTTCGCCAACGATCTCTAGGAAGCTCTGTTTCAGCCTTAGACGACTTACTAGAAATTGGAACACCTGATTCAGCAGCAGCAATTGTTGACTCAATTTGGTTTGACAAATCAGATGAACAGCAGTTTTGGGGACGAGCTGCAATTCATTTAGCAACATTACTCCCTCGACCAGAAATAGAAGACCGGCTGCGGGACTATCACCTTTCAGCAGAACAGAGAAAACTGGAGCGCCTGGACTGGGTTTGGCAACCCTTCAATGAACCAACTGATTCAACATTACCCGTCATAGCAGGTCGAATTGCTTACCTACTATCTCAAATCAAATTCTCCGCCATTCCTCAACCCGTGCCTTCGCTTGATCCTCGATTAGTAATTCCGGTTTGTGGAATTCAGCTCTTTGATCAAGCTTCATTCCTCAAAAAGTGGTCAGTGACAAAAGTAGAACTGCTAACAGGACATGATTCAGCTCCTCAGCTTGACGCGCAATGTTTGGAGACATTGAACATGGTATTGGGACAAGTTGAAAATTCATCATCGGTATGGCGAATTTTATTCTCTGGCTTACCTGTCAGGATGCAACTTGAATTACTTCATAACATAATAGAGAGTTCTCAGGTGCCTGACTCAAATCATTGGATTAACATTTTTCAGTCAGTGCAGTACGAATTCAAAACCAGTGGACACTATCGAATCATTTTGTCCATTGCAGCATTGCTTTCTCTACTTGCTGCTTTCGGTATATGGCATACTGCTGTAGTCGTCAATGTCGATACTATGACGGGAATAATGGGGTTCGCAGTCGTTGTCATTGGTATATTTTGGTCAGTTTTAGCGAATGGAATTGAAGAACCTTGGGAACCCAGCTTATTTGTCAAGCTGGGAATACTGGGGTTGCAAACCTATTTTTTTGAATTACATCAACTTTTTCAGAAGGATCTCGTTTGGCTAGGTATAGTGACTATCTTCAATTTTTTTAGAAGTGCACGCGCTGTTACTTTCGCTGTTGCTGTCGCTGTTGCTTTCGTTTTCGCTGTTACTTTCGCTGGCGCTGTCGCTTTCGCTGTTACTTTCGTTTTCGCTGTTGCTTTCGTTTTCGTTTTCGTTTTCGCTTTCGCTCTTGCTGTTTCTGTTTCTGGCGCTTTTTTTGGCGCTGTTTCCGGCGCTGTCGCTGTCGCTGGCGTTGTCGCTGTTGCTGGTGCTGTTTATGTTTCTGTTTCTGTTTCTTTCGCTGTCGCTGTCGCTGTCGTTTTTGCTTTCGCTGTCGCTGTCGCTTTCGCTTTCGTTTTCGCTGGCGCTTTCGCTGACGCTGGTGCTGTCGCTGTCGCTTTCGCTGTCGCTTTCGCTTTCGTTTTCGCTGGCGCTTTCGCTTTCATTCTCGCTGGCTCTTCTTACGGTATAGGCATTCTGGCGGGACTGGGCATTGGAAGCTGGTATCGCTTTCAGGCAGAACCAGAAAAACAATGGCTCAAATTTGTTGCAATATTAGCATTGCCTTGGTTCTGCACAGCCCCGATCGTATTAGGCTTCGCTGGGGTCGGGCTTACCTCTTTATTCATGCTTTTCACTCTTCTACCTGTACCACCCTGGCAAGCCGCTGTGTTGCTTGAACTCTTGCTCGTTGGGGTCAGCAGTTTGCTCTGGTGGTGGGGCCAAAAACAAGAGGCAAGGGCTCGTAATCCTTTTCAGGGCGGTTTAATTGAGGCGACCCTTCGCGCTAAGTACGGGTGACCTCGAACATAGAGTACGTGTACACACAAGTGCTGTCAGTCCCCTAAATCTCCCAATTCATAGCCCTAATGGGCATTTAAGAAAGGGGGACTTTCTGAACCCACTCCGGCTCAAAGCCCCTCAGGACATAGCTCTATCGGGCATTCAAGCAAAGGGGATTTAGGGAGCAGCTTGCTAGAGGCTCAGGTCATCACGATTACGGTCTATGGTTCGCGCTCTCAGGTTTTGCTATCGGTGGCTGGTTAGTTGTGGAGCGCTGACCTAGAGCTGAGTATCGGCGCTGACCGTTTGGGTATGGCGGCGGATGGTTGAGATAGCGCTGATGCTTTGCAGGGGGGGACTGGCGCGGTTCGGCGGTGCAGCTTTGAGTATTGGCTGCGATGGTTTAGCGGTCGGTGGTATTCTGCTCTGCCACCAAAGCTGGAGTCGCTGAGTTGGCAGCAGAGCATTGTGCAAACTAGCTGGGCTATCGCAGCAGCACGCTCATGAATTTACCCTGCGCGAACGGTGCGGGAACCAACAGCGAGAATTGCCCTCGATCAGTAATCATCTGCTTGACGTACATTTCGCTGATGATGTGGTTCACCTGCTCACGGGTTCCGACAATCCAAATCTGCGCCTGATGGCCAAGCGGCTCACTCAGACGTTCGTTGAACTCTGTAGACATGATATTCACCTCGTATTTTTGGTTATGGGTTTGAAAGCTTAAGGCGTAGAGTCACCTAACCACATGCGTGTAAAACGAAGCGAGCGCGATGTAAAATCGACTCAGCCTTGCCTTCTGGGACTAATCAGGAGGCCGGGTTAGCTGGCTAGCGGTGTGTCACCACTTCTAGTCAGCGACGCCTTAAGCTTTTACCTGTCCTGATCGCTTCACGCAATCAGTTGGAAAATCATAAGCTGAAACTCTGGTTTAGCGCAAGTGGGAAGGGGAGAATTTTTACGTTTGGTAAGCTTTGGCTGAGCATGCGGGCAGTTGAGGCATCGTGCAGGCGGAGAGGAACTGCCCTTTGTGCAACTGCGAAGATATTGCGAAGATATGCGGAAAGCTTCTGCCTAACGGGGTAAGGAAGCGTATTATACGGAAAGATTCTGCCTAAGTGCCGAATCTGAGGTGTTATGCCGACTCATTCTGCCTATTCAGCTACTACAGGATCTCAGGCGGAAACTTTCAGTCTATTAATAGTTGGGCTGCTAAATTATCTGTGTGGACGATACCTTAAAGTTATTTGTTAGGAACAAATAGAAAATTTTCTGAAAAAGATCAAATGCAAATCAAGTCAGAACAACTTGCTTATTGGTATCTCAGGCTTAATGGATTTTTGACCATACCAAATTTCGTTGTCCATCCAGATCGAGGCAGCAACCAAGAAACTGATGTTGATATCCTCGCAGTACGCTTTCCGTACCGAGGTGAGAATCTTGAAAACCCAATGCACGACGAGGAACACTTTACTGCTGTTAAGGAAAAGTCATATATTGCACTCGCTGAAGTCAAAAGCGGTATTTGCAATTTAAATGGTCCTTGGACTAATCCAAAAAGGCAAAATATGCTCAGGGTTGTTCGGGCACTTGGTGCTTTTCCAGAAGCAGAGAGCAAGCTAGTCTCAAAATCTCTTTATGAGCGAGGTATCTACTCCAACCAGCTATACTACGTTTCCTTGCTATGTTTGGGGCGCGATCATAATTCTGATGTGACCGAAAAGTATCCTAATGTGCCTCAAATTCTTTGGCCTAACGTGTTGCGTTTTATTCATAAGCGTTTTCATGAGTATCGGCAACAGAAGAAATCTCATCCGCAGTGGGATCAAGCAGGTCACTGTCTTTGGGATGCATATCAAGCAAACAAAACAGATGTTGAACGTTTTCTATCTAATATTGATATTAATGGTTGATTTGGTAGACGCGCCGCCCAACAATGCCCATGCACACCGACCGTCGAGAGTTTATCTGTGAGTAGCAAAGGTTATCTGCGGCGGGTGAGCTTGGTCGTTAGCCTCATTAAATTCCTCAATACTAGTAGCCGTCGAAGTTGCAAGCTATAATTCTCCAAGCATCCGCTGTCCATCATTTGCTTGAAAGTCATCATGAAACTTGGCTACACGATCATCTATGTTCCTAACGTGGTAGATTCACTCCACTTCTTCAATCAAGCCTTTGGTCTGGAGCAGAAGTTTCTCCATGAGTCCGGTGACTATGGCGAGATGAACACTGGAGAAACCACACTTGCGTTTGCTGCTCATGAGCTTGGGGAGATGAACTTTCCTGAAGGTCATGTTCGAGCTAGCGAATCCAAGCAACCCTTGGGCATAGAAATTGGACTTGTCACTTCCGACGTACACGCCGCGCATCAAAGCGCACTTATCCATGGGGCTAAGGAACTTTCAGCCCCATCTCAAAAACCGTGGGGTCAAATCGTCTCGTATTTGCGTACACCGGATGGAACGCTCGTTGAGCTATGCACTCCCGTATCTGTATAAAAGCGTGGCTTAACCTTAGTTCCATGTCTGGACAAGGTTTCACTCAAACGTTTGCCCTATCGGATCGATGATGGAGAGTAGTTATGAGCTTTAGTCGCATTTTTACAAACATCTGCTCCGATCGACTTACAGAAAGCCGAGATTTCTATGTGGCTTTGCTTGGCTTTGAGGTAAGTTATGACAGTGATTGGTATGTTCAACTTCGTAGTCCGTCAAATCAAGAACTAGAGTTTGGAATTATTCTTCGCAGTCATAGCCTGGTTCCACAAGAGTATCGAACTGCTCCATCAGGTATGTATGTGACGTTTGTGGTTCCCGCAGTCGATCTTGTCTATGAAAAGGCAGTAGCTATGGGACTTCGCATCGTTCAAGAACTCAGAAACGAGTTTTATGGGCAGCGTCGATTCTTAACCGTCGATCCAAATGGTTGTTTAATAGATATTTGTTCCCCATTTACTGAAGCAGAGAAATAACTATGAGCGCTTGTGGTCATAGTACGTGGCTAACATAATCTCTTGTAGGTTGAGGGCAGTCAGTGCAAACTAATGACAGAACCCAACGGCGAATCTGGATAAGCTCTCATGCGCTTGATTGACCTGCCCCTAAGAAAGTGGACAGTTGACTTAAGCGGTTCTGGGCTGTTGTAGTGACATTCAATTTGCCAAAGAAACTTTCAGCTACTGCATTTCCCTCAATCTGGCTTACGGTGATCAGCGACGACTCGAACTGGCTCGGACTCTGGCACTCAAACCGCAGCTTTTGCTCTTGGATGAACCTGCTTCTGGCATGAATCCCAACGAAAAAGCGAGCCTCAGCGATCTGATTCGAGATATCCGCGATCGGTTTGAGTTAACTCAAGCCTGCAATCACAAATTCAGCAGTGCCAAACGAAAGCGTCATACCTGCACCACTGAGAGCATTCACAACCGTGACTCCCGGCTCAGGCTGAGCGATAAACTCCGTTTTACCAGGCAGCTTCGCATAGATGCCATGCCAGGTTTCGGCGATGTCAAAACTCGGTGCTTGGGCGAATTGCTGCAAGTAATCCAAAATATAGGTGTTGATTTCAGCCTGATCAAACGGGTCAGGATTGAGTCCATATTCGTGCGAATCGCCCAGCACCAGTTCACCCAACGCATTCTGCGACATCATCACATGAATCCCCCAGCGCGGAAAATGAGGCGTCTCCGTTTCAATTCGAGTCTTGAGCGCTGCTAACGATGCACAGTGGGCAAATGCGCCATAGTGGGTAAGCGTCAATCCGGCACAGAGTGATGGCCCAATCCGCCAGTGGTGCGGCTGGGGAGCTGTTCGCATCATTTGCAACTTCACTTTGGTCAGCCCGCTGTTGGCATAGAGAGCTGGATAGAGCGTTTCAAAATCGGCTCCACTACAGACCAAAATCTGGTCAGCCTCCCAAGTTTGCTGGCCGGCCACGACCTGCGGCGGGGTAATCTCGGTGACCACTTGCTCGAAGTGAAACTCAACGCCATAGGTTTCGGTCAGATAGGCCGGAAGTTGGGCAATCGCTTCGCGCGGATCCACCGTGCATTCGGTCTCGCTCCAGAGCGCAGCCAGCAGACCATCAGTGATTGCAGCTCGGCTCTTGTCAGCCACTTCAGCCGCTGTCATCAGCGCTACCGCATAGCCCTGGCCCGCTGTCGTGGTTACAAACTCTTCCAACACCGCTAGTTCATCCGCTCGATAGGCCAAGTGCAGCGAGCCGCATTGTTCCAACGCAAAACCTGCTGCCGCCGATAGCTCCAGCCAAATTTGCCGTGACTGCAAGGCTCGCTCTAGCAGGAGTCCGGTTGGCTGTCCGACGGGCCAAACCATGCCAAAGTTGCGAATTGAAGCGCCTACTGCCTGAGCATGACGTTCAAACACCACGACTCGCAGACCTCGTTTGGCTGCCGCGAGGGCATGAGCCAGTCCGACAATTCCAGCTCCGACAATTGCAATGTCTGTGTGATTACGCATAGTATTAATCGATCAATTCAAGCTTAAGATTGTTTCCTTCAATTCGCCAATTCCAGCTAACAATCCATCATTAGGGTAAGCCATGAGTTGTTCTCGGCTGTGAGTGCCGTTGGTAACTCCCAATGACAGCAAGCAGTTGGCATGGTATCCTGACTCAATATCTGATGGAGTATCGCCGATGTTAATCACTTGCTTCGAGTCTGTCATAGCCAAGCGATACATCGCCTTCTGAATCATGAATGGAGCCGGACGCCCTTCGTTGCCATAGATCTCGGATGGCGTAATTGAAGCCTGGATGATGCTATCAGATGAGCCAACATAGTCTTGATTCAAGCCTTGACTCCAGCCCAACCGATCGAGAATGATGGTTGCCACCTCGCGGTAAAAGCCTGTCGTCAGTGCGATTTTAATGCCCTGCGCCTTCAGCCAATCGAATAGTTCTAGACAACCTTCGGTGGGAGAAACGGGCTGATTATGATAATAATTTTCCAGAATGGTTTTGAATCGAGCAAATGAAGCATCGACATTGGTCTCGCAGTCTGGATGATCGGCTCCGAGCTGCGCTTGCCAGAGTGTTTGAAAGACTGATCGCTTCGACCACCCCATCATAAACCGTAGTTTATCTGGATCAGCTTCCAACCCAGTTGCGGCAGCCGCCTCGGCAAAACAGCGCTGCACTTCGTCATCATCTCTCACCGTTGTCCCTGCCATATCGCAGACGACTAGCTCAATTTTCGGCATTGCTTCACCTCGCTTGTGATGTTACTTGTGTATTAGCTTGTGTATTGGCCTACAAATTATCTTGTGCTACCGCTGCAACCAAGCCTGCGACCGCTGCTGTAAACCTCTTGTGAACAACCAATAGAGGATCCGCACACCAATGCTAGTTAAGACCACCAGCGTGGACATGGCTGCCGCCGCCGCAATATCACCCGCATCATCCATATTCACAATTGCCACCGCCGCTAGAGGTAGAGAGGGCGGATAGAGAAAGACGATGGCTGAAATCGTGATCATGGCGTTGACAAAATAGTAGATGCCAATTTCCAGGATCGCAGGCAGCGACAGCGGTACTGTCACTCGCCAGAAGGTTTTATAGAACGGCACGCGCATCGAAGCCGAAACAGCCTCAAACTCAGGGTCAATTTGCTTTAATGCCGTGTTGGCCGTTAAGAAACAAACTGTATAAAAGTGGATAACATTGCAGAGTACGAGAATTGCCATCGTGCCGTAGATGCCGTTAAACGGGTTGTAGATAGCAATCTTGGTAAATGGGATCCACCAAATTTTGTTATTGAAGAAGAAAACATAGGACAGACCCAACACTAGTCCAGGTAAGGCGAGGGGCAGGGTTGAGAGAAAATAGTTGGCTGATCGCAACCACTTCATACCTCTGCCCTTTTCGACCAAATAGGCTCCCATAAACACGGCCACCGTGCCCACAATTGCCGTGTAGAATGACATACGGATGCTGTTCCAAAAGGCCCGATAGCCGCCACCGCCCACCGTGCTAAAGTCATAGTTTTTGAACCCTAGCGTCAGGTCGTAGGGCCAGACCTTCACCAGCGAGGCAAAGATAATCACCAGCAGCACAGCTATCGTGAAGCCCGCCACCAGAGCACAGAAGCCAAACATCAGCCAATCGAGCGGCGGATGGGATTTCGGCTGGAGCGGCACGGCTTTGGCGCTGACAAGCGCCGTTTGGCGACGCTGAATAATTCGATCGACCACGAAGGCAATCACAGTTGGCACCAACAGAAACACACTGACAGTTGCACCCATCGAAAAGTTCTGCTGACCAATCACCTGTTTGTAGATATCAGTTGCGAGAACGTTGAAGTTACCACCTACCACTTTGGGTACACCGAAGTCGGTGAAGGCGAGCGTGAAGCAGACAAATAGAGCGCTGATTAAGCCATATTTGACGCTGGGCAATGTGACCGTGAAAAAGGTTTTGAGTGGCGTACTGCCTAGAACTTCTGCGGCTTCATAGAGTCTGGCATCGGTGAGACTCAGCGCTGTAATCATGATCACCAGCGCCTGTGGAAAGCAGTAGAGTACTTCACCGATAATGATCCCAACTGGCCCATACAGCCCGATATCCCACTTGGGGAAGACTCCTAAGAATCCGGTTGTCACCAGACCTTTGTTGCCAAATAAGTAGATCAGCCCAATCGCGTGAGCCAGTGGCGGAATATAGAGCGGCAGCATTCCCAGCACTCGGAAGGCCAGTTTACCGGGCATTTGAGTCCGGGTGAGAGCATAGGCATAGAGGAAGGCCAGCCCCACCGCAATCATCATGCTCATCGCACCGATGAAGAAGCTGTTGAAGAAGGCCGAAACTAGCGAAGGTGTGGTGAGATACTTGACATAGTTGGCCAGCCCAATCCAGTTGCCGTTGGGATCGAAAAAGCTGCGTCCGATCATCGGGAATAGCGGCAACACGACACCTACCAGCAGCCAGAGCGTGCCCAGACCGAGCAGAATGCGCATCAGCCAGTCTTCTCGCGTCACGACCTGCTGACGCTTAGGAAACAGCGGATTCGGTGTAGGAAATTTGGGGGTTGTGACGGTCATAAAACCTCTTGGCAAGCTTCAACAAGGTCTTCAGAGCTGGACAGTGTTCGATAGAGTCAGTGGTAATTTACTCGGCAGCAAACACCTGCACCTGATCAGGAGGCAAATAGAGTCGCAGGGTTGAGCCGGGTTCTAATCCCAAGGCTCCCGACTCAAAGGTCGAGAGGTCGATGGTGATTTGATCTTTAGCGTTGCCGTCTGGGGCGCAAGTGACCAAATAGCCCGTCCCCATATATTCCATGCTCTGCACCTCAGCCGAGATCACGTTCTGGGAATGGGTCTGGGCTTCTGCCACGGACAGAACGCGAATATCTTCAGGCCGAATTGCAATCCGCACCGGTTGATTCACAGCAGCCTGATTGTTGGGAGTCAGCAGCACCAGATTACCGCAGCGCACCTGATCGGGTGCTACGACCACCCCTTGCAGGAAATTCATCACGCCGATAAAGTTGGCCACGAATGGATTGCGGGGATGCTGGTAGACGGCACGGGGTGCGCCCACTTGAGCGATGTAGCCTTTGTCCATCACCACGATCCGATCTGCCATGGCTAAAGCTTCGGCTTGATCATGCGTCACCATCACGGTGGTAATGCCCAGCCGCTTTTGCAGCGAGGCAATTTCAGTCCGCAGCTTCACGCGCACTTGGGCATCGAGTGCCGAGAGCGGTTCATCAAGCAGCAACAGGCCGGGGGACAGTGCCAAGGCTCTGGCTAGAGCGACGCGCTGCTGCTGTCCACCCGACATCTGAGACGGATATTTTTGCCCCATGCCAGTTAAGCCGACAGTCTCTAAAAGTTCAGCGACGCGGCGATCGATTTCTGCTCTGGGACGTTTGGCATTTTGCAGCCCATAGGCGACATTTTGAGTAGCCGTCAGATTGGGGAACAGCGCATAGGATTGGAAGACAATGCCGAAGTCCCGCTGTGCAGGTGGCAGGTTTGAAACATTCTTACCACCCTGGATCACCCGCCCACTGGTCTGTTCCTCAAGTCCAGCAATAATCCGCAGTAGCGTCGTTTTACCGCAGCCACTGGGTCCCAGCAAACAGACAAATTCACCGGGATAGACATTCAAGAAGATATTTTTCAGCGCCACAAAGTTGCCGAACGATTTGTTGATATCTTCGATCCGCAGATAGGGTTCTGGTTCAGCTAAACCATCGACTACCCCATAAGCAGAAGTTTGGCGGGATGGCGTGGTCGCAGGTTGCAGGCTAGTGACTGCTAATGCAGGTTGCTCAGAGGGATTCATGGTAGTTCTCTAGGGCAGGTAGATTAATTACCCTCGATTGAATTGAATCAACCGAGGGATAGACAGAATCAGCGATGCTATTAACCTTCTTTCGGTGCTGACTTAGTGTCGTAGCGTTTGGTCCACTCTTCCAGAATGCGATCGCGGTTGCTGGCCGCCCAGTTGAAGTCGTTTTTGGCGAGCTGTTTCAGTGGATCAGCCGGGTAGCCTTTGGGAATTGGCACATCTGTTTTGATTGCCGTCACCGCAAAATTCTCAGCATATTTCTTCGAGACATCTTCTGAGATCGCCCAATCCAAGAAAGTCTTGGCAGCGGGCTTGATGGTCGTTTTTTTGACTAGCGCATTGGCCTCAATATCCCAGCCCGATCCTTCGGTGGGGAACACGGGTTCAATCGGCTCACCATCGTTCTTTTGCTTGACGGCACGATAGTCAAACGAAATGCCAATTGGATATTCGCCTGCTCCCGCAGCTTTGCAAGGGCGTGAACCCGAATGCATATACTGAGCAACATTTTGGTGCAGTCCATCCAAATATTTCCAGCCGTCTTGCTCGCCCTTCATTTGCAGCATTGCCGAAACGGACAGGAATCCCGTTCCCGACGAGGCTGGGTTGGACATGACGATCTGATTTTTGTATTCCGGCTTCGTCAAATCTGCCCAGGATTTAGGCATCGGCAGATTCTTTTCTTTCAGCTCGGCAGTATTGACGCAAAAGGCTGACATCCAGGCATCGATGCCGACCCAGTGCGGTGGATTGCGATCGTCGCGCAGTTTTTCAGAAACTTTATCTAGGCCAGCAGGCGCATAGGGTTCTAACATGCCCTGTTGATCAGCGACGAGTAGGCTGGATGCGGCAGTTCCCCAAACCACATCAGCTTGCGGGTTGTCTTTTTCAGCTAGTAGTTTCGCTGTGATTACACCCGTTGAATCGCGAACAATATTAACTTTAATGTCTGGATACTTTGCTTGGAATGAGGCCAGATACTCTTTGATCTGATCGTCTTCTAACGCGGTATAAACAGTAATTGAGTCGGCGCTACCGCCAGCAGCAGTTGATGCTCCGGGAGAAGCATTTTGAACTTGACTGGGATCGGCGACACAAGCCGTTACCAAGAGCACAATTGCAAAACTGGAGAGAAACAGGGAGGTAAAGGTTTTCCATCGCTTGCTCAGGGCGCTCAGAAACCTCGGTTTGTGAGCTAGTCGAATAGACATAGTTTTAATAGCAAACACTATGCCTCGGAGCTTACAGGACAGTCATTAAGATAAAAATAATGAGATATTAACGTTATTCTAAACTGGGATAAACTGAAACATTTCGTTACCAGATTAAATTAGGACTTAAGTATTTGTTTAAGAAAATCCTCAAAGGCTGATTGCAACATTTGTTTTGCCAGTTGTGGTTTAGTGGCAAATTGAATGGGTTTGGGTACGCCAGCTTTGCCTCGCTTGTCGAGGTCACTTGCCCAAGACTGAGGTAGATATAAACGACGGTCAATTAAGCTGTGCCCTTGCGGGCTGACATAGGCTAGAAACACCCCAACTTGGCAGTTCTCTAGTCTGCCGCTCAAACTGCAATGCTGTATCTGCACCCCTACAGGCTGTCTGCCGATCGAAGAATTTCTCTATGACAAAAGCCTTGTTGATAGACAACATTCTAAGGTGATGCCATCCATTGTGATTGCATCGAGCTGCATGGCCAATTGCAGGCGTTGCAGAAGGATTGCAGAGAATTTTCTGGAAAAACTGCGCGATCTTGCTTGAATGCATCACCTCACCATCAAATGGTAAGCGAGTACAGAAGGATTGCTAGAGCTGAGATGACTTTTGCTAGGACTCGATGAACCAGAACAGAACCTCTCGCAGCTCTATCGCCTCCCAGTCATCACCATCCGGACTCCACCCACAGGAGCCAGCGTAAACCCACGACGCTGCGGTTTGACAGGTTTATCCTCTGCCAGAGCCAGTTGATACTTGGACAGGATCGTTGCCAAGATCAGCTTCATTTCCAACTGCGCCAAGGCATACCCTAAACATCTGCGGCTCCCACCCCCAAATGGAAAATATTCAGCCGGGGAATATTGGTGTTCCAAAAACCGTTCTGGCTGAAACTGGTGAGCCTGAGGATAGAGATCTTCCCGATAATGCACCAGATAAACTGTCGGCGCTAAAGTTGTATTAGCCTCAAATTGATATCCTCCAATCGTGACGGGCACTTTGGCAATGCGGGGGAAAATAATCGGCAGCACCGGATACATCCGCAGCGTTTCCTGACAAACAGCGGTCAAATAGGGAAGCTGAGCAATTTCCAGTGGAGATACCTTGTCTCCTAACTGCTCTCCCAAACTATCCAGTTCTCGCAGCAGCTTTTCACGGATTTCGGGCTGTTGATGAACCTGATAAAGTGACCAAGCCGATGTTGTGGCAGTCGTTTCATGCCCAGCAAACAAAATCGTCAGTAGTTCATCACGCAATTCGGCATCCGTCATCGCCTGCCCATCTTCATCACGCGCGGCCATCATCAGACTCAGCACATCAGTGCGATCTGAAGCTACTATCGTCCTTCGCTCCTCAATTTCGGCCTGCAGCAGGTCATGCACCTGGCGTTTCCGCTGGTTCATCTGCCCCCAAGGACTCCAGTTCCCCCAATCTTGTTGTAAAAACCGGAAAAATAACATGCTAGAGCGCAGGGGCGAATCTATCATATTGATCCAATCGGTCAGTAGCAGTTTGAGCTGCTGATAGCGCTCTCCTTGACTCAAACCAAAGACAATTTGCAGAATGATCTCTAGACTGATCACCTGCATGGCCGACCGCGCCACAAACGGTTGGCCGATCTGCCACCGACTGGCAACCTGGTTAGTAATGTGGCAGATCTGGCTAGCATAGGTCTGGAGCCGTTCTCCATGAAAAGGAGGCATCAATAATTTTCGCTCGCGTCGATGCCGATCACCGTCCATTAACATGAGCGAGTTTTGTCCAATCAGCGGTTCTGCAAGTGCATTGGCGCGCCCAATATCAAACTTGGCATCCTGGTTGAAGATTTCCTGAATCGCTTGCGGATTTCCAATCACCACAACAGAGGTAAGTCCGCCCAACTGTAGGGAAAAGATGTCGCCATATCTCTGGCAGCATCTGTCCTGAAATCCCAGTGGATCAGCAATCCAATTGATTAGTTGCCACCAAGCTGGACTGGTGACACGGTTCGGCAATTGACTCAACATGACCTTTCCTCACCAAGCTTCTAGACCATCTAACTCTACTTTAGAGCAAACAGAAAGCTATATCTGGATCTAAACTTTTGCCCTTGTGATGACCAGTATTGCAGCCAGTATTGCGGCAAGTGCTGCAACAGCCGTTCGTTATAAAATCTGGATCTGATGTTTGATAAAGGTGCGATAAATCTCAAAACCGATGTTACTGGTTACTTGACTATCCTGCCGAGGATCAGCCAGCCAAAATTTCAGTTCAAAGGGGCTTTGTTGCATAAACAGTACGAGATAGGGGTAAAAATCACCGATTGAGAAGCCCTACCCTCGTACTCGGCTATGAAAACAAAACCCAAAACATCCTATCGCATTCGCAATTGGAGCGAGTATGACGCTGCCGGTAATGGGCTGAACCTGTGGATCAAGGTTAAACATTCACACCAAATTCATAGCGGTTGATGAATAGTCCGATGACTGTATCGTGCATCAGTAGTGACTTCGAGAAGCAAATGGTCTTGCGAGCTAAGCGCTTAATCCGAGTCCGCAGTGTCAGATGCTTTCGCTCAATAGTCTGAGTATGACGCTTGCCAACGGTATGAAACGCTGGCTCAAGATGACGCTTGTATGCTCCCCAGTCATCTGTGTAGAACTGCATAATCCCAAAGGGTGTTAACAGCTCTTGAAGTTGCAATAAGGCGCTATCTTGATGATCAGAGAACACATAGGCTAATACTTCGCCTGTAGAGTGGTCAACAGCGTGCCACAACCATCGTTGTTGCCGCTTTGAGGTGACGAAACTCCACATCTCATCGGCTTCAGCCTCGAGTTCTTGCCACTGGCAAAGCTTGACTATCGTTTGAGCCGGTTCCAGTTCTGCCAGTCGTGTCTCATTCACCTATTTGAGCAGAGAGGCTTTTTTTAACGTTTCCATCACAGTGGTCTTGCTAATGTTGAGGACTCGGGCTGTGTCACGTAGGCGTAAGCCTTGCCGAAGGCTATGCCACTGCCATTGAGCGCCATATCTACAATCTGCTGCTTCACTGCGGGCAGATAGCCCCGGTAAGCATAGTGGAGGATGAAGGTGGAGCGAGCGCAGGTTGAGTTGCGACATTTGTAGCGTTGTTTACCCTCACCAGACTGACCATGTTTAACGATGTCGCTACTTTGACAAGCTGGACAAAGAACGGGTTCAAGCACCATAGCAAACACTCCAAGGCAGACGACTCTTTGATTATCCCTCCTTTCCACAGGTGTAACCCACTACCACTTCTCGCAGATTGATATTGAACCGCTAACCCCTGAACTTCGGCAACTTGGTCAGGGGTTTCGCTGTGTCAGGGGAGAATTTGTCACCTATTGGAAGCGGGGGCGAATTCAACGGGAAGCCGATGCCTATCTTTGCCAATGCTGGATCGTCAGAGTTGAAGACGCTCTGGTTGCATTACCGCAAAGTTTTGCGGATTAGAGTAATCTGATGCATGGGGTCTCATGTTTTGAATGTGGTAATTCTCATGAACCCCCCTCCTGTATCCTTTTGCAAGCTTTTGTCCGGTACTGAGATTTACAATTACTAAAACCAACTCATACTTTGACGCGATTCGGGGTGAGGAGTGGTTTCGGGCGGTGGTGAAGGGAGAGATTGATCTATGCTGATACATATAGAGCCAGCGATTAGGACGGCCAACCATGAACCGGGATGAAGTGCTAGCGTTTCTGACTGACCATCGAAATACGCTTCGGCAGTTGGGAGTGCGGTCACTGGCATTGTTTGGTTCTGTCGCACGAGCAGAAGCTACAGCAGATAGCGACATCGATATTTTAGTGGATTTAGAACAGCCCGTTACTTTCGACCGATATATGGATATCAAGTTCTACCTAGAAGATCATCTCAAAGCCTCAGTTGATCTCGTTACATGGAAGTCGCTCCACCCTCAGCTTCACTCGACAGTACAAAAAGAAGCAATTTATGTCGCGTAGGTCGAGACTATATTTGCAAGATATTCAAACAAGCTGCCAGAAGGTCTTGCGATACACCCAGGGTATGAGCTTTCAAGATTTCCAAACCGACGATCGGACTTTTGATGCTGTCGTTTACAATCTACAAATTATTGGTGAAGCTGTCAAAAATCTTCCTCTGACGGTGCGTGAACAAGATCCCCATATCGAATGGCGAAAAATTGCTGGTTTGCGTGATATTCTAGCTCACGCTTACTTTCAAGTAGATAGCGAAATTATCTGGGATGTCGTACAGACCAAAATTCTGGCCTTACAAGAATCAGTAGACAGACTCTTGAAGATAGCATTGGACACCTAATACTTTATCCCAGGCAAGAAGCCAGGGCTATTTCATTCCAATTGTGAAACTGATATGGTAGTTAGGCCATCTCTCAAACCCTGACCTCGATGCCTCAACTTGCTATCGTCGAAGCCTTTGCCGACCTCTGTGATACTCGTCGCACA
>JAHHHV010000046.1 GCA_019359155.1 Pegethrix bostrychoides GSE-TBD4-15B
TTCCAACGAAAGAGACGCGATCTTGTGCATTGATGATGACGTTGCCTGCATCTCCTTGTCCACGAGTATTGGCAACCAGTTGTGCCCCATCTTGGACATCCAGCGAGCCAGTTGTAATCTCTACATTGCCACCTTGCCCCACCCCAGTTGCTTCTACTGTACTGAAGGCAGCACTACTAGATTTACCATCTGCACTTCTTCCAACGAAAGAGACGCGATCTTGTGCATTGATGATGACGTTGCCTGCATCTCCTTGTCCACGAGTGCTGGCAACCAGTTGTGCACCTTCCTCAACTGATAGAGATCTAGCTGCAATGATTAAATTTCCCCCGTTCCCCGTCGCGCCCAAGTTTACATTATTTGTGATGGAACTATCTCGAACTCGAATATCGCCTGTTGCATTTAACGTTAGATTACCAGCTTGGTTTCCTACAGCTCCTGAATTAATAAAGATTCCTGCCGCCAATAAACTATTATCCAATACCTCAATATTTTGTGCTGTCACTCCAATATCGCCATCTTCGCTAAAGGCGACAGCAACCCGTGAACCATTTGTAAATGATACATCCCCGCGCGCCAATGTTGCTGGAAAACTCAAGCTGTCGTCAGTATTTAGCTCTATAGTACCTATACCTGCCACCGATCCAACTTCCACCCGCCCTTCAAATGCACTCAACCGTCCGCCATCGTTTTCCACATTGCCACCTAACAGCAGCAAGTTCTGCCCATTTCCCACCCGTAGACCAAAGATAGTGTTAGCCTGGTTTGTGATAGTAGCGGGATTGGCTATAGGAATCTGATTGAACAAGAAAGCGGAAGGATTGATCGTCAGCAATGCGGGTGCTTCAGGATTTGTAGCGTTGAAGAAGCCCTGCTCACCAAACTGAATAGCATTCGCTGTCGTCGCAGCAAATGATCCGCCTACATCCAAGCTCGCGTTTGGGCCAAACAGAATTCCGTTTGGATTCATAAAAAACAGATTTGCCGTTCCATCAACGCCCAGCGTCCCCAAAATATTCGATGGATTACTTCCCGTAACGCGACTAAAAATATTCTCGGTTGCGGCTGGATTCGCAAAATAGGCCGCATCGCCATCCCGAACGCCAAACTCCTGAAAGCTATGGAACAGATTGCGTCCTCTAGCCGCACCGCCCTCAATCAAATCCGCATCCCGTCCTCGGACTGTGGCTCGCCGAACTCGCGAACTCTCAGCGCCCAGCGTCACATCTGGCACCACCTGCGCCACCGCCGCATCAGCTCCAATTACCCCAATCGCGCTCAAACCCACCAATGTAGCCCAGAGAACCTTCCGCATCACCCTAGCCCTCACTCCAGAACAGCTATCCCAAAAGCAACAGCTTTCAGTTACGAGAATGTGTACCACAGAAACAGAGAAACAGCCGCAAAACAGGCGACTTTCTTTAGAAATCGCTTGGATTAACTTACGACGTAATCGCTGGAATACCGTAAATAAGGCGCATGGTAATTCCGCACAACACAGTGCAGCAATCAGAATCGCTCAATTTTTTAGCCCCACCCTTGCCCACGTATAGCTATAGCCAAACTGATTAAGACATCCAACAGACAAGCCATCCGCTATTCCAGCTCGACCATCTGCCCCCGGTGTCGTAATCAGCCCATCCGCTGCTATATTCGCAAAGGCTACCGGCGCAACCGATAGCGCGCCTCTTCTATGGCAATGACCCTACAGAATCACGCTAAGTAAAGACTCACCGCTAATTGCCAAAAGATCAGAAAAATCAAGATCGAAGGTCAGCGCAATTCGTGATTCCTGGTTTGCTTTTTCCACAATCAGGCTATCCGCCAAACGTTGCAGCCCCTGTTCCGACAAATGAACCACATCATGTCCATCGCTCCGGAGCGCCCGAACTACAGACGGTAAGTTTAGAGAGATTTACCACGAAAAAGCAGTTACCAATTCCTGCAATAGAGCTAGCGAGAAAACCACCTGTGGCCTGCAAGTTTGCCAAAGGAATTCTGCGTCAACCGGGAATGCAAGACAGATCTAGCTCCCCTATTGTTTGAGTTACAGCAAACATTTAGCGGTGACTCCCATGTTGAACAAAACCTCGAACATTCATGCCCTCAGCTCTGTCGCACTATTAGGATTTTCACTAGCAGCGTTCAGCAGCTTTTACCCCCAAACCACGCTAGCTAATCCTACCGCACCATTCTCAGATGTGACCTCAACTCAGGCTGCCGATCTGCTGCCAGTACAGCAGTGCGAGCCGATAAGTCCTGCTGCTTCCTCCATCGCGCTGCCACCGCTCTCTCCACCCACTGTTACCAATTCACTTGGCAATGAGCTAGCAGTGCCCGAAACCCCGCCACCCGTTGGACTCACCCAGCCACTCGGTGCGGAGGCCATCAGGCAAGCCAGTCAGGATACCTGCGCCGGAGGAACATTCATATCTGTGCCTACTCCTCAGCTTGATCCAACGCTTCTGCCCGTCTCTATTCCCCAACCTGCACCACCCACGTTTCGGCTCAGCAATCCCTCAGCCTGTAGCGGCCTGCCCGGTCTGACGTTTTTCTGTCTACAGGTTGACTTTGATCAATCTGAGCATCGTCCCAACGTATTCAAGCCAGACCCAAGATGATATCACCGTTCCTGTTCAGAGCAGAGGCTTTTTTACAACAGCTGCATAGCCTCAGCAGCCTCGCGCCTAGATATCAGCGGATGCAGCAAGCCTGTCAAAGACCCGACCTAAACTTCTACGAGATTGAGCCATGACAGAGGATGACATTGCAGATCAAATTAACGCTGCACTAGCGCCAGAGGCATCTATTCTGAATACAGTTTCAGATACCGTCTCAGATACGATTTCAGATACCGTTTTAGATGCCGTCCAGCTCCTTCCACCCAAAAGCACCTCGAAACTAGACAGCAAGCTTGTCACCGTACTCAGCAGCTACCAGACGCAGCGTGACCAAACGCAGCCCAACCAGACTGTCCTCACGGCAAATCAAGCTGCCCCAGATCAAGCCGCAGAATCGCTGTTGATGAGCGGCGACGGCTGGATTGCAATTGATGCCGTCTCTCCAGATCCAGAGCGCCTGCTGCACGACTTGCAGGCGCTAGGGTTCCGGGATGCGTCCAGCTTTGGGGCAGTGGTGTCCGGCAAGCTGCCCACTGCGGCACTAGCGCAGCTCAATCAGCTAGAGAGCCTAGCGTTCGCCAATCCCGTCTATCGACCGATCCGCAACGTAGGGCGCACCACCAGTCAGGCCGACCTCTCCGTGCGGGCAGAGCAGGCGCGACGCAACTTCAACCTCAGCGGCGCGGGACTACGAATCGGCGTACTCTCCGACAGCTACGACAATCGGCGCGGCGCGGCGCGAGATATTGCCAGCGGCGACCTGCCAGCCGATATCCAGGTGCTGCGCGAAGGCAGCGGCGGCAGTGACGAAGGGCGAGCTATGTTGCAGCTAATTCACGATATTGCCCCTGGCGCAGATCTGGCGTTTCATACTGCATTTGAAGGCGAGGCCGCCTTTGCCAACGGGATTCTGGCGCTGCAAGAGGCCGGAGTTCAGGTGATTGTAGACGACGTGATCTATTTCGCTGAGCCAATGTTTCAAGACGGCATGATTGCTCAAGCTGTCGATCAGGTGGCAGCAGCAGGAGTCAGCTACTTTAGCTCAGCGGGCAATTCGGGGCGCGAATCCTACATGTCCAGATTTACGCCCGGTCTGGAACTCAACGGTCTAGGCAGGCTGCATGACTTTGATCCCGGTTCCGGCATCGACTATTTTCAAAGCATTTCGCTAGAAGTTGGCGAGACGTTAACCCTATCGTTACAGTGGGATTCGCCATTCTTTTCACTCAATCCCGCCAGTGGTGGCTCACAGTCTGATCTCGATCTGTATCTATTCGACGAGAACGGCGATATTCTGGCGCGCAGCATCAGCGATAATCTGGGACGCGATCCGGTCGAGATCTTGCAGTTTACAAACAGCGGCCAGACTGGGGCAAATCCTGGGGCAAATCCTGGCACAAACTTCAACCTGGCCATTGTCAACGCAGGCGGCAGCAATCCCGGCTTGATCAAATATGTCTCGTTTGGCGACGGCAGCATCGACGAATACGACACCGCCAGCAGCACCATCTTTGGTCATGCTAATGCCAGAGGCGCAAATGCAGTCGGCGCGGCAGCTTTTTTCCAAACGCCAGCCTACGGCAGCAGTCCTGCCCAAATCGAAAGCTTTTCTTCGGCAGGCGGTACGCCAATTTTGCGAGCGCCTAGCGGCGAACGGCTGCTGAGTCCTGAGATTCGGCTCAAGCCTGCAATCGTCGCTCCAGACGGCACTAACACTACCTTTTTTGGCCGCGATATTAGCCAGGATGCCGACCTGTTCCCCAATTTCTTCGGCACCTCGGCGGCGGCTCCCCATGCGGCGGCAGTGGCGGCACTGCTGCTAGAAGCCAACCCCAGCCTCAGCCCTGTCGATATCGCTGGAGTCTTGCAGGCAACCGCACTTGATATTGACGACCCCAGCACGCCCAATTTTGACGTGGGGTTCGACTTTGCCAGCGGCTATGGGCTGATCCAGGCTGACCGCGCGGTGGCTACAGTGCTGGATGCAGAGGCGCTGGCGGTGATTCGGGGGCGGAGCGGGCTGGTAGGCAATCTGGCTCAGGAGTTTGGCAATGCGGAGCGGCGCGATTTGACAGATGCAGATCTGGTTACGCCGCGTCTGGACGGGCCAATGCTCTCATCTGAGCCTGAGCGGCGCGAGATTGATCGCAACGAAGACGGCTGGGTTAAGGGAAATCTACCTGCTTTTGAGGCTAGATTCCAGCTAGATTCCCAGCTAAGTTCCCAGCTAAGTTTCCAGGCAAATCTTCAAGCCAACTTCCAGTTTGGAACTGAATCGCTGAACCTCCTGTAGAAATCTCTGGGAATATACCCGTGAGCATCTAGGAGATATTCAACCCTCGACCTACTCCTGAGCAAGCTGTAGCTCATGCACATTCCAGAGCGCTCCGCCCAGCGCTCCATATTGCACTCCCTGAATCCGGTTTTTGACAGCTGAGAGCGCTAGCGGATTGATCAAGAAAATCAGCGGTATATGCTGCTGAGCCAAAACCTGCGCCTCAGCGTAGATCGCCTTACGCTTGCTGTCATCTAGCTCTTGACCGCCCTGCACATACAGTCGGCCTAGCTCAGTCTCCCAATCCGAAACCTGCCAGCCCTCCAGCGGCGGCTGACCAGGACTCGGCGACTGGTTAAACATATGCAGCCTGCCCGTTGGCGACCAGATATTTCGCCCGCCGTCCGGCTCCACGCCCGCGCCCGAAAAGCCCAGCAAAATCGCCTCCCAGTCGAGACTATCTGACATCTTGCCCACCAGCGTATTGAAGGCGATCGGCTGGAAGTCTACCTGGATGCCAATCGCGGCCAAATCCTGCTTGATCTGCGTTCCCATTGCCTCCCGAATCTTGTTGCCTGCGTTGGTAATTAGCGTGAACCGCACTGGATTACCCTCTGCGTCAGTCAGCTTGTCGCCGCTGTATTTAAATCCGCCGCTGAGAAGCAGCGCTTTGGCTTCCGCCAGATCGTACTCGTAGGTGGGCAACCCTTTCTCGGGCGGGAAATAGTAAGGGCTTTGGATATAGATGGCGGAATGCTGCGGTACGCCCAAGCCCTTGTAGATGTTGTTGATCATGGTTGGGCGATCGAGCGCGTGAGCCACCGCCTGCCGGAAGGCCAGATTGTTAAACCAGCGCGACTTAATCGGATCAACGAGCGGCTTGCCGTCGCGTCGCGCCTGATTTAAGTTAAAGCTAATGTACTGCGAGCTGAGCGCCGCGCCACCGTTGTAAATTTGAAAGTCACCGCGCTGTTCCTCCCGCTTGATCAGCGCAAAATAATCTGGCGTAATGCCCTCAACGTCAATGCCGCCAGCCCGAAACTGCGCTAATGCCGCATCATCTGAGGCAACAAACTGAAAGACAAACTGCTCCACGTAAGGC
The DNA here is from genome assembly GCA_019359155.1 of Pegethrix bostrychoides GSE-TBD4-15B. Classification (GTDB taxonomy): domain Bacteria; phylum Cyanobacteriota; class Cyanobacteriia; order Elainellales; family Elainellaceae; genus Elainella; species Elainella bostrychoides. The sequence continues at coordinate 5,999 of JAHHHV010000046.1, forward strand.
TGCGCGTTGTCCTCTGCGTCGCGTCGCCAGTAGTAGGGGTTGCGCTCCAAAATTGCTCGCTCTCCCGGCTGGTAACTCTTGAGTCGATAGGGGCCGCTGGCAATCAGCTCCTTCGGGTTTACATCAGTGCCCCAGGTAGACAAAAACTGCGGGTTGCCTTGCTCATCGAGCGTCTGGATCGATTTTTCTAGGGCATGTCTGGGCAAAAACGCGCCGCCCGCGAACCGCAGCAGGGGCGCAAACGGTTCAGGAGCAGCAAACTCGACGCGCTGATCATCCACTTTGCGAACCGTGGGGAATAAACCCTGCTCACCGACTCGGAAGATATCCGCAACGCTGGTAGGAATTTTCTCGTTAAAGATAATGTCACTGTAGGTGAAGATCAGGTCGTCCACCGTCATCGGCTCACCGTCCGACCACTTCAGCCCGTCACGCAGCTTGTAAGTAATTCGCCGCTGATCATCGGAGATTTCCCAGGACTCAGCCAATCCCGGCTCTAGCTCGCCCGTGATGCCGTTGGTGGTCAGCAGCCCTTCGTACATCAGCGCCAGAATTTCACCAGAGCTAGATTCGTCGCTAGTGATGTAATTAAAAGTTTTCGGATCGCTGGTGGAGGTGACAACCAGCCTTGGCACCTGAGCCGCCTGTGTCCGAAGCTGGCTAGGGTTACAGCCTGCTAGCCCAATCAGAGCCATTCCAACGACCAGCCATTTTTGAACAGTTGCCCAACGGTTACGCCACAGCCCCATGCTTGCTCTTCCTAAAGCGGTGGCTTGATCATAGCGTTATGCCGCCCGCCGCACTATCCCCGCCTCCTATACCCGCAGATTACGCCACCTGCACAAAACCTCTTTCGACAGGGTAGCCCATCGCTTTCCAGGCAGGCAGTCCGCCCTGAATTTCTGAAACGTTGCGGAAGCCAGCTTGTCGAAGCTGCGCGGCGGCAGCGGCAGTATCTTCGTCAGTGTGGCTGTAGAGATAGATATCGCGATCTAGCTCCAGCGCTGCCCGAACCCGCTCCACCATTTCTGGGGTCGGCATATTGATTGCGCCCAAAATATGGCTGAACTGAAATTCAGAGCGCTCCCGCACGTCAATGATCGTCAGCGCCGGCTCCCCCCAGTCCAGCCGGGATTTAAGGTGATACACCCGCGATACGGCGCCAAGCGGAGCAGAGGGAATAATACCAAACAACATGAATTCCGAGGCGCCGCAGCGTAGGGAGTGCCTCTGAAATGTAACAATATTCTTTAGATATTGCAAATTTTCATTGAGCTATTCTTTACTGATTGTGCAGACTATGCATGTCTAGTTCGTGATCAGGCTTATTTAAGCGACTCGTAACTTATTCGCGCTCTATTTTTCTTCTAAGAGTAAGATTTTAGAGAACCTCGTGAATTGATGCAGCAATGGTAGTTTTTAAGCGTCAGCTTTGGGTCGGCATCCTCTGCGGTCTTGGCCTCTCGCTCATGGCAGTGCAGATTGCTCTGGCTCAGGCCGATAGCCCTCGGCCTACCCCGCTGCCGCGCCTGCTGCCGCCCCGCCTAGTGATTCCCCGCCGCCCGCTGCCCCCGCCTGTGCAGCCCGACTACCGGGTCACGGCGCTCCAGCCCGATTTTAAGGGCAATCTCTGGATCGGCGCATGGCAGGGCTTGACCAATCTTGACCCCAACACTGGCAGAATCATTGAGCGCGTGCCGCTGCCCAATGTCGTGATTGGCAGTATGGCCGCAGATAAAGTCGGCAGGGTTTGGGTCGGAACTTACACGGGACTCCAGCGGGTTGATCCGCGCAGCAACGAAATTACCGCCCAAAACTTCTCGCTGCCCTCCAACAAAGTGCTGTCGCTGCTGATCGACCGGCGGGGCTACCTCTGGGTGGGCACAGACAAAGGCTTAGCGCTGATTAGCCCGGATCAGGGCTTGCTGATGACAACGCTGCAAAAGCTGCCGGGAGAAAGCGCTAACGCTCTGGCGCTGGACGCTGATGGCAATCTCTGGGTGGGCACTGCGACTGGGCTGGTCAAAGTCAACACGGCCAGCGCTCTGATCATGGATCAAGTCGAGAATTTGCAGGGCGGCAGCGTCCAGGATTTGGCAGTAGACCCGAACGGGTTGCTCTGGGCGGGTACACCGAGTCGGCTGCTGGTACTCGATCCCAAGTCGGGAGATGTGCTGCGCTCAGTCACGCCTCTGCGCGGTAAAAGCGTCACGGCGCTCCAGTTTGACCAGCTGGGGTTCCTTTGGGCGGGTACAGAAAACGGGCTTTACGTGCTGAATCGCTACAATGGCGCGGTCGTGAACGAAATACTGGGACTGCCATCTGGCAACGTGCTGGCAGTCTCTACTGATACGGGCAACAAAGCCTGGGTGGGGACGCAGGAAGGCTTGGCCTGGGTCAGCCTCAGCAGCGGCAGGGCAAGGCCACATCGGGGGCTGAGCCGTCTTTAGATTCTCTTCCTAAGCCTAAAGAGAAGATTAAAAAATTGGGGATTGCCGAAATCTTTTTATAAACTTATGTAAACGAATAAGCATAAATACTCAAGTTAAAGCGCTGGTTGCAATCAAGCGGCGCTTTTAGAGTGGCAAGGTTAGGGTATGCAGAAAATTACGGGAGAGCAGCTGCTGGCGGCCTATGCTGAAGGCAGGCGAGATTTTAGCCAGGTGGATTTGAGTCAGGCCAACTTATTTGAATGCAGTCTGCCAGAAATTAACCTGCAAGATAGCGATTTGAGCGCTGCCTATTTGCCTTATGCCAACCTGAGTCGTGCCAATCTGCGGGGCGCAAAGCTGGCGGGCGCGCAGCTAGGCAATGCAAGGCTGCAAATGGCCAATCTCTGCCAGACCAATTTGACTCAGGCCAACTTGCAGCACGCCGAGCTATGGCAGGCTGACCTAAGTCAAGCTGACCTGCGGCAAGCCAAGCTGCACGGAGCCGACTTGCAGCAGGCGGATCTTTCCGGAGCGGATCTTTCCGGAGCGGATCTTTCCAGGGCGGATCTGACGCAGGCTAATTTAAGCGGTGCTAACCTGCGGCAGTGCAATCTGTTTCGGGCGGCGATTAGCCTAGAGGCAGCGATCTATGACGAGACGACAGTTTTGCCAGACGGGCATCGCGGCAGCTAATCCCAGACAAGCTTGGGAATCAAGGCCAATTCGCCAGTTTCAAGCGCTGCCGCTTGACCAATGCCCAGATATTCGCCGTCGATTCGCTCCACCTGAGCAGGGGTTTGGCTCAGCGTCTCAAAGTCAAGCTGCGGGTTGGCCTCTAATAGCTCTGACCAGTTCAAGCGCTGCCCTTGTCGCCACTTCACCGTCTGCGCCTCCAACAGCCTGATCATCGGCAGGTGCGGCAGCGCGACAGCGGGCGGAATCGGACGAAAACAGCCTGTTTCTAGCTGCTCAGCTAGCTCCTCCAACGTCAGGCTCTCGGCCAGATGAAAGCTGCTGCTCTGGGTGCGGATTAATCCGGTCAGCGTGCCGCCCGTTTCTAAGACTGCACCCAAGTCGCGGGCAATTGAGCGAATATAGGTGCCGCCGCCGCAGGTGATTGCCAGTTCTAGCTCTGGAAATTCGCCGGGATGCCAGTCCAGGATCTGGATTTGCTGTACCTCCACCTGACGCAGCGGTGCTTCCACCAGCTGTCCGGCTCTAGCCAGCTCATAGAGCCGCTTGCCGCCGACCTGAATGGCGCTGTAGCTGGGCGGAATCTGGTCGATTGTGCCCATAAACTGCGGTAGGGCGCTCTGGATCTCGGCCAGCGTCAGTCCAGCCGCCGCCTGCTGCGTCAGGATCTCGCCCTCCAAATCATCTGTGCTGGTCGTGATGCCAAACCGAATTCTGGCGCGGTAGGCTTTTTGATGCGACAAATATTGCAGCAGCCGGGTGGCCTTGCCCAGCGCCATCGGCAGTACGCCAGTTGCCGCCGGATCAAGCGTACCGCCATGCCCAATTCGCTTCAGCCGCAGCAGCTTGCGGAGCTTGGCCACGCAGTCGTGAGAGGTGAAGCCAACGGGTTTATTCAGATTCAGGAAGCCTTGCACAAAGAGCTATGGGTAGAGGGCAGCAGATCAAGGGCAGCTAGAGCATTTGCCGGATTTCTTTCAGCTTCTGCTGACGGTTACGACTCAACAGCGCCAAGCCAAGCTGGAGTAGAGTTTTGGGTATAGCGCAGACTGTTCCTAAATAAACTCGCCAGCGGTTCCCCAAAAACCAGGCGCGCCAAGTCGGGTAGACACGCCAGAAGCGATTCACCGAGCACACCATATCTTCGCCGATTGCGGTGACTTCGTGCCACCAGCCCGCCGGAATATAGAGCGCTTCGCCGGGATTTAAGGTGACATCGTGGCGGTGCTTCAGGGCTGCGCGGAGTTTGGGAAATGCCTGAAGGTCAGGGCGATTGGGGTAGACGCGACTGAACCAGGAGCGTAGCTTTAGGCCGTGGCGCAGGTGAGCATAGAACGGGTAGGGGTAGAGATTGGCGGTTTGGCTGGGCGGAAACAGCGTGACTTGCTTGGAGCCATGCAGCTGAATCAGCGTCCCGTCCATCACGTCGTAGTGCAGGCATTCAGTATGGCCACTGCCAATCCAGAGGTTGAGGCTGCTGGCGGGCTGCTGTAAGCCTAACTCTGCGAGCTGGGCTGTTAAATCCGCAATCGGCTCACTCTCGGCTAGCGGCGTGGCTTGCAGCGAGCATTTACCCAGATAAATATCCTGCTGGTACGCTTCGCCGCTGCGGATCAGTTCGGCATAGGTGCGAAACGGCTGGCTTTGGGTTTGGACACCGCTGCCGATGCTCGTCCAGTCGCGTTTATCCTGCTCGTAGCGCGCTCTACCGTAGTAGCGCAGCAAAAATTCTCGATCGCCCAACTGCTGAGTCAGGTAGTCGAGATCCCAGTCAGCATTGAGGTTAAACAGATCGGTCAGGATTACCGGAACGCCCAGCTTCCGGTAACAGTTGGCAAACTGATTGGCGGTCAAGTTGGAGCAGGAAATCCGGTCTATAGTCGGTTGTGCAGAGCAAGCCTCCGGCGGTTGAGCCGAGAGGGATGGGTCATACAGGGTCATAGCAGAGTTAAACCGAGTCGGCAGCTGAAGAACTAGGACTCCAAACTAACTCCCAAATTAACTCTCAGACAACAGATTTGCCCAGAAATCGCCCGACTAGCTGAGTCTGCCACTATTTTACTGACTCACTCCACGCCTACTTCACTTCAGCAGCTTCTCAAACTGCTTCTCCCAGCTCTCGTGATTGCCCTTCGCCACCTGCACAATCGGCGAGATCCCGACCAGCGAATTCACTGTCCAGTTGATGAGCGAGAGCGGAAACCGCAGCGGACGCGCAATATCGAGAAACAGCACCACGCGGTAGTCGTTGGTATCATTCCAGACTTCATGCTCAAATGTATCGTCAAAAATCAGGCTCTTGCCTTCCTGCCATTGCACAATCTGGTCATCGATCCGGATGCGGCAGTTTTCTGGCGGCTGCGGCACTTTCAGCGCCAGGTGATAGCGGATAATGCCCTTATGCTTGCCCCGATGCGGCGGAATATGCTTGCCGGGAGACAGAATTGAGAAAAACGCCACCTTCAGCCCCGGAATTTGATCCAGCAACTTCACGGTTTCGGGGCAGCGCTCGCAGTTGGCCTGAGACTTATAGCCAAAGGCGCAGAAAAAGAAGGTCTTCCAGCGGTCGTCGTCAGCAATATTGCCCTGGCGGGGCGAAATGTCCTGGAAGTTGGGCAGCGACTCCGCGTAGGGCATCACCTGATCTAGCTCTCGACGAATGGTCTGCCAGTTAGCCTCTAGCTGATACGACCAGGGAAACTGATCGTTGCGAAAAAACACTGAGTCGCCCACGAGTGAATATTTGGGCACCAGATCCACGAGATACTGCACGATCTTGCCCACTGTGCCTTGATCAGGCGAGAAGTTTTCTCCCGCGATGTTTCCAGCCGCCTTCATGCAATTCCCTCACTAAATATCCGAAACTCATGCAAAATTCATTGTAGTGAGGATCGCGTCGCGTTTGGAGTCAGAATGTCTCTGTTTTTATCAAAGCTGCTGCCGCTGTTTCTCTATCCGCTTGGCTTTGCCTGCGTCATGCTGGTGCTGGCGCTGTTTTCGGTCTGGAAGCGGCCTCGCTGGACGGCGGGCTATATCACGCTGGCTTTGCTAGCGCTCTTGCTGGGCGGCAATGGCGCGGTGGCGCGGCAGCTCACCTATTCACTCGAGCGGCAGTATGTCCCGACGGCTTTGCCCAACGCCGGGGCGATTGTGGTGCTGGGCGACGGGATTCGCTCGCAGTTTCCGCCGCGTCCCTGGATTGACGTAACGGAAGCGGGCGACCGACCGATCTATGCCGCCGCGCTGTACAAGCAAGGTAAAGCACCGCTGGTGATCCTCAGCGGTGGGCGGATTGACTGGCTGGGCGGCGGCTCGCCTGAATCGCCTGAATCGGCTGATATGGCGAAGCTAGTCGAGGCGTTGGGCGTTCCAGCCAGCGCGATTCTGCAAGACCCGACTTCGCTCAACACCCGCGAAAATGCTGTCAACGTGAAGCAAATTCTCGATGCTCGCGGCATTCAGCAAATCCTGCTGGTGACTTCAGCCACGCATATGCCCCGTTCGATGCGGATCTTTCAAAAGCTAGGCATCAATGCTACTGCGGCTCCAACAGACTTTTTGGTGGTACAGCCAGAGGTTGAGCTGGCAGGCAAAAGCCCTGAAGGGCGGCTGCTCGGCCTGATTCCCGACTCTGAACATCTACACCACTCAACTCGCGCCCTGAAAGAATATATCGGCAGCTTTGTTTATCAGCTGCGCGGCTGGATTTAGGATGGCAGCCTGTGCGGAGCAAATTTGAGTGCCATAATCTGAAGAAGGCTTTCGAGCCGCTGCTCCCACACCCCCCAACCTAAATGCCTGAGCCGTTTCAACAGCAGCCATTCCAACAGCAACCATTCCAACAGCAAATTGTGCCGCTGCCCCAGGCCAAAGCCGCCGATATTTTAGTTGCCTACCAGATTAGCTTTGAGTTTTACGAAGAGATCCGCTACCGCGAAGCCTTTAACGACTACTGCCAGCGCCATCAGCGGTTGGCCAGACAGCATCAGCAGGAGCTAGCCGCGATGCAGGACGATGTGAACCTGTACGGCTGGTTTTTGGGACGCAGAGGCAAAGCGTGAGGCAGGCAGCTTAGATGATCTCGATCTCGTGATCTCTCAGATGCGCCCGGAATTTACTGTTGTCGAACTTGACCACAATCGGAAAGTTAGCGCTGATCGCCTTACCCTGCCACTCCGTCGCGAACCCGATCACTTCGCCGGTCATCCCTTGCAAATCGTAGGGCTGACTCCGGTTTTCGGGGTGGTGATAAACCACAACAGATTCTTTGACTCGAACGCGATCGCCAACTTTCATAAAACAGCTATTCTCAATAACCAATCAAAACTTCCAATCTGAGCCATCTAAATCGGCAAAATCTCCCGGATTTAGGCTGCAGCACTCTCCATCTTTGCATATCCTGATCCCCTCTGGGCAGGCAAATTTTTGAGGCAGGTGTCACTCCGCAGGTGTTTCAGTCGGTGACTCACGAGGAACAGCGGGTGCAGGCTGCACCGAGTCAGGCCGGAACCCATGCGGCGCTAGCTCCCGCCAGACGGCGACCCCCAAAGCGCCCAGCACAAAAGTCATCGCGGCAATCCCGACGGCCAGCAGCCAGCCATCACTGGTTTTGGCAGCAGGTCGCTTCGGCAACACGGCAGCTTTTGAGGCGGCTGGCTCCTCATCGTAGAGCAAGGCTCTAGCTGAGTCGGTCAGCTCATGCAGTTCCTGCGGCTCCGGCTCTACAGACTCCTGCGGCAAAAGCGTTGACTTGCGAATAGCCTTGGGTTCAAAGAGCTGCGGTTCTGAGTTTAAGCGGCACTGCATTAGCACCACCGAGGCATTGTCATGGCCGTTTTGCCGCTCTGCTAGATCCAGCCAGCCCTGCAAGGCGACCGGCAGCGGCAGCCGATCTTGCAGCACAGGCCGTGTCAGCGACTCCCAAGACTTCTCGACGAGCTGATGATCGCTCAAGCCATCCGAGCAGAGCAGCAGGATGCCATCTTCGTCTAGCACCAGCCGCTGGACGTGAATTTTCAGATGGTCGGCCTCGTGGGTGCCTACTGCCTGCGTCAGCGCCGCCGCATCCGGGCGTTCGCTCACCTGCTGGTAGAGGCTGCGTCCGGCGCGCACTTCTCTCCCTGCTACGTCATCATCCACCGTCAGCAGCTGGCAAACGTTGACGGTGAGCCAGTAGGCGCGGCTGTCGCCCACATGCACCAGATACAGCTCGCCTGTACTGCCCTGTCCAGAGGGCGGCTGCACGGCTAGCATCAGCGTTGTCCCCATGCGCTCGCGCTGCGCCCGCCCCTGCAAGTCGTTTTGAGTGGCAATCATGTTGTTCACCACCCGCACCATGCCGATCAGCTGCTGTTCGATGATCTCGGCGGGCAAAGGCTCTGGCTGCAAGGCCAGTTCGGCCAGCCAGGTGCGGAGCTGAAGCTGGAGCGAACGCAGCGCGAGCTGGCTGGCCACTTCGCCCCCGGCATGACCGCCAATGCCGTCACAGATTATCCCGACGCGCGGCAGCATTTGCCCTGAGCCACCAGGCTGGCCACTGGGATAGCAGGCATCTTCGTTGTGGGTGCGCTGGTCGCCGGTTGTTGTGCCGCCCACAGTTTGCACTTGCAGCGGCAGCAGGGCGGCTTGCTCTCTCAGCCTTTGAGTTAGCAATTGCTCGATTACTTCAATCACGCTAATGCCAGTGTCCCGGATGCCAGTCTCCGACGTTTCTGCCAGCGCCTCGCTCCAATCGCGCAGATGATGGCGAATTGTCGGATGCGCCGCTGTTGTCCAAGCTTGCCAGAGTTCAGCTAAGTCGCTCAGCTCTGGGGGGCGACTGCGGTTGAGCGAGAACGAAGACCGAACCTGCGGAATATGGGCGATTGCCTGCTCTCCCGCCACAAAACCCGACAGAACTGGCACGCGCGCTGCGGGCTGTTCGTCACTCAGCAGCTCGCGCAGCCGGATTTGACCGCCTTCGCAGTGCAGATTCTCGACTGCCAGCAGACTCGAAGCCACACCCTCGGCCTGTAGGGGCTGCCAGAGCCGCAGCATTTGCCAGAGCCAGTTGAGCTGACGCAGCGGGGTCGCCTCAGCCCAAACCTCACGCAGCAGCGGCAGCAGCTCTCCCGATGCCGAAATCGGCGCGTTTTCTAATAGAAAAATTGGCTGCTTGCCCGCTTGATCTAGGCCAGAAGCATTCAGGCTGGAAGCATCTAGGCTAAAAGCATCCAGGCTAAAAATCTGCGGCAAATGCCGTCGATGCGAATGCAGGCGCAGATAGGGCAGGGCTTGATTGGGCAGCTTCGGGGCAGCTTTGGGTGCCAGACCCGGCTGCGTATCCAGCCAGATTTGCGGACTCACGGCCAGATAGCGGCAGTCGATCAGGCTGTCGGGTTCGGCGGCGGCTCCCACCACCCAGAGATGGCGGTAGCTCAGCGGCGTTTGGCAGCGGTCGCAGAGCGGTTGCCCAACCTGGTTGTCCGGGTATAGGCATTCGGGATTGGAGCATTGAAGCTTGACCGCAAATTGACTCATAGCGCCTCCGCCAGAAAAAAAGATCGAGAATGTTAAGCAATCTGGAAATCGCTCAGGGCTGAGCTAAATTGGGAGAGAAAAGCCTTTCCGGCTTGCAAGCCCCTGTTATATCGCGTTTCTTTTGCTCTGAGCGATTTGTCTGAGCGATTTGTTTTCACCGCAGATTTCTGATTCACAACTTTGACCCACCGCGCCCAATATGCCTAGTATCTCCACGCTCTGGCTGCTAGCTGGACTCACGCTCTGCCTGATGGAGCTGATGATTCCCACCGCCTTTTTCGAGCTGACAATGGGAATCAGCGCCCTGCTGATGGCTGTGATCTCGCGGGTTTTGCCCTCGCTGACGGCGCAGGTTATCCTCTGGCTGCTGATTTCCGGGATACTGACGCTGCTGCTGCGCCGAATACTGCCTAGAAAGCGAGTTCCGCTGACGCTAGACAATCAGCAGGCCAAGACGCTGACGGCGATCTCTCCCGGCGAAACGGGGCGCGTACTGTACGAGGGCAATTCCTGGCAGGCGCGCTGTGCCGACGAGCAGCTCGGCATTGACCCCAACCAGAGTGTCTATGTGGTAGGACGGCAAGGCACGACCTTGATGGTATTGCCGGAGAGTCTGGTGCATTCCTAGCCGACCCTGCCCGATCGTCCTAGCTTGATGCGGTTCATTTGATGTTTTATCTGGAGGATTTAAGATGGATTTTTTCTCGTTTCTTGTGGCGCTGATGCTAGGTGGAGCCGGACTGGCTGGCTCGGTGCGAATTATTACGCAGGGCGACGAGGCATTGATTGAGCGCTTGGGGAGCTATGATCGCAAGCTGTCGCATGGTCTCAACTTCACGGTGCCGTTTATCGAGCGGATTGCCGCCAAAGAGACGATCCGTGAGCGTGTGCTGGATATTCCGGCGCAGCAGTGCATCACCCGCGACAACGTTTCGATTTCGGTGGATGCCGTGGTCTACTGGCGAATCATGGATCTAGAAAAAGCCTATTACAAAGTCCAGAACTTGCAGCTGGCGATGACCAACCTGGTACTCACCCAGATCCGCGCTGAAATGGGCAAGCTAGAACTCGACCAAACCTTCACCGCCCGTGCCGAAATCAACGAGGTGCTGCTGCGCGAACTAGACGAATCTACCGATCCCTGGGGCGTGAAAGTCACCCGCGTTGAGCTGCGCGACCTGATTCCCTCTAAAGCCGTGCAGGAGTCAATGGATTTGCAAATGTCAGCAGAGCGTCGCAAGCGAGCCGCTATTCTCACTTCAGAAGGCGAGCGTGACTCAGCCATTAACTCGGCCAGAGGACAGGCCGAAGCGCAGATTCTCTCGGCGCAAGCCCAGCAGAAAACGATGATCTTGCAGGCTGAGGCCGAGCAAAAAACGATCGTGATGCGGGCGCAGGCTGTCCGCCAAGAGCAGGTGCTAAAAGCCCAGGCCACTGCCGAAGCCTTGCAGGTGATTGCCAAAACGCTGGAGCATGACCCCAACGCCCGCGAGGCGCTGCAATTTCTGATGGCGCAGAACTACATTGACATGGGCACCAAAATCGGCAGCAGCGGCAGCAGTAAGGTGATGTTTATGGATCCACGCAATCTCGCTGCCACGGTCGAGAATATCCGCTCGATTGTTGGTACAGCGAACGGGGTGGGCTAGGCTGGCGGCTAGGCTGGCGGCTAGGCTTCTTGGCTTTGGGCGATCTGGCAGGGATTGCACAGCCCAAAAAACTCTAGCGTATGGTAGTAAATCTTAAACTGGTATCCCTGCTGGAGCTGCACTTCGAGATCATGCACGGGGCAGCGGTCAATCGGCACAGAAGCGCCGCACTGTAGGCAGGTGAGGTGATGTCGGTCTGCTTTGAGGGTGCTGTAAAGCGACTCGCCATTGGCTAGGGTTCGCACCTGCACCACGCCCTCTAGCTTCAGCGCCTCTAGCGAGCGGTAGACGGTAGCTAGCCCCATGCTCTCAGCCCGATTCCGCAGCTCCAGATAGAGATCTTGTGCCGACACCGCCTGCTCTAGCGACTTCAGTAAGTTTAAGATCCGCTCTTGACTCCGGGTGCGTTGCGATTTCATGACTTAACCTGCTGCTGGAGATAGGGAGCCGCGAGGTGCCGCTCCGCTTCCATCATAGAATGCGGGCTATGCTGTTTAAGCAACGCTCCCAAACTCTATCAAGATGGGTCGTTTAGGCTGGATCTGATCGGTGTAATCAGGGCAATCAGGATTTTATTACGCAACGTCTTCAGTACTGCCTTCAAGGAAACCGCTCAGCGTTTTGCCCCAAAGATTCTCCTCAGACAGATGGGCGGCTGCTTTCGTAATGCCAACCTTTCCACTATTCAGCAATCGCTTTTGGTTTGCTTGTTACTTGCGACAAAGTCTTTGAAGTTGCCGCCGGAGATGTTGATGTTGGGTCTGGAGTCTTGGGTCATGGGAAGAGTAACCTTACCCCAAAGTAGCGAATTGGAGACGAGCGTTGAGCGAGTCAAGCACTGAACTCAAGCACTGAACTAAATCCGAACTAAATTCTAGGCATAGTCTGGCATAAACCAATCTATTTTGAGGTAACGAGTCAGCGATGCCGATGCGGATTATTGGCCTCACGGGTGGCGTGAGTATGGGCAAAACTACTGTTTCCCGTTATCTGCACGACCGCTATGGCCTGCCGATTTTAGATGCTGATCTCTACGCTCGACAGGTTGTTGAACCAGGCACAGAACTGCTGGCTAAATAAGATCGACTCACTTTTGAGCTAGAGCCTGATTATTATGACCATGAGTACCCAGCCACCTCGACTCTTGTGCTCTGGATTCCCGGACAAGTGGTGATTAACTACACGACAGCTCCAGCCAAAAGGCCGACATCAACAACTCATGCTGCCTGGATGAATACTGCCCATACCCAGATAATGAAGCAGCGCCAGGGATTTACAGACCAGTATCCTATCCGCAATGCTGGCCTCAAAATTGTCTTTGTCGGGCATCATACAGGCTTGATTACCCATCTCGTCCAAACTGCTGTAAGACTGCTCCAACCCTCTAACAGGGGCGTGCCTGCAACCGTCAAAGGACAGAAACTAGAGGACTATTCGGCTTGGGCAATTCTGCGCGAGCCAGAAGGAGAATTGGGCATAGGGCTAAGGATTGAGATCACGCCCTGAGCTACATGAGTCTGGGGCTGATGTTCTGTGACAGTCGGTAAGATTTTACCGTAACCCTCAAGAGTCCAACTGCCGGAAGCATAAATCTTTGTAAATTAAGGTGGATCTTCTTCAACAAAGTCTTGACAACGTTTTCTGCCGGGAACGCTAACAGAAAGCTTGACGTTTCCTGAAAATTATGCAAGACAGCATCTTGTACCGCATCACCACGCAAGGGCCACAGACCCGCTCTCGTCTGTTAGCCCATATTCAGAATTCAGATCGATGAAATCTTGACCCGCGAGCAGATCGTTCAGCGCTCTGGCCTCAGCTATGAACAGGTGCGCCGACAAACCGGCAACCTCTGTCTAGAGGGCAAACTGCGCTCTACTCTCCGCGATCGCAAGCGCTGGTATTGGCTCCGTACCGAGGAGAGTGCCAGCCCTTCAGCCCAACTTTATTCAGCGCCTCAGTAGTCTCAGCAGTGCCGCAAATCAGGCTTGGTCAGTACCAGTAGGAGACTGAATTTCCTACCTGACCTATGTACCTCCAACCCCTCAAGTTTGCGTTCTCTCTGTATCGCCTCACCTGGCAAATCATGGGCGGCATTGCCACTGGCATCTACCGAGGCGTTCAGCAGCGTCGAGTCGTCAGCCTACCCGTTTCCGCATCTGTCTCTGTGTCAGCGTCCGTCATCACTATCGATCTCTCACCCACTGAGGTCGAGCAGATTGTCAGAGCTGAATCAATTCACGATGCCGTAACCGTACCTGACCTGGCCGCAGCAGATCTAAACGAGCCTGCCAGTTTCAGTGAACCTACTTCCACAGGCGACCGCAGCCAGATCGATCTGAGTAGCGCCGCTGTGCTGGTAGGTGGTGCTGTTGGTGAAGCGGGCTACGCTACAGGCATTGGCTGTTGCTCTCCGCACTCGGTCGGTTGGGGTCTGCACGGTGACGTAGCCGCCCGGTGTCTGGCCGACTAGGACAACCGTACCTTCATTGGTTTTGAAGTTGGCAGCACGAGTCTCTTGGGCAACGCCGTTGTTGCAGCCCGGTAGCAGCTGCGTCGGCAGGCTGGCAGTGGTGATAGCAGTGCCGCCAGCCGTAAAGGAAGCCGGAATCGGGCTGGTGGTGCTGGGGCGCAGCAGAATCCAACCGCAGGAGTTAGCCTGATAGTCGCGGCTGCGGAGCAGACCTTGATAGGTCATGGAGACGCTGGAGCTGGGCGATTGTCCCGTCACGTAGATGTTGTTCTGGGTATCGCGGAAGGCGGCAGGAATCGGCTCAGCCAGCGCAGCCGTTGCGCCCGTGAGGATCACGTCAACGGCAGCGAGGAAGGCAGCAGGACGAGCGAATTTGTGGAACATAGGTCACTCCTCAGATGAGGGAAATATAGGATTGTTCGGAACCTATTGGCCAACCTCAGCGCTGTGCATCACAGAATATACGGAATGAAGTATAAATCTCTCTTAAACTTGCTGCTTGCCTTTTATGAGTTCAGCTTGGCCGCGCGTTGCCGTTCTGAGATGCGCTGATTGCCAGTTTTGAGCATGACAATCAGATGCTCGATGCGCTCATATTCGTCGAGTTCACGTTGCTCGGTGGGGGTCAGTTCGCCGCTGTGGCTGCGGGCAAGCAGGGGTTTTAATCGTGCCTGCATTTCAGGGGTGGGGCGAAAGGCGGCAATTTGCTCTGGACTGGGCTGACTGGTCAGGAAGTCTAGGATGTGGCGGTAGATTTGGGAAGGAAAGGCGGGCTGAAGGCATTGGCGCAACAATTCGGGGAGCTGTTCCTGCAATGGGGAAAGCTGCTCTAGCAGGTCATCGGGGATTTCTAGCGTAATTGTGGCCATTGCTCAGCGTCGATATTTAATTCTATTTTAGTCAGTTCCGTGAAACTACAGGGGATCTGGGCTGAGGTTGGGCAGTAGGTGAAGAGGTGACGTTAACCTGACAGCATCATGCTCCGCCATTTCCTGATCTCGCTCAGCCTTACCGTTCTCGTTAGCTCCATCGCCCAGGCTCAGCAGGTTGAATCTGTGCAGCCAAATCAGGTGCCCAGAACAGTCGCGGCGATTACCCCGCCAACTCCGATCTTGCCCTCGCCAGCGCCGCCCAAGTTTGACCCGCGACCGTGAGGCCAGCGCCACCGCTTTACATCACGCCAGCAGCGGGGGTCTTTACCTCTGGCTACGGGCAGCGCTGGGGGCGGATGCATTCAGGTATCAACATTGCTGCGCCGATTGGGACTCCGGTGATGGCTGCGGCGGCTGGGACTGTGAGGTTTGCGGGATGGTCAGAGGGCGGCTACGGCAACATGATCAACGTGCGGCACAGTGACGGCAGCATGACGCGCTATGCCCATTTGCAGCAGGTGCATATCCAGAAGGGCGATTGCGTGACGCAGGGGCAGGTGATTGGCGAGATGGGGAGTACGGGGCGCTCGACGGGGCCACATCTGCATTTTGAAATTCACTTGGCCGGGAAGGGGGCGGTGAATCCGGTGGCTTATTTGCCAATGGTACAGGCGAATAAGTGAGAAAGGTCTAAGAGAATAGTACGATTTCCGGTCTCAGATGATCTAAAACCAGTCAAATAGGCTAAAGTTGCAGAGTTTAATGTACTAATTATTCTCAGCTCGCAAAAACTCTCATGCAAGACTATTTTGAAGAATCAGAATTTATCTTGGAGCAAGTTCAATTTAAATATTCAGGGAAGCGCTACAAGGCCAGAGGCGTAATGTCTTGGAATCCAGAGGCAGGATTTCACGTTGAAGCCCCTCTGGATTTGCAGTCATTACCAGATGCCGAAGAAGTAGGCTTTGGTCGCTTTAAGATTATTAGTAAGAAAGATACCACTTCAATTAAACTTTTCCTCTCGGATGGCAGACGAGCTATCGCTCCATCTATACCTCTCATTGATCGATATGATGTAATTAGCGAAAATCGTCTCTCTATTAATTTCAGTCGCGCTATCTTTCTAACAAAATATCCTTATTCCCCTGCAGGGCTATTTCATTCCAATTGTGAAACTGATATGGTAGTTAGGCCATCTCTCAAACCCTGACCTCGATGCCTCAACTTGCTATCGTCGAAGCCTTTGCCGACCTCTGTGATACTCGTCGCACA
>JAHHHV010000047.1 GCA_019359155.1 Pegethrix bostrychoides GSE-TBD4-15B
AATGCTGGCTCTTAAGGCGATTTGTTGGGGAGTACTATGACGGTTCACTCACTGTTGCAGTTGCTCTTGTTCTGCTTGCGTTAGGCGTAGAGGGGGTGGAGCCAATCTAGGCATCGGTTTATCCTGACAGTCAACTCTACCTAAATGGTAGCTCTATTTACGCCCTAGTCTACTAGTTGGATAAAGTCGAGCTTAGAGATTCGTGAAGATGTACCCACGGGGTTGGCACATCTTCACTAAATGCCAACTGAAGTAGTTTTTTAGCCAACTGCTGAGGCAGAGCTTTCGCAAATAAATATCCTTGAGCAGCATCACAACCAAGGCTTTTCAGACACTCAAGCTGCTCAAGAGTTTCTACACCTTCTGCAATCGCTCCTAGCCCTGATTGACGAGATAGCGTTAAAATCGTACCTACGATAGCTAAATTCTCTTCTCCTTGACCTAGACTACTAATAAATGACTGATCAATTTTAAGATAATTGACAGGCAACCGATGGAGATAACTAAGGGAAGAATACCCTGTACCAAAATCATCAATACTTAATTCAATGCCTTTTTTCCTAAGTTTTGTAAGTAATAAAATCAGAAATTCTGGGTTATCCATGAAGACACTCTCAGTAAGTTCTAATCGCAACCGTTCTCCAGAAATACCGGTTTGCTTCAAAATCCGAGTGATTTGCTTCAAGAACTGAGGATATTGGAGTTGTTTGATTGAAATATTGATACTTATCTTAAAATCATCTGGCAATTCGATATCGGTATGCCACTGGACAAAATACTCACAGGTAGCTTTTAAAACCCATTCTCCTAAAGGTATAATCAAGCCCGTCTCTTCAGCAAGAGGGATAAAGTGACAGGGAGGAATTATTCCTTGGACAGGATGATTCCAGCGAACTAAAGCTTCAAATCCAATTAGTTTATTGGTGTGCAAACAGATTATAGGTTGAAAGCAAATGTGCAGCTGCTGCTGTTCAATAGCTTGCCGCAGATCTTGTTCCATCTGTTGCTGTGTAAGAATTTGAGTATACATCTCCTGACTAAACATTGCATAGCGAGCTTTACCGCTATTTTTAGCATAGTACATTGCAATATCGGCATCTCGCAACAGATCGGCAGGCTGATCATATTCAGATGTACCTATAACAATTCCAATGCTAGGAGTTATAAAAATATCTTGTCCTTCTGCTTGCAATGGCAATTGCAGTGCTTGGATAATTCGCTTTGCACAATGAATTGCATCTCCTTGCTGCTGAATTGGCTCAAGTAGCAGAGCAAATTCATCACCACCTAAACGCGCCACTGTATCAGTAGAACGCAGTAAGGATTTGAGATGTTGAGCAATAATGACCAAAATACGATCACCCGCACTATATCCTAAACTGTCGTTAACAACTCTAAAGCGATCTAAATCAATCAGGAGAACAGCAATCTGAGTATTTTTCCTTTGAAATGATTGCGCTATTCGTTCGATCAAGAGCTTGCGATTTGCAAGTTGAGTCAATGCGTCGTGATATGAATGATGCTTAAGTTGCACTCGTTCCGTTTCAAGAACATGCTCAACTTTTAGTCGCTCTGTAGTTTCTTGCACAAGTTTGCGTTTGGCTTCCTCTATTTCAGCAGCCTGATATCCCAATTTCTCTTCCAAAGCTTTAATAGTTTCTCTGGATGCTTGTAGTTCCAAGTAGACATCCATAGGAGCTAATGTCTTTTCCGTCAGAGGTGGACGAAATTCGCAACTCGGATATTCCATTGAGGTCATTTTTGTCTATATCAGAACAATATAAAAATATCTAAATACGTATCAATTACCAGCAAATAATTTACTCCTGATCCCGCCTAGAA
This sequence comes from Pegethrix bostrychoides GSE-TBD4-15B, assembly GCA_019359155.1. Lineage (GTDB taxonomy): Bacteria > Cyanobacteriota > Cyanobacteriia > Elainellales > Elainellaceae > Elainella > Elainella bostrychoides. The sequence continues at coordinate 1,843 of JAHHHV010000047.1, forward strand.
CTTACAATAATAACGTTTGCACTCAACACTCTTTTGTCATTCAGGAATTCTTAACGTATTTTCGGCCTTTCGGGTCACGAAAAAAACAGGCTTTGACCCCCAGTTTGACACAAGAGGGTTAAGAGCCTGTTGAGAGATAGGAGCAAGCATTCCGTCCTTTCATCTTTGCTGTATATAAAGCTTTGTCGGCAGCAGTTAATAATGATTGAAACGAGGTATCTTGATTTGTGAAAAACTGGCTACTAACGCCCAAGCTCAAGGTTACCCAGGAGCCAACTTCAGATCGATGATGCGGAATTTGAAGTCGCTCCACATTCAACCGAATCTCTTCTGCAATTTGCCGTGCATTTTCAGATGTGACATTGGGAAGAACAATAGCAAACTCCTCTCCTCCATATCTAGCAACTAAATAGATCGGGTTGTACAGGCTACTGTTAATGGCTGTTGCAACTTTTTGCAGACAGGAATCTCCGGATTGGTGTCCATAGCAATCGTTGTAGAGCTTGAAGTAATCAATATCGCACAGAATCAGCGAAAGCTCTTGCCCTTCACGCATTGCTCGCTCCCAGTTTTTTTCAAGATATTCATCAAATCGACGACGATTTGCAATACCCGTTAAACCATCCAAATTCACCAGCCGCTCTAATTCCTGATTGAGTCTCAGCAGTTCCTGATTAATTCTCTTCATTTCCAGGGCTTGCTCTAAAACCTGACGGGTCAAAAATTGCATCTCCAGATGTACTCTGACTCTAGCAACAACTTCTTCATATTGAAACGGTTTTGTAATATAGTCTACGGCTCCTAGCGACAAACCCTTTATCTTGCTTTCTATATCAGCTAATGCTGTCATGAAAATGACAGGTATATCGCGAGTTAGGGAGTTATCCTTGAGAAGCTTGCAAGTTTCAAATCCGTCAATTTCAGGCATCATAACATCGAGCAAAATTAAGTTTGGACTGCAATATGTAATTTGCTCGATTGCACTGATACCATCAGTAGCGACCGCAACCTGTAAGCCATTCCTAATAAGTGTTTCAGAAAGGACTTCTAGATTATTAGGGTTATCATCAACTATTAGAATAGTTAGAGATCCAGAATGCAGGAAATTCATTGACTTAAGCTGCGAACGTTACAAGGTTAGCTGAAAGTTTCAGGTGAAAATTGTCAATTTGTTTGAGAAACAACATTGAAATAAAAGCTTTTATAAAGGCATGTCTCATTATACTTAGACCAAGCTATGTCAAATTTTGTCAATTCGTTAGTACCTGAAATTGCCTAAGAGGGATCTGAATCTGAAATTCAGTACCTCCTTCGGGTGCTGAAAAGCATTCAATTTTACCGGCATGTTTTTTCACAACAATTTGATGGCTAATCGATAGTCCTAATCCTGTTCCTTTACCTATTGGTTTAGTCGTGAAGAATGGATCAAACACTTTGGATAACTTTTCTTCTGAAATGCCTACCCCATTGTCTGAGATTGAAACCAATACGCTATCATTCTGAAGCTTTTCGGTACGAATACAAATTCTGCCGGGACAAGCTTTAATTTGCTCAAGATTGCGTCCTTTATCTTTCTCTTCTATGGCATCAAGGGCGTTGGATAATAGGTTCATAAACACTTGATTCATCGGCCCTGGGTAGCATTCTATGAGTGGTAGATTGCTGTAGTCCTTGATAATCTGTATTGGAGGATACCCTCCTTTTAATCTAAGACGATGCTGTAAAATGAGTAGTGTACTGTTCATACCTTCGTGGAGATCGACTAGTTTAATCTCTGCTTCGTCAAGACGAGAGAAGTTTCTCAGTGAAAGAACAATTTGGCAAATTCGCTCAGCACCTATTTGCATAGATGAAAAGATCTTTAGAAGGTCCGTCTTTAAAAAAGGCAGGTCTATCTGCTCTGAAAACTCTTGTATTTCAGTTGAGGCATTAGGGCAATCGCTCTGATAGAGTTCAAGAAGCCTCAACAGGTCTTGTATATATCCAGAAGCAGGCTTGAGATTACCAATAATGAAATTCACAGGATTATTGATCTCATGAGCAACACCTGCCACTAATTGTCCTAACGACGACATCTTTTCAGTTTGAACTAAATGCACTTGAGCTTGCTGAAGTTGATAAAGTGTCGCGGAAAGTTCAGATGTTCGCTCGTCTATTCTCATCTCTAGCTCTTGATTCAGCTCACGAAGAGCAGTTTCAGCCTTCTGTCGCTGTTCTACTTCAGATCTGAGTATTGTATTTTGCTGTTCTAATGAGACGGTTAAATTACAAAGCTTGAAGTGAACTCTGATCCTTGCAAGTACTTCTTCTTGATAAAAAGGCTTTGTAATATAATCAACGGCTCCCAACGCTAATCCCCGAATCTTATTCTCTGGGTCAGATAAAGCTGTTGTAAAAATTACAGGAATACCTTGAGTATCAGGGTTTTCTTTGAGACATCGGCAGGTTTCAAATCCACTGATTCCAGGCATCATGATGTCAAGTAAAATCAATGCTGGTTTCTGGTAGGCAACCTGCTCAAGTGCACTCTCGCCGTCACTTGCAACTGCCACCTCAAAACCAGCACCCGTCAAAGTGTCAAAAAGAACTTCTAAATTTGTCGGGTTGTCATCAACAATTAAAATTGTCTGAGGGCTTGAAGGCATCATCTGCACTACATCCTTTCAAGATTGATGTTTATATATCATCGTTTATCAGGACTGCTACTCTGTGCTGGTGGAGAAGTTATAAGATCTCTTTGGCACGATCCAGAGAAGCAGCTACAGCCTAGATATTACTATTTGCTATTTTGAATGGAAGCTATTGACAGAGTTCACATATTGTCCTAAAAACTCTCGAAGTTGTTTAATTTGAAAGTTTTTCGCAAATTTCCGAACCTGTTCAGTAAAACCCCGATAGTCTGCATTCAACTGTTCAATCCGTTCAACTTCTTTGAAAACCCCACTAATTAATCCTTTACGGCTCAAGTCATATAGCGTAAACAACTCAGCGGCAGGAGGAGGAATTACTTCATTCATCTGACTTTGGTCAAGGGAGCCACTACGCTCAGACTTATCAACAGATTTTCGCTCATAAACCCATTCTATCCGTAGAAGTTCCTGGAGTAGTTCTAGGAGTTTCTCTACTTGCACGGGCTTAGGTAGAAAGCCTTTGGCTCCTGCATTGAGGCTTTTCTGTCGATCAGACTCAAAGACACTGGCTGAGGAAACAATAACCGGCAAATCTTTAAATTGCACAATTTGACGAAGAATAGTTAGCATTTCATAGCCATCTAATAGAGGCATTGTGATATCTGTAATGATTAAATGAGGATGAATTTCTTCAACCTTCTGTAACCCGTCTCGTCCATGCTCTGCCTCAAACACAATAAAACCTAAAGGGGTTAACAAATTTACTATGACCGAACGATTCTCCCAGCGATCGTCCACTACAAGAATTTTATGGGCTTGTCCTTCTACGCCAATAATCTTATCTTGCTGCAAGTTTCTTGATTTTTCTGCCCATTCATCAGCATCAGGGACTGTTACATCAAACCAAAAGGTGCTTCCTTGACCCAGTTTGCTCTGTACTTCTAAGGTGCTACCCATAAGTGAAACGATAGATTGACTAATTGCTAATCCTAATCCTGTCCCTTCTGACTGTTTTTCGACAAAGCCTACTTGCTCAAAAGGTAAAAAGATCTTTTCTAACTCGTCTTTACCCATTCCGATACCCGTATCTTTTACTTGAAATCGGATTTGATACATCGAAGGATCTTTGCCGTGCCCTTCCTTTATTTTTTTTGATTTTACTGAAAAGTTCACCTCTCCACTATCTGTAAACTTGGTAGCATTACCTAGTAGGTTGATCAGCACTTGCCTGAGTCGCTTTTCATCCATAAAAACACCAATTGGCAAATCGCCATCAGCAACGTAGGTGAAGTGGAGGCTCTTTTGCTCTGTTTTGATCCGACAGATTTCAACGACGCCCTGGAGAAATGCCGGAAAGTGAAAATCAGTTGGGTAAAGCTCCATTTTCTGGGCTTCAATTTTAGAAAAGTCTAGAATGTCGTTAATTAGGGTTAGCAAATGAGAACCACATTGATTAATAATGCCAACTCCTTTCTGCTCCTGTGAAGGTAAATTCGCAGAACGCATCAGGATTTGGGCATACCCCAAAATTCCGTTTAGTGGTGTCCTTAACTCATGACTCATGTTGGCCAAGAACTCACTTTTAGAGCGATTGGCCATATCTGCTACATCTTTAGCTTGCCTAAGTTCAGATGTTCGCTCCTCTACTCGAAGCTCTAATTCTTCAAAGGATGCTTTTATCTGAGCCGTCATGCGATTGAAAGCATGTTCTAAAACTTCTAACTCATCGGCATTCTGTATTTTAGGCAGTAGGTAATTGCCATTTTTCTCTTGAGCCTCATGATCCAGATGTAGAAATCTCTCTTGATCCTCTTTCGCAAGTTTTTGGCATTCAAGTAGAATCGGTTTTAGCCGATAATTCAATCTGCGAACAAATAAAGACACAACAATGGCCAATATACTGCCTGCTCCAAGTGTCCCTCCTACAGTAATCGCCAATGCTGGTTCCAAAACGACAGATTGAGGAACTGAAGCTAGCATGAGCCAATTAGTTCCTTCAATCCTCTCATAAGCCCAGTATTTGCCATGCGCTATAAACAGTCCAGCTTTGTTTTTTTCAATTTGTTGCCAGATACTCTCAAGCTGTGGAATATCCCGATAAGTTGCTAGTTTTCTCGCCTTTTCTGGCTCTGGAGGGTATGCAAGTAGGTTGCCCTCTTCACTCACAATTGCAAAGTAACCATCTCTCCAACCATCAGGGGCTTTGACAACCTTAGTTAAGGCTGTAACATTTATATCCAAGCCGGCTACACCAATCAAGTCATCCTTGTCGTTATAAATAGGAGCGGTAGTAGTGGTCAGAGCAATATTACCCCACTCATATGGCTCCATCCAAATAGCTTTACCCGCAGAAACAGGTTCTGTATAGTAATTTTGCTCAAAGCACGACGAATCGAGTCCACATACATCTGTTTGTCGTATATAGCCGTACGGGGCAGGAAGCGGTTGACCGACTTGACTAGGTGTATCTTGGTCAACAAATAAATAGGGCCAGTAGGATTTACGATCTGGTAAAATCTTATAGGGAGCCTGTCCAAAGCCAATTCCCATAGTTAGAGATGTTTTTCTGCGAAGAGTTTCAAATATTAATTTTTCATAAGCGTCTGGGGCATGAATCTTCGTGCTGTCTAAAGTTTTAACAGCAGAGGTAAACGTCAGCATTGTTTGTTCAGCTTTGCCAAGCTTGCCTTCAATCTCCTTAACTTGCGTACTAAGATTGCCAACAATTTCCTGTTGAGCACCATTTTCTAACGCTTGATAGAAGAAGTAGGCCATGCATCCTAAGCCTGCCAAAGCACCACTTAGCACATAGAGGAATAACTTTGAACTGATAGAATGACGGAAGAAGTGGTACATAATGAAATCTATTAATGTACGAGTCGTATCCTATAACTGCTTAAAGATTAAGAATTGCACCTAACTCCTATCTATCTACTTAGGTCGTTTCACCCAGGGCAGCAATATTTTCCAGAGGAAGATGCAGTAGTCCAGAATAGTTGAAAAAAACTAAGTAAGCATTGAGTAACCTTGTATCTATAGGCGGACAGACAATAGAGGTTCCGCTGAGTCCGGTTAAAGTGTTCTGACAGTCGAACGATCGAGATGTCATCAAGAATGTCTCAAGATAAGTCAGCTGATTTTTGAACCGCTCAGCAAATAGCGACCGCATAGGACTCAATGCATTGTCCTGAGTGCTTTCTAATTTTAGTAGCTTAGTTTGCCATTTATCATAAGATAGACGCTGGATCGGGTAGCCAAACTGTTCGATTCCCTTAACCATTTCATTCCAAGGCAAGGTTTGAGGATTGAGAATGTGGAACGCCTTGTTTAGAGATCGAGTTTGTATGGATAAATACGTAATTGCCTTGCTAGCATAGTCTATCGGGGTCATGTTAACCCATTGTTCTAAATCAGGAGCAGCACCCATTTGAATTATTCCCCTAATGATCCTGCACATCAGATCATTAGTTTGAGATGCTCCTGTTTGGCTATGACCTGTCAACATACCCGGACGGTAAATCGAAGTAGGAATACCTCGCTCTCGGGCAATCATCATCAGTTGCTCAGCAACCCACTTAGTTTGAGTGTAGCCCTTGTCTAGGTCTTGAACGCAATTGATAATGTCATCCTCATAAATAATTTGCGATCCCGAGTAGAGCAAAGGTTTTAAAACATCTGCTGTTGAGATGTAGTGAACTGGTGTGACTTTACCTTGACTAGCAAGTCTCAAAATCTCCTGCGTTCCCTGAACATTAGCTGCTTTAAGATCTCTATAGGGATAGACTAAATTGACACAAGCACCACAGTGGTAGATTAAATCCAGTTTTTCGGCCAGTTCTGTAAATGTAAAATCTGAAAGCCCTAGCATCGGTTCAGATAGATCTCCGGGCACTAGCACCACTCTAGGATTCAGCTCACCTTGCCAAAGGTGATAACGCTTCAGAGTCATTTGAAGCTTCTGGTGAGCTTCCTCTAGGCTAGAAGCACGTATTAAACAGTACACATCTGCTTGGGTCTGCTGTAAAAGCTCATGCAGCAGAAAAGCTCCCAGAAAGCCGGTAGCCCCTGTAAGAAATATATGTTCTGGTTCCATCTTAAGTTCTACTAAAACATTCTGTGGAAGAATGCTAGGAGCCAAAACAGCTTCAGAATGGAGATCTATCTCTGTTATATTTTCACCTGTACGAGCAGAGCCTAAAAGCTGGATAGTTTCAATCCCTTTGATCAACCCAATAATGGTCGGCTCTTTTAATAGATAGAACAGCGGTAAGGGGATTTGCAGCTCCTCTTCTATCTGCACAAGCAGTTGAACCGCTAAGAGGGAATGTCCTCCTAGTTCAAAGAAATTATCAAAAATTCCAACTTGCTCTATATCTAGAACCTGTGACCAGATCTCAGAAAGTCTTTGCTCTAGGGGGATCGTGGGAGCAATATATGGCTCCAAAAGAGGTGGACGTTTCCGCTTAGGCTCTGGCAACTGGCGGCGGTCAATCTTGCCATTCGAGGTAAGTGGGAAAGAATCCATGATTACAAATGCAGAAGGGAGCATGCATTCTGGAAGACGCTGTTTCAGTAGTTTCCGCAATCTTGTAGGCAAGCTATCCGTCTCTGTAACCTGCACTGGATGGTTGGAGTAAGCCTCTAACGGCTTTAGTTCGAATAGCTTCTCCGGAAGAACAGGAATATGTTGATTTTTTATAACAGATCGATGCTGTAGCACGACATCGTAAGTATTAATCATGCCTGATGCTGACCAGGTTATATCAACGCTGTAGGGTAGATCACTACTAAGCTTCCAAATATCTTCGGGATGAACTCCAATGTTTTGAGAGTTGTAATCAATGAGTTCCTTTAATTCTCCCAGCGTTGTAGGACAATTAGAACTTAATAAAATTTTAGTCGCTAAGACTTCGGTTGCAAGTCGTGCATTCGGTACATTTGCAATTTTTAGCGTTTCAGGGCTTGTCTGAGCCAACAACTGACGAATCTTATCTACAGACAGTTTATGAGACTGCCAATCTAGACACAGCGGTTCTTCAATTGATTGAATTTGGGTATCTATATGCAGGGTAATATCTGACCGGAAGCGGGTTAATTCATCCTCAGAGTAACCCCGTTTGAGCTGAGTTTGGACATGCGTAATTCTAGGAATGAGGTGCTGCAACGCTATAAAAAAGTCTGGATGGAGAACCAACTCCTTATCGTGGATAATTCGCTCTCGAACAATCCTTCGTAGCTCTTCACATCTGAGATTAGCAGGAGCACGACATATTTGCGCTCCCATATGAAAAGATTCTAAAAGTGGCAGGTTTCGGACATCACCAATAAAAATTCTACCCCCTGGCTTAATCATGCGAGTAACTGTCGCCAATACCTGCATGAGGTAGTCAACACCCGGAAAGTATTGAATTACTGAGTTAATAATGACGGTATCAAAGGTTTCATTTTCTAATCCGGAAAGCTCATGAGCCGATCGAGGCAGAACAGTGACATGTGACCAGTTTCCCTCTTTTTCTTTCAGCTGTTGCTGCACATGGCAAATTGCTTCTGCGGATAGATCAAGCCCGACATAGCGAGTACTGTGAGGTGCCACGCGGAAAAGGAGCAATCCCATGCCACACCCAATTTCCAGAACATTCTTAGGCTTCAAAGCCAGAATACGTTCAACGGTGCAGTCTACCCATTCCTGAACCTGATTGGGTGGCATTGGTAATCCTGTGAAACTATCATTCCAACCAATGCTATTTAGGCCGGAAGCAAAGCTTTCAGATGATTGTCCATAGGTTGTATCCCACACAACCTGCCATCTGTGAACTTGGTCATTAGCTTGAGAAGCGCTCTTGCGCTGGTTGCCAGATGTTTCAGGTATAATATAGGATACTAAACGCTTGTCACCAGAGCTATCCTCTCTAGCAACAACTACAGATTCTCTAACCTCTGGATGTTGATTGAGAGTCGCTTCAATTTCCCCTAGCTCGATCCGAAAACCTCGGATCTTAACCTGATGATCAATGCGACCTAAATACTTCAGGCTTCCGTCAGGTTGATAGACTGCAAAATCACCTGATCTGTAAAGCCGTGCGTCGGGTTGATTGCTAAAAGGATCAGGGATAAATTTTTCGGCAGTTAATTCAGGATGATTGAGGTAACCCCGAGCTAGTCCATCGCCACCAATATAAACTTCACCTGGCACTCCAATTGGAACAGGTCTAAGAGAGTCGCTTTGTCGTCGAGCAGGCTCTTCAAGTAGATAGACTTGTGAATTTGAAATAGGATAACCAATTGAAGGAATGCTATCTGAGCCTTTGGGAACTAGTGAAATGGTTGAGTAGGTCGTATCCTCTGTTGGCCCGTAAAGATTGAAAACGTATTTGATCTGCTCAAGTTTATAAAGTTTTTCAACCAGCGCACTTTGTAGTGGCTCACCTGCAAGGTTAATTGTGTTAACAGAGTCTGGAATTCCTTGCATCCTTAGCAAAGCGGCAATCGCCGAAGGCACAGTATTGATAAGCGTGACCTCGGAAGCTGCAATTAATGACGGAAGTTGCAGTGCGTCCTGAGCCAAAATTATCTTGCCACCGCAGCTTAGGGTTACAAAGATCTCAAAAACCGATAGGTCAAAGCAAAGTGAAGTAGATGCCAGAACTCCCTTCAATTGATGCGTTGTAAAGCAAGTCTTTGCCCAGGCAATAAACGCCACAGTGCTTCGATGCTCTAGGGCAACACCTTTGGGCTGACCCGTAGATCCTGACGTATAGATAACATACGCTAAATTATTAGATGTAACATCAACTGTGATGTTATCATTCAATTGTTGCGAAATTATTTGCGCTTCAGAATCGACACAGACAACGGTTGCATGATGTTGCGGAAGCTGATGTAATAAATTACTTTGTGTGAGGAGAACTGGAAACTGAGCATCCTCCTCTATCGCAGTCAGACGATCAAGTGGATACTTGGGATCGAGTGGAACATAGGCCCCGCCAGCTTTGAGAATTCCCAAAAGAGCGATGATCATTTCGGGCGATCGCTCCATGAAAATGCCAACCAGTACTTCAGGCCCTACGCCAAGAGAGTGTAGATACCGAGCAAGCTGATTTGCTCGCCAATTGAGTTCCTGATAGCTAATCTGTTGGTTCTCAAAGTGAATCGCAATTTGGTCAGGAGTGCGTTCAACCTGATCTTCAATGAGTTGATGGATACATTTCTGCTGATCATATTCAATTTGAGTGGAGTTCCAATCGATAATTTTCTGCCATTCTCCCGGAGGGAGGAGCGATAGATCTACCGAATGCTGGTTGGCGATATCCATAGAACTTAATATCCACTCTTACAAAAACGATGGTCAGGAAGCAATTATTAACTTGGCAATTCAAGTCGCAAAGAGGAATCTAATAGAGCTGTCCGGGAATAAGGCCAAAAATCCTTGAAAACGTTGCCCAGCAAGCATTTCAGCGTTTTTGTCGAAAATGCCTGTAGTCCTTTCATAGCAATGCTTTCAGCGATTTTTCTTGTTATTCCCCGGCAAGTCTAATAACTTCGAGGGCTATATCTGAAAAAAAATCTAGCTCGATAAGCTACTCACCCAGGAGCTTGAAGACACTGTTTTCGATGTCGGCAATGTTTATGGCCTGTCCCCACAGATTACGCTTTGGATAAGTATGTAAATTCTGGCACATCAGTCAACGTACCTTCTAAGCATAAGCATCTAAAACCTCAGCAAGCTCTACCTAAGTCTAAGATTCCCAAAACTAATTTTTTTTATCACCAGGCTCTCTAACAACTGGTTGCGGGTTTTGCCAGCAGGGGGAATTTGTCTGAAAGCCTTTAGATACTTGGGATTCCATCGACTCCAACCAAAAGGACTTTAGTCTTCCACTGGTTGCAGGTTTTGTTCAAATCTGATGCAACATTTTGGAAGTGAGGGACAAATTGAGCACTCAGTGAGTTGGACGGAAGTATTTTTGATAGTTTCTCCATCATTGGGATAGTGGTAGGGAAGCTGCAACCAGGGGTCATATCGCCAGAAGCCTTGCTATAGGTACATTTCAGAGATTATCTGAATTTCGCTGCTGATTAGTTTTCTAATACTACAAGTTTTCCTCTAAGCTCAGGTAGCCTGATGTTAGGGGACTCGATCTAGATGAAACGACAATGGCATACCGAGGAACTCTCTGAGCATTGGATGCTTCAGCCGCAAGCGCAAAAACTACTGCTTGGTAAAACAGATGGCAATCGTCTTGCTTTCATTTTGCTGCTAAAATTCTTGCAATATGAGGGTTGTTTGCCTCAGCAGCGGCAGGACATTCCTAAAATGGTGCAAGATTTCGCGGCACAAAGTTTAGGGGTTTCTGGCGACATTCTACAGGATTATGATTGGCTAGGCCGTACCGCCGATACTAAAGCCAAATTCGGAGCTATCTCGGTTTTCGAGAAGCACCAGCAGAAGACAGTATTCACCTGCGGCAATGGTTAGTAGAAGAAATACTCGCTCAAGAGCAAGCAGAAGACGGTTTGATTCTGCTTCTACGAGAACGTCTACGCATACTTCAAGTTGAACCTCCAAGCCTACCTCAAATCAGTGAAAGCACCGGTTCCACTGGTATGATCGTTGACGCTATCGATGAGTTTCAGTCCCCTTGCGGGGAAATGGTCGTGAAAGGGATTGTTGACAAATAATCAATCTTTTGTTAAAGTTTCAGTCCCCTTGCGGGGAAATGGTCGTGAAAGTTGGGACAAGTCCTGGCCTTCAGTTTATAAAAGAAATGTTTCAGTCCCCTTGCGGGGAAATGGTCGTGAAAGGCCAGCATGATCAGGTCAACCCCGATCCAACTGTTGTTTCAGTCCCCTTGCGGGGAAATGGTCGTGAAAGACTATCGCACCGGCGATGTCATCACCAACTGCAGTGCTGTTGTTTCAGTCCCCTTGCGGGGAAATGGTCGTGAAAGTACAACGTCACCAACAACGTGCCAGCCAGCTACGATGGAGTTTCAGTCCCCTTGCGGGGAAATGGTCGTGAAAGCAGACTTGATTGCTTCGTTCACTGATGCAGGTGCTTCGGGTTTCGGTCCCCTTGCGGGGAAATGGTCGTGAAAGTGTCCCGCGTCACCAAGCAAACAGGTTCTGTGAACGGTGGTTTCAGTCCCCTTGCGGGGAAATGGTCGTGAAAGTATCAGGACATGATATCGAAAGTGAGGAGGTTCAATGTTTCAGTCCCCTTGCGGGGAAATGGTCGTGAAAGTTATCTTGGTGCCGGCGACATTGCAACGGGTGGATTGTTTCAGTCCCCTTGCGGGGAAATGGTCGTGAAAGATCCGATGCTAAGACGTTTACTGGAGAGAAAATAATGAGTTTCAGTCCCCTTGCGGGGAAATGGCCGTGAAAGATGTTTCTATGTAGATAACCTAACTAAAGAGTCAAGTGTTTCAGTCCCCTTGCGGGGAAATGGCCGTGAAAGAAACGACATCCACAGGTTGTCCAACATGGTTATTGGTTTCAGTCCCTTGCGGGGAAATGGCCGTGAAAGCGTGGTAGTGGATAACCAAAACTGCGGTGGACTCATGTTTCAGTCCCCTTCCGGGGAAATGGCCGTGAAAGTGCCTTATCCTCTTGTTTCGGAAATCGGTTATTCAGGTAGTTTCAGTCCCCTTGCGGGGAAATGGTCGTGAAAGCCAAATAGAGTTAGGCTCATAGTAGCCCCCAGTAAAGGTTTCAGTCCCCTTGCGGGGAAATGGTCGTGAAAGATGCCCAGACAGGACATGTCTTTAATAGTGGGACAGCAACTTGTTTCAGTCCCCTTGCGGGGAAATGGTCGTGAAAGTTAAGCCGTATCGTATAATCATTTGGTTTCTGTCAAGTGATGTTTCAGTCCCCTTGCGGGGAAATGGTCGTGAAAGCGTCTTTTCAGTCGTTACACCAATTTCGCATGGCAAAAGTTTCAGTCCCCTTGCGGGGAAATGGTCGTGAAAGCTGAAGCAGAAGACGTTTTTGGATCGCCTGATAGTTTTTATAGTTTCAGTCCCCTTGCGGGGAAATGGTCGTGAAAGAAGGCGAGTGTTTTTTGGTGTTGGGTAATCTCTCTGAGATGTTTCAGTCCCCTTGCGGGGAAATGGTCGTGAAAGGGGTGTGTTGTTGGTTCTTCAGGGAGGCAAAGGCCTCAGTTTCAGTCCCCTTGCGGGGAAATGGTCGTGAAAGGAGCAGGGAGATCAAATCGAAATCCTGCTTGAAAACCTGTTTCAGTCCCCTTGCGGGGAAATGGTCGTGAAAGCCAAACGTTGTCGACCCAGCCCTTTCAGCCGCTAAGTTTCAGTCCCCTTGCGGGGAAATGGTCGTGAAAGGCAGGTTCATTGGAAAAAGGTCGGGAAGAAGACTAGTTCAAGTTTCAGTCCCCTTGCGGGGAAATGGTCGTGAAAGAATCGGCACGGCAACGCCGCCAAACGTTGTCGACCCAGGTTTCAGTCCCCTTGCGGGGAAATGGTCGTGAAAGAGGCCTCGGCGCTGACTTCTTGAGAGGAGGCTCTGGTGGGTTTCAGTCCCCTTGCGGGGAAATGGTCGTGAAAGGGAATTTTACCATTCGTCGGAAAAGCATCCTGTTTCGTCAGTTTCAGTCCCCTTGCGGGGAAATGGTCGTGAAAGCTCTCGCTTTCTCCGTCTCCCAGACGGAAGATGAGTTTCAGTCCCCTTGCGGGGAAATGGTCGTGAAAGGGTAGCTTTTGAAATCCGCTCTGGAGGCTAACCTTCAGACTAGAAATCGACGCAATCGAATTTTGACCAATTATTAGCTACGATTGCTAGCGTCATCCTCCCACAAAGAGCGTCTGAAATGCCCACTGAATCAGGCATCGACGCGATCTGACGGACTAATGCGGTTTTCAAGGGTCGGCTGGATCGCGTCGATTAGACACTTCCACCCTTTATTATGCGGCTCACATCAAAAAAGTCAAGCAAAGAAAAATAAACTTCAGCCAAAACAGACTTCAGCCAAAAAAACGGACGAACTGAGCGAGCTGGCTCCTCTAGTTCATCCGTCATTACAACCTCTCTCGTCAATCCGCCTAGACAATATAGGCTCTGGGCGGTGGCTCAGGTGGCGCACTGCCAATGGTCAACGTTCTGGGCAAGCAATCCGCTGCAATCCAGTAAAACCGCACGTTGTCCTCAGTCGATTTCACCCGTTGACTCACCTGAGCATGCAGCTGCTGCATCTCCGCCAGAGAGATAAAGCATTCAAACACACTCTTCTGCACCCGCCGCCCATAGCCCTCCAAAAAAGTAGCTAGCCGATTGCGCCTACGAGCAAACTAGAGCAGCAGACCCAGGCATCACCACCTGAACTTCACCCAACCCAACCGGCAATCAGCCGCAACAAGCGCCAGCTTCAATACTGAGCCAGTCAATACTGAGCCAGTCAATACTGAGCCAGTCAATACTGAGCGGCCAGCCTATCCCAGCAATCCCTGCTTAAACTCATCGTGCTCTGCCGAACTCAAGCCATGCTGCAACTCAGCCAGCACCAAAGCCATCTCCCCGCTCAGCATCGCCGCAACCGCCAGCCACAGCCCTGGAAAGACGCGGCTGCGAACGATTCCCCGCTCGTCCGCCGTCAGCGATACATACTCATCAGCCTGTAGTCCAAACCAATCAATCTGACCTTCCAGCGTCCGCCAAACCAAATATTCCTGAACGCCATTGCGACGGTAGACCCGCTTCTTGTCATGCAGATCAATCGCCGCACTGCTCGCCGCGATCTCCACCACCAGCTCCGGCGCACCCTCAATATAATCATCCTCGCTAATCGCCGCCTGCCGCCCCGGAATAAACAAAACCGCATCTGGCTGCGGCTCATTATCCAAATCAAGCCGCACCGTCGGATTATCGCCCAACACAATGCCGGGAGTTGCAATTTTATAACTCCAGAGCCAGCCGATTAAATTGCCATGTGGCTCCCCATGACTCCTAATCCGCAGCGGCGATGCCATGTAAGTGACTCCCTCAATCAACTCGGCCTTCTTCACCTGCGGCATTGCCTGATACCGACGCTCAAACTCAGCCCGCGAAAGCCGATCGCCATTTTCCAGCGGCGGAATCGACAGGATGGGTTGGGCAGGACTCGGAGAGGCAAGCATAGAAAAAACCTGCGGCTGAATCCATTAATTATCGCATAAGCCTCAAGCCAGCGGCCTGCAAGCCAAACTTCACTAAAACTATCGCATCTCTCTACTGCCCTGACAGCGACTTCAACGGCATCAGCCGATAGCGACCCAGCTCCAGCGACCGCCGCAACCCCGCCAAATTTTGCTCCGCATAAGATCTGAGAGGTTGGGAGATAGATACCATAAGATGAGCAGATGAACCAAAACCCTGCTGCGTAGAGAAAATGTCTCTGGATACCTTGTTTTCAATCCTCGCCCATGACATCCTCGCCCAAGCATCACCCTCTCCCAGTTCTGTTGCCTCACCTCAGCAGATCAGCTTGGAGACAATCGAATTTCTCAAAAGCCAGTTTCAGTCGCTGACCACCACCTTCAACATTTAT
Organism: Pegethrix bostrychoides GSE-TBD4-15B; assembly: GCA_019359155.1. Lineage (GTDB taxonomy): Bacteria > Cyanobacteriota > Cyanobacteriia > Elainellales > Elainellaceae > Elainella > Elainella bostrychoides. The sequence continues at coordinate 17,008 of JAHHHV010000047.1, forward strand.
GTGAGCCTGGTGAGTGCTGTTGGAGTATTATTTGTGGGCTTTGCCGCCTATTTCTTTAAGCGCACCCTCAGCGAAGCCAAGCAAGAAGTGCGGCAGCTAGTGCGAGAAGCCGTACAGATCGAAATTGCCACGTCGATTCAAAAACGAATTGCCGTACTAGAGCAAGTTTTGCAGCGTGAAGAGGTTCCGGGCTTGGTCAGCGTCGATTATCTGGTGCAGAATGCCTCAGCACAATTACCCAAAGAATACCAATTTCTGCAAGCCCGATTTCCCAGACTCAAAGTCAGACGGCTGGACAGTCGCAAGTTCAATGGCGATGTCGTGGTACTAGACCTGGTAAACTATGTGCCTAGTAATACCGAGTTAACCGAAGCTGAACTAGAGCAAATTTTGTCCGAGGTTGCCGACAGGATCAGCCCAGAATCTGTGCTGGCAGTGTATGTAAGAGGCCGATACAAAGCGATTGAGAACTTAGGCGGGAAAGTTCGCTATTATACATCAGCCAACGTGCCCATACAGTTACTTGGCAATGTGGTTAACTCAGCCTATGTTGCTCATACGCTGCGCGGAGAAGATTAGTTTGGCAAAGCAACAGTGAAAAGCGACAACGAATTGACCAACCCAAAAATAAATTTCGGTTATTACTGACTTTCCTTTTTTTCTTTGTTAAATTGGTCGAGATTGCTCCCTGAATCGGCAATTTTGCCTGAACAGAGTCGCAATCGTTCTTATGTGTTCCCTACATCTTTGCTCTCCATGCTCACTGCTGCTGTTGCATCAGAGGACGCTGCGCTACAGATTCGCCAAACCGTTTTCGAACCTTATCAGGTTGACCATCTGCTATTGCTGATTGGTGAGAACCCATTGCCGAGTTATGTTGCAGCCAGAACGTTGCTGAAAGCGGGAGGCACTCCCTATCTCGTGCATTCCAGTCATACGAAAGAGCAGGCCGATCGCGTGCGAGATCTGCTGAGGGAGCGATCGCCCGCGCTTCAGCCCTGTCAATACATCTCTCTTGGCGACTGCGAATCTGATGGCTACTACATCCAGAAAGAGATACAGGAAGCCATCAAGCCTCACATCCAAGAGAAGTGGGGCTTAAACTATACAGGTGGCACTAAGCCAATGGCGACTCACGCCTATCGTGTCCTTTTAAAGCTGCAATCTCATGCCGTTTTTAGCTATCTCGACCCGCGTCACTTGGAGATGTGCATTGATCGGGAAGATGGTGATCGAATTCGCCGAAAAGTAGGGCTGAAGATATCTTTGGAGGAACTTTTCCATCTTCATCACTTAGCATTTCAGAGTTTACCTGTTTCTCAGCCGAAGTTGCCAGAGGTTATCACAGCCTTTGTTGATGTGGGTTGTCAGCAGGACTGGCAAACTTGGAAGAGATCGGGTATGCAGTTGAAAGAATTACCCGAAGCTATCAAAGTATCTTTGCAACCGTATATTAATCCGTCTTCAGCGACAGTTTGCTTAGACATCCTGCAAGAAAAAGGAGAGTTTGATCAAGACAACACAGTCAAGAAATGGATTGACCATAATGATTGGTTTGAGCATTATGTCTTGCATCAGGTGCAATCAATTGCGAATACCTATAATATTCATGAAAGCAAAGCTGCTTTTCATATTAAGGATCTTGCCTATAATGCGGCTAGACGAAGGCATCCAAACAGTCAAGGAGATCCTGAGAAAAGATTTGAGATTGATGTTGCTTTCATGCGAAACTATCAGCTTTTTGCCCTCTCATGTAGCATTAGCAAAACAAAATCCACACTCAAAGAAAAGCTGTTTGAAGTTTACTTACGGGCAAAACAACTTGGTGGCGATGAGGCCAGAGTAGCTTTAGTCTGTTTTTCAGAAGAGCCAGAGATTCTAGAGTATGAACTAAAAATTGTGTTGGATAACCCAAAAATCAAAGTTTTTGGTAAGACACATTTGCTCAACTTGGCAGATGAAATTGCAGTTTGGATTGAACAGACCGATCGGGAGGCCAAATGACGATCTACACTGCCACCGTTATTGATACTAGCGGAATTCAACCATACATTTTTGGCAGTAATCGACTGCGAGAAAACATTGGGGCTTCATATCTAGTCAATCAAGCCACCGGCGCTTGGGTCAAGGAAGCATTGGGCGCATTGTCTGACGCTTTGAAAAAAGAGCAGTCTGCCAATTACGACATTTACATTCCACCTGAAAGGACTTCAGAAGCGCCGCCCAAGATTCATCAAGATCCGCGGATTGTTGCAGAACTAATCTACACAGGCGGCGGGAATGCGATCGCTATTTTCCACGATCGCACCTATGCTATCCGCTTCATCCAAATCCTGAGTCAGCGTGTTTTGCACGAAGCTCCTGGACTCACCCTGAGCGTTGCTCATCAAGACTTTGACTGGGATGAAACAGGGTCGTTATTCCAGGCAGTTCAACAGCTACGTCACAAACTGGAATACAACAAGCCACCCAAAGCACCCTCTGCACCGCTGTTAGGGTTGAGTGTCACGGCAGCTTGCAACTCCACGCAGCTAGTTGCCATAGGCATGAGCGATGAGTTTGGCGCACCCGCAGATGATACCTATTTAATATCACGGGAAGTACAGCATAAAATTACCGCTGTCCCTGATTCAAACGACCGTCTCTGGCGACAGTTACGAACAGTGATTCCTAAAGAATTGCCCTATGAGTTTCCTACAGACTTCGATAATCTGGGCCGCTCGCGCGGTGAATCTAGCTACATTGCTATAGTCCATGCCGATGGCAATAGTATGGGCAACCGCTTCGAGCAGTGTGGCAAAGGTAAGTCTAATATGGAGTATGTTACAGCGATTCGTAAGCTCTCCAATAGTGTTAATCATGCCGGAGTTTCCGCACTGCGCTCGGTAACACAGCAGTTGATTAATTCAATTGCAGATCATGATAAGAATGGAAAAATCATTAGCGGTAAGCTTGGACAGTTTCCCTTAAACCAAGATGAAAAAACGGGTCGTTATTATCTTCCCTTTCGCCCTCTAGTGTATGGCGGGGATGATGTAGCCTTTGTGTGCGATGGGCGGTTGGGGTTAGAACTCGCTGCCTTGTATCTCGAAGCCTTTGCTCAACAAACAGACTTTGAAGGCAGGCCTTTTTCGGCTTGTGCAGGTATCGCCATTGTCAAGACCCACTATCCCTTTGCCCGTGCTTATGCCCTCAGCGAAGCGCTCTGTGGCAGCGCCAAAACGCTCATCCGTAATGAAACCAAGCCAACTCAACAGTCAGCACTAGATTGGCATATTGCCACCAGTGGTTTGCTCGGTTCCATTGGTCAAGTTCGACAGCGAGAATATCAGTCTGCTCAACAGAAACCGCTGGTGATGCGCCCTCTGTGGCTCTCCCATCAGGATGAATGGCGAACTTGGGAGGGATTTAAACACGTCACCGAAGATTTTGTTGCTGGCGAAGACTGGAAAGATCGCAAAAATAAAGTGCTTGCGCTACGAGAGGTGCTACGCCAAGGTGGAGATGCAATCGAGCAATTCCTGAACGTCTACAAACTAGACTATCTACCCACCTTCCCAGTTCAGAATGGCCTCGAAAAAACCTTGCAGAAATCGGGCTGGGTCAACGAACACTGTGGCTACTTTGACGCGATCGAAGCAATGGATTTTTACCTTGATATTGCTGGGAGAAACCCATGAGCCTCTATCAACTCCGCATTCAACTACTCAGTGACGCCACCTTTGGACGGGGTGATGGTGTAGCTGGTCTAATTGACCAAGAAGTCGAACACGATGCCTGAGGTGGACCCGAAAAACTGGACAGGTGGCTAAGGTGGTCACTAAGCTCCTCATTGCTCAACTGTGATAGGAGTATCTCATGGCAAACAAACGCAAACAATACAACCCACAATTCAAAGCCAAAG
>JAHHHV010000048.1 GCA_019359155.1 Pegethrix bostrychoides GSE-TBD4-15B
TGTTGTTTGCCTAAGACTTGTAAAATTCCCATTCCCCAAGATCAGATGGTCTAACAAAGGAATACTCAAGAATTGTGCACCTTGCAAAAGCTGACGTGTAAGCTCTAAGTCTTCTTGACTGGGTTCTAAGCTTCCAGAAGGGTGATTATGGGCAACAATCACTCTGACTGCTCCACGCCGAAGTGCTGCTTGAAAGATCTCACGAGGATGAACTAGAGCTTCAGTTGCTGTACCGATGCTAATGACTTGATGACTAATTAGCCGATGTTTCACATCAAGCAAAAGAGTTGCGACCCGTTCCTGGTTCTGCCACATCAAATCATCTGATAGGACAGCGGCTGCAACGGCTGGGTCATCAATTACAGTCCCTACTGAAGGGCGAAGATAGTAAACCCGCTTACCAAACTCAATCGCAGCAAGAATTGTAGTTGCCTTGGCAATGCCAACTCCAGAAATAGCGGTTAATTCTTCGAGAGTGACATCTTGAAATCTTTTAAGGAGATCAACCTGACCTTCGCTAAGCTCCTGCAAGATAATCTGACCTAAGCCTCCTGCTCCTTGACCAGTTCCAGCCAAAACTGAAAGTAGCTCTGAGTTCGATAGGTTTTGAGCACCTTGTTGTATCAGCTTGTCACGGGGACTCTCCCCAGCTGGCAGGTCTCTAATCTGAAGAGAATATTGACGAATTTGAGCATGGCTATACTGTGCCCGTATGCTTTGAGTTTCCTGACCATCTTCTAAGCTAAAAGATACAAAGTTACTATCAGGATCAAGGCTCCAGGAATGACTAAAGTTTAGATTGTTGTCTGGAACATGATTATCAAACTTAAGGCTCATGCAGACCTTATACATGAAGCCTAAAGTCTATACAATCATTTTTAGATAGGCGGAAAAAATCTTAAAAACCAGTTAATTGATTAATTGATTGCGTTCTTCATCTGAGTAGCAAGACACCAACCTAAAGCGATGAATATCAATCAACCTAAACAACAATTTTTTTTCATTTTCCCCACCTCTTTTCAAAGTGGGTGAGGCTTCAACTTGTCAAGAGCGTGACGAAGGAACGGCGAAGCGAACTCTTGATAAGTTGGAGTGCCCGCTATTTTAGCTAAGGGGAAATGAGAAACTGGATTCAGACTGAGGTAAATTCAATGTTGGAATTGAAACCTAACCGTAAAGATGGATGATAGATAGAGCACCTTTTGATGGTAGATGTAAAATATAACAATAGATCTCTTTCATTTTTCATATAAGATTAGAGCCTACGTTCTATTAAACTTCTTGTCATTTCTTCGATTATATCTTCACCTAAAGTAAAACCTTCAAACGTTTCAAATAAAGGCTTTATAACTTTACTTACATATTGTGATAGTGCTGATAATGGTGTATCAAGTGGCACATTCACAAAAACAATGACCTCATCTTGATAAGCAGAATAACTGTGAAACATCACTCGGCGAGGATTAGCCCAAGAACTGATTTTCCGTCCCTTTAAACCACTCCACTTAAAGCCGAAAGCAAGCGTAGTTTTTTCTGGCAAACAGCCCATTGAAATAGCAAAAGCGATACCGACTGCAATTGCCTCTGCTGTTCGGATAATACTTAAGCCCCAATCTAGAACAGTTAGTGGTCGAGGTGAGCGATCAGGTTCTTGCATGTCGTCCTCAAGTGCTCTCCTCAAAAAAAACTTTCCTTGTGGATCAAGTCGCATGAAATCAATATGACTTCCCCAACTACGTTCAAGATCTATTAGTAATGCTTCCCAAGCCCCATTATTTACATACGGACGACTATTTGCTGGAAATTGACGGCTATCTAACCACACTGGCCACCCTGTGTAATTCGGATTACTGGAGTCTAACAAATTTAGGAATGCTTGATTTGGTGAATGATCTGGTATTTCTCCTATCAATATTAGACCTACTTCTCTAAATCCACGTTTTGGCAACTCCACTTTTCTATTGAAAACTGCCTGCTCGTAATACTTCTCACTCTCATTAAAATATGCCCTTAGTAAATCCTCTGTGGATACTTCGGATTTAAGGTTTCCAGCAAATGCAGTAGCTAAAGAATTTAATTGCTCGGAACCTACTCCACCAAGATGGCGTCTTATAAAACGACCAATATCAGCCTCACGATTATCAAAGCAGATTTCGATAAGTCTATCCCAATCTTTTGACTGTGCTTTTGTCGTGCTTGGCGTGTTATTTGAAGAAAGCGATCGGACATATATCGTATCAACATCAATTAATGGTTTATTTCTATCTGTTGAAGGGAGTTCTTTTTTTGAGGCTACTGGGGTTTTAATTCCTGTGGGTATGTTAATCACAGGGAAATCTTGTCCATTACGCTGTGGAAATTGGACATCTACTTCAAACGCTTCAGAAGAATATTTTGCAATCATGCCTTGAATTTTATCAATATGAAATAGTTCTCTCACATTGAGTGGTGCGTCATCAATAAGTGGTTCCCGAGTTTTGTTGTCAAAACCAATTATTATATACCCGCCACCATGATTACGCATGGCAAGAGCAGCTTTAACAATTTTAGAAATGTCATGAGGTTGGTCAGGATCAATCCACGATTTTAACTCAACAGAAAGGCTTTCTTGCGGCTGTTGAATCAACTCCTGCATTCGTTTAGAAATAGCTTCCATAATTCAAAATAAAACAAGTATATAATTCTAAACTCTAAATTCTATTTTAATAGATATTTCAAATTTAGATAATGAAGGAACTCAGCTAATAGATTTTGTTGTGCAAACAAGTTAAAATCTAGCAGAAAAAGCGGCGATATCAAACAACTTAGATGGCTCTACAATAAACTTTCATTAGACCATAATCTGTTGATGTATCATGTTAATTAATTTGTAATATAATAACATAATTTCTTGGTTGAGATGGAAACATGGCAGAAGAAATTGATTTTATGCAGCTTGTTATTGAAGTAGACAGTCAACTTATCGAAGAGGGAATAGAACTTTTCGACGTCCTGTAGCTGCATATATGCGAATTGCAGAGCACTTTCAACAAAGGACAAGTACAACCTTTCAAGAAGACCCACTTTTTAAGAGCGTTAATCAGATATACGAAGCATTATATAGTAAATCAGATCTTCAGATGCCGCCTGTGCATGTAGGAGCATTTATGTTTAGAGATGTGTTTCTCCCCATACGCATTCCAATCATTTATGGTCGACCCGCAATTAATCCTATCGATTTTTTAATTGATGTCCCGGAGCTGCAAAAACGATGGATGTTTAGTGATAAGAACTCTAGCTTGGCTTACTATGATCAAGTTATTGATCTTATGGACTTTGTGTATGGAATTGATGACCTTGATAAAACAGGGAAACTACCAGCTAAAGCGTTGGAATGGTGGAATCTAGCTAAGATACAACTTGAGGCAGCAGCGGCAACAGTATTAGGATCATTCAATAAATATGCTGTAACTCAAAATTGTTGTATATCAGTAGAACTTGTATTAAAAGGTGCTCTAAGAGCTAAAGGGATTGATGAGACTGTCTTGAAAGATTCAAACAAGGGCTATGGGCATAACCTGGAAAATCTGGTAGAGAAGGCTTTTCAAGAGTTGCCAAACCTGGATCGAGAAGTTATGCTATTTGTAGTTAAACAACTTCCGATCTATGTTAAAACTCGGTATGAAGCTTTAAGCTTTTCCCGTTTAGAGCTTGGAAAGTTTTTGATGAATGCTCAATACATTGGTGGTGAAATTCTACGTCAGTTTTCAGACCGCAATCATCGTGCAGCCTTTAACAATACATCAGATGACACTCTAGATTTTACTCACCGCACATTTCCAAAAAATAAGGTGATTTGAGTCAACTAATCAATCTATGAAAAAGCTTTAACGAGTCCTAACTTCTCAACTCCCTAACTATCTCCTGGGCAAGATTTCTAGCCCATAGAGAATCAAAAGGACAAAGGATCTGCCGATTCTCAGGCGAAAGCCAGATCAGAGCATCCTCCACATCCGCCAGTTGGTATGACTCGTTAAGCAGAACAGCCGTAAGCAAGCGATGAACGACTATCACCTGTGCGTCAGTTAGGACAATCATTCAGATTCCCTCCTATCGCCTTGGGACAGGGCAACCAAAGCTTTATCGATATCTCGCACCTTGATGGCTCTAAGGGCAATCAGAATCGAGCGGATGAGTGCAACCTCATCATCTGAGAGTGTGACCATAGCTAGACTCCTTTGCACTAGGCTTGCAATTTCAGTTACGCCGTTATGTGGCAATTACCACAATGCGGCAAGTGTAACATACTGCAACTGTGATCAGGGAAAATGGCTTGAGATCAATACAGGTGTCGATTGTGGCGACAAAAAAAAGGAAGCCAGAAATTAGAGTATTTGTGGAGGAGGATCTAGATCGCCTCCTTAAAGCACTCTCAGGTATCAAAGACACCTCCTTAAGTGGCTTAGTGAATGAAGCAATCGAGTTTTACATCAACCACAACACAGAGATACAAAACTTAATCGAGCGATTTAACCTTGAGGATTTGAGTAATTTAGATGAATAAAAGGTTTGTAGCCTTTGGCTCAAGCACTTCCAGTCCTCCCTCAATAGCAAATTCTGACAATAGGCTAAGATCCAGCTATCGCATTGTGAAGCCAACCTATGAGTGCTATCACCGTCACCCTCACCCCGGTCATTGAACTAAGCGATGATGCCTTCTACGAGCTTTGTCAAAACAATCGTGAGCTACGATTTGAACGCACAGCAATGGGGGAGTTAATCATCATGCCACCTGTGGGAGGAGAAGGCAGTTCTCGGGAAGCAGAGGCTATTATCCAGCTTGGAATCTGGAATAAACAGGCAAAGCTAGGAATTGTTTTTAGCTCATCCGGAGGCTTTAAGCTTCCTAATGGAGCAGATCGTTCGCCTGATGCAGCCTGGATTGAGAGATCTCGGTGGGAGGCTCTGCCACTTGAGCAACGTCGAAAGTTCCCGCCCATTGCTCCTGATTTTGTGATTGAACTGAGGTCTGAGACCGATGAGCTAAAGCCGCTCCAAGACAAGATGCAAGAATATATGGAAAATGGCGTTAAGCTTGGCTGGTTGCTTAACCCAAAGGAGCGGCAGGTGGAAATCTATCAGCCAGGGCAACCCGTTGAGGTGCTAAACTCTCCCAGTCAGTTGTCTGGGGAATCTCTACTACCGGGCTTTGTGCTTGATTTAAGTGAGATTTTCAAGTTCGAGCCTTAGTTTTTCAAATGTTACCAGGTTCTGTGCTATTAGAAGATACAGCACTTGTGAGATTAAGAAAACTCTTATCAAAGGTGCAAGTTTTAACTCTAAAACTATATTCGGAATTGTTAAAGCCAGACTTGGGAACTACCCCATTAGAGCTGTCCGTGCTTTATAATGATCCATGCAGATTTTATAAGGCATACTAGGAAAATGGCTCTAAAAGATCTTTCGGTGGATGATAAAGTCAAAATCGCTATTGATTCCATCATTGGAGACATCGTTGGAAAAAGCAGCACTGACATTGCCCAGAAGTATCCTGGCTTAAGTGCAAAGGCAGTGACAACCCTAAAGAATCAGGCACTTGACGCCATCCGAGGTGCTTTTTCTGGAAATATTCAGACTCAAAGTTCAACTGGAATCAGTGATGAGCAGATCTCTGCTGCAATAGACAAGCTTCTAGGCACCAGCAGCTCTCCTTCCAGGCAGGTAGAAGTAACGGAAGAAGAGACAGATCCTGACGAGATCATCCCAATTGATCAAGTTGTTGATGCAGTCATGGAGTATAACAACAAGGCAGCCAAAGAGAACGGGCAGCTCATCTACATCTCAAAGACTGTTGTTCAAGCAGTATCTCCTCTTCCAGATAAAGAAATCGATCAGTACTTTAAGGCAAATAAAGAGGCAATCGATGACCACAATTCAAAGCATGGGCTAAAACGGAATTCAAACCGTGCGTTAAATGGGTTAGATTGGCAGGACTGGCTTGAGTTTTAACAGGAATTCTATGGAAGGCTTTATGCTTTTCTGAATCTATTCTCCATCATATAAGTAACAGCTTAACAAGTTTATTAACTGTTTCTAAAACTGGCGTCGCAATCTCGCCAATACTGCTTGCAGCGTCTTTTAAGCCTTTAACGCTAAGCTCATACCATTCTCGTCGTGGTTCAGAACTTGTTGCTTCCTTAACTAAAGTTTCAGCATCCCTCGCCAGTTTTTCTCCTAGTTTGGCTTGTCCTTGTGGAACAACTTTATTGAGTTCATTAATATCTTTAAGCAGTTGTTCAAGTAGAGTTTTAACTTTATCCTCTGTAAAGTCTGACTTTGCCAAGGCATTAAAACTATTCTCAATCGTATCTGCGATAACTAGTGGTGCCGAAATAGAGACATTTCCGGTATTTCCGCTGATTTCTATTATTTTTTCTTTGTTCATAACAAAATTAAGTCCTTTTTCTGTCTGTTGAACGATGACTTGACTTACTGTACCTTCAAATACAACTCCTTTACTTAAATTGCTTGATTTATTTAGAGATCTCCTTTTCCCTGCTGATGACAGTTCTTTATCGATTTCATCAGTCACCTCAAGCAAAGCATATCTTATTCTTTTCTTTTGTTTTCTTATAGATTCGTCAGTAGCAATTCCTTTACGTTCATCATTTGCAATCTGCCTCAACGAAGCTCTATGACCAATTATCTCATTATGGAAGCGTGAAGAATTTTGTTCTGCAACTTCAAGCAAAATCTTGCTGGCAAGCTGCATATCATTCTCTTGAATTAATTCTCTAACTACCTTGAAAATCTCGTTCAACTATAGACTCCAATTTCTTTAATAAGCAAAAGAATCTTACTAGTCTTAAATTTTAATTATATAGGTGATTCTATTCGGGCAACGAAAGATTTCGAATCAAAATCTTCTTCAAAAAAGGGAAAATGCATATCATCAAGCCTAGAGGGAGGATCAAGATTAGCGAAAGAGCCTCATATTCTTCATTGCTATATTGAGAATATATTGCTAAGGATAAAGCGTGAGTTACTATAGACAGCACAATGAAATTTACAGGCAATAGAAAATTATATTTTCTAGACCGAGACAAAATTATCGAATGTGTTGAGATAAAGATTGCACTTAAAATCAATGAAAATATTAAATTACTATTTTCGTCAGAACTTAACCCTATAGAATCTCTTAGAGCAAGAACTGTTACATTTATAACTACTAAAATAAGTATATAGAGAACACTATAGGATAAAGTGCGAATTTTTCCATATCTTCCAAGTAAAAGAGGGAAAGCTATAAAGGATAAAAATGTCAATTGAATAGAAAAACTTAGCTGATACGGTAGTATATCATTATGTTTGTCAAAGGAAGTACTAGTTAAAAAGTCCTGGACACCTGAACACATATCAGTTGCTTTAGCTCCTTTATCATTATACCTATCATTAAGATCGTCAGAAACCCATTCCTCTAGTTCTTTATCAGACAGGAATTGCTTTCTGAGAGAGGAAGATTTATTCGTCTCTTTGGTCTTTCCGTCTTTTATACAGTTAGTAGTCTTATCTATCTTCAAGACGTATGCTGTCTTGTAAATTGCTGTAGTAGTAACAACGGCTGATGGCGATAATATAAGGATTGCACAAAGAAAAAATATAATAACCTCAAGAGCACTTCTGGATAAAAATCTTTGCCTATCACCGTACTCCTTTTCAAAATTAAATATGGACAGCTTAAATATCCAAAAGAAAAAAGCAGCTAATTCAACGATTCCAAAAAGTATAAGAATGATTAAAGTCAGTTCGTCCAATTGATTAGGCTTAACTAATATTAGAGTTAGTGCCATCAATATCAAATTAATTAGTAAGCAATAATAACAAACATAGTGAAATCTGGTACTCCATAGCCACGGATAACTGAGTAGCAACCTTTTATCTATTCTAGTTAAGAAATTTGGATTTAATAGTGAGCGTAGTACCTCTTTCATAATTGATTAGATTGATCTAGATTGAATAGACGACGTGTAGATTTACTAATATCCCTAAAATAGAGAACTTCAATATTAGAGTCAGAAAAAATCTTGAGTAGTTGACTCCCAGAAACCGTCGTAGATGTATTGATAATATAGTGGTTATGAATTACCGTGCTAATATGAGTATATTTTATTGACTCTAGCAAAGCCATTAAGTCCCCTTTGGGCAGAGGGCATGAAATCTCAAAACTATTTTCTGTTCTATCACTACCAAACTCTCTGAGATTTCCATTGTATTGAACTGAGCCATCTTTTAGAAAAATTACATTATCAGTAATTATTTCAACCTCATGCAGGTGTTGGGAGCTTAAAATAATAGATTTTCTATCTTCTATAGAGTCAGCAATATCCCTTAGATCTTCCAAAAAAGCCATTTGAGTATTGATATCTAAGTTTGCTAGAGGTTCATCTAGGATAATAATTTTAGGCTTCCAAACGAGTGCTTTAGCTAAAGCAAATCTCATCTTAAAACCGCCAGATATTTCGTTCCACGTTAAATGCTTGTAAGTATCTAAGCCCAGACGACTAATAATATAATCAACTTCAAATTTGTTTTGCTCTCCTTTGATTCCGTGACATGCGGCAGAAAAATGTAGATTATCTATCAATAAGCCAGACCATTTCGATAATTCCTGGGGAATATATGCAATCTGTTGCTTGATTCTGTAATAATTTTCACATTTAACTCCTTTTTCTGATAAGGAAGGATATCTTAAATCCCCTTCTGTTTCTTTCAAGTCCCCAGAAATTATCTTTAATAATGTTGTTTTCCCATTACCATTTTCTCCAATTAGTGATGTAATTTCCCCGTATTTTAGGCATATTTCACTTAGTGACAAGGAGAAATTTGCTGGTTTTATATTGTATGTTTTTTTAATATTTTTTCCTATAAAGACGACTTTAGAATAATCAAGACTAGGCGAGGGGAGGTCTAAAGTTAAACTCGAAGTGTCTTCGGAAGCTTCCTTAAATTGATTCTTTTTTTGCTTCCACGTATCACTGTTCCTATTTTCATACTCACTACGGCAAGCTTCCTGCTTGGCTTTATCAACAAAATGAGATAATTGAATAGGTAGCATTACCTCACTAGTCTTTGTTGACAATAGACTATTTGAATCATTGCTCTCCGTTTGAGTATCTGACAGTATAAGTTCAATATCATCTCTACAACCTATCCATTCATCCATTATTTGCCCAATTAGATCCATAATCTTATAAACTAATCTTGACGAATCAATGGAAGACTCTCCAAAACGTCGTTTTTCCTCCCTCCACTGATTGAAAGATCGTCGTATATCAAGTGCCTCAATCCTTCGACCTGCATGACGTCCAAAGTTGGTTGAAAAATCCATCATTTTTTTTGTAGCTGCATCAAGCTGATTATCCTCTATAAGATTTTGAATTTCTTCGGCAACAAAGCTTGGATTTTCTGGCTCCCGCACTTCTGCATCGTACATAATTTGATCTATCTAGTTTTTCAGGGATGCAATAACTCGCAGTTTACTGCGATTAAAAAAACATTAGATTTGCTATTACAGTGAGATATTATGTAATGACTAGATGCATATTACTTATCAACACAGTAATACAAGTTGCAAAGAAAGATATGGTGTTTTTGAGGGATTTAGCCGAAAAACCGTAGGCTCAATAATTGCTGGACTACTAATAGCTAACTTCACTTGATCCAATTTCTCTAAATCATATCTCCTGGTAACTTGCTACGACTGAGAAATTTATAGTGTTTATGAGGCAAGCATTGTTAATTTAATTTGTAGAAAGAGCCAGGAATTTAACCTCAGCATGAAATAAGGTAAATAGAATTTGACACAGATCTAGGTTTGTAGAATTACTATAAATATGAAGTTAGCAATTAATCTTATAATATTCGGCTTGTTTTTTTTTGTCAACCAAGGTATTCAGTCCCTCTTATACGAACTACCACACCCTGGACAAAACCGCCCTCTTAATAAAATCGGCTCCTTGCATCGTTCACACTGATCCCGTAATCCTGCCCCGCATTTTAAGCAAAACCTAGCATCCACCTCACTCCATCTAATATCTGGCGAACTGCCTGGAACCCAGCAGCTTAAGCAGACCTTGTTTGTTTGAGGGTGACTTACCGACTGACCCTTAGCCGAAGCCTGCATATACTCAACAGGAATCTGTAAGGCTTTGCAAATTCTCTCCTGTACCTCACGTCTTGGCTTTTCTGCACCTGTAGAGCCGCTTTCAATTCTTGCTATTGTTGAAACATGAACTGCTGCAAGCTTTGCCAACTTAAGCCGTGTCAAACCTTTAAGTTCTCTAATTCGTTTTATATAATCCTTAAGAAGCTCATCTTTCGGTAAAAGCTCCAAAGGGTTTATCTCACTTATCATAGATATCTTTAAAGTTCATTCAAAGTAGATTTAAAATTTCAACAAAATGCATTACTTTGCTCTGTACAATGCATTTGATATTACATATTATAAACTTCTTTATAAAGCAATAATTTACTATAAACTATGCAATGGTTTTTACACTAGCAAGAGTTGCGATAAAGCTTTTAGATGCTCAAGGTTTATCACCTAAAACTAAAAAATCCTATGAAGGGGTATTGCTTCCTTTACTTCAAAAACTTGGTCAAACACCAATCAATCAAATAAAACGGGCTGATCTTGAAGAGTATTTTCTAACCCTTACCCATATCGGCTATAGAACTCATAATAAGCATCAGACTATCATCACAAGACTCTTTAACTTTGGCATAGAGCAGGGATATCTCGAAGCTAACCCGATAAGCCATCTAAGACCTAAAAAACCTGACTCTACTCAAGGTGAATATAGCCACGATGAGCCAGTCCGATATCTTTCAAAAAAAGAGATTGAAGCCCTCTATAAAGCCACACAAAGCTTCTCCCGCCTTGATGCTTTAGTAATCCTTCTCCACGAAAGCGGTGCTAGAATCTCGGAAGTTTTAGCCCTTGATCTAAAAGACATCAACTTTTCTGAGCGTGAGTTTAGGGTAGTTGGCAAGGGGAATAAGAAGCGGTGGTGCTACTTTGGTGATCGATCGCACCGAGCCTTGGATCGTTACATCAATGGAAATCGTGAGCATCCGCATGAGGCTCTTTTCACAGAACGTATGATTGTAAACCATAAGATCAGGCGACTCACCTATGACTCAAGCTACAGGGAGTGGAAGGTAGCATTGAATAACTGTCCAGACCTAGAAAGTGCCAGGTTTCACGATCTCCGCCACACCTTTGCAACAGAACGGGCTAAGGTCATCCCGCTTGAGGTGCTTCGTGCCCTCTTAGGGCATGAGAATATTCAAACGACGCTGATCTATCAAAAAATCACTTCACAGGTTGCAAAAGAGGTTGCTCAGAGTGCTTTGAGGGATTTAAAGCAGAGCGGTAGGCTATGAGGTTTTTTGTTGTTTAACTGTTTCTATACCTACACCTAATTCGTACAAATATTCTGGTGCAAGGTCTGCCCCGTTTTCCCATGTAATTGTACCTAAATCTTCATCAAGTCGTACAGTTGCAAATAACTCCTTATCCCTTAAAGGTAGAAAAACGGTACCTGGATTATCTCGAAAAAATCGTTCTTCAAGATCGACTACCTTTATAGAACCATCGTAGAACCAGAGCTTTACTTTGTAATCGTCCAAATAAACAGCATCTACAATGTCCCAGTACAGATCAGAGTAATGGTCTAATCTTTTTTGGTTGTTCTCCATTTCTACAGCTCTCCCAATTATTTAATAATTCTTCTTTATGATAAGATGCCCATCTCACTATTAAGCCATGAATCTTAGGTGGCATACAACCATCTGAAATACCTAGAGTTTTAATATCAAACGTAGCTTTATAGCTCCCATACTTAGCATGAAAATGAGGTGGATTATGATCATCAAAATACATCGTTATTATAACTCCTAAGAATCTACATAATTCTGGCATCTATAAACACTTAAAAAAGTCGAGAAACCTATTTCTCCCTTACTCAATTTTATAAGTGTTAGATTATCCTCATTTAAATATTATGTCATTAGTTTTCTTTGTGTTTCATTTTTCAAATTTCCCAAATTAGAAGAACTGATTTAAACAATTTATTTAATTTAGAAATACACAATATCTCTAAATTATTGCATAAACATCGCAATATTTTTAATACTCTTCCAGAGTATAACTAATACTCTGGATAGTAAATTTTTCATGTTTCCTAAATCTCTTCAAGAAGCTTAAAAGGGGTTCTCTGAGCTTCTCTCAAGTCTTTCACTCTTCTAATATTTATGCTTGCATAATATATTAGACTTCTTAATTCTTTCAACATTCGCCTGAGTTAAAATCTCAGAATTTTATTATTACGTTATTGATACCATTAACCACAGTTTGATCGTCTAGACTAAAGATAGTACTTCAAACTTACAACTTCTCTTCGTATACGCTCTATAGAACTCGTTTGATATCTAGTTTTGGAAGCATAAGCCTTGCGACTAGCTGGATTTTCCATATTTCTAGCAGAAAACGGTTTTACCGAGCAGGCTCTATCGTTGATCTATAAACGACAGCTTACCTCAAGGCAAAGTATTGTAGGGAAAGATAACAAATAGGTTCCCTGCATGGGTCAACGGTATAGGGAATCATTAAAACATTCTAAAATAAGTTATGAAGCAAGATCTTTAGTACCATATAGTGAGCGTAGAATAGATAACTCCAAATCATGAAGATAGTGTAAAGTGCTGTGCTTCTGCGTGTTCATGTTGTTCCACTTCATGGTAAACATATTACAGCCTCCTAAAACTCATGATGCTACTGTTCTCTAAAGGATAAGAGTTGCAAGCTTGAATATGCTACTAAATAATCATACTATTCAATTCCTGTTTGATTCTCCTTTGGTTGATTTTGAAACTCATGCCCATTCTAATATCTCCGGTAACAGCGTCGTCTGGCAGGGTAATGGAGGGAAAATTTATTTTTACGACGGCAATAAGACAGTTCAATTTAGTAGTAATGACTCTTATGGTAATGTAGTCTGGTCTCTTGACTCTACTCTCACTGGTAATGATGTAGCTGGCTCTTTTGAGCCAGATATATCAGGTAAAAATATAGTGTGGAGGGGCGGGCGTGGGAACATAATTTATCTCTATAGAGATGGTAGAGTTACTCAAATCACCGACAAAGCTTATAACTCTTGATCTGATCCCCTAGAAGTGGACATTCTTTTTAGCGAGCAACTTAGAATTTCTGAAATTAATAATTTCAGGATTCATTGAAGCTTCGAGCTCCCATTGAACTGGAGACTTATAAAGTAAGAATGAATGGAATCTAGTTTTATTATAAAACTGTTCAATGTATCTGAAAATCAAATTTTCAGATACGCTTTTTGAACTAATTTTAATTCCGTAAATAGCTTCAACTTTTAAAGAACGAAAGAAGCTTTCAGAAACTGCGTTATCCCAACAATTACCGAGTCTGGACATACTTTGCATCATGCCATATTTACTGATTAAAGCTCTATAAGCTTTAGAAGTATACTGAACTCCTCTATCAGAATGAAGAATTAATCCAGGTTTTGGATTTCTTTTAATATAAGCTTTTTCAAGTGCAAGGCTTATAAGAGCCGAATCGATTTTTTCACTAACTGCAAATCCTACAACCATTCTCGAAAAAAGATCTATTACAACAGCCAGGTAAATCCACCCTTTAGTTGTCAAGATGTAGGTGATATCTGACACCCAGTGAGTATTCGGCTCTGACACGGTAAAATGCCTGCTAAGATGATTTTCCGCAACCTGATTTATATGATTTGAATCTGTTGTAACAGTTCTTTTTCTCTTTGGCTCTCCTTTACCGGATAATCCAATACTTCGCATAAGTCTACGAATTCTTTTGATATTAACTAAAATACCCTGATGCTTTAAGCCTCTCTTTATTCTGCGTACTCCGTACGCTCCAAAGCTTTCAGCATGTAGAATTCTAATTAAATCTATTAGCTTTTCATCAAATGAATCCTTTGGACTTTGTTCTTCTTTCAGCCACTTATAGAACCCAGAACTACTTACCGATAAAACACGGCACATCATTCTAACAGTATATACAAAACGGTAATTATCGATAAATCCGTACTTTACACAAGGCTCTTTGCAAAGTACGCTGCTGCCTTTTTTAGGATTTCCTGCTCAAGTTTAACCTTTCTCAACTCCTCAGTAAGTCTCTTATTCTCAGCCAAAAGCTCCTTCTTATCAGGCTCTAATATCTGAATTTCATTAGGTTTATTTACCCACTTACTCAAAGTCGATTCATGAATTCCAAGGCTCCTGCAAACCTCTACAAATTTACGATCCCCGCTCCTTACAAGTCTTACAGCTTCAGCTTTAAATTCATCGCTGTAGGCTTTTCTAACACGTTTACCCGTTTCATTAACCATTTTTCTATTTCTCCTTTTTTATATAGTTATGAAACCATCCATTGAAATCATTTCACTCCAATAACAATGTGTCCACTAAATGGGGACCACCTCATCTATTGGTGATGTTTCAATCTCTAAAGATAGCGTTGTTTGGAGTGCTACTGATGGAGTTGATGTATACAGCGATCGAGAAATCTATCTATATAAAGATGGTAAAACCATTAAGCTTACAGATAATGATATAGATGATAGGTTTCCTGACGTTTCTGGCAACAATGTAGTTTGGGATAATTTAGAGGGAATTTTCCTTTACAAGGGCACTGGTACTAGTGCTATCAAAATCTTTGATAGCAATTTATCAGATTCTAAAAACAAATTTTATGCTTGTTTTGAGCCTAAGGTCTCAGGTAACAGCGTAATCTGGAAATCGACTGAGTACTCAAATTCCAATTTTGTTGCTGATTATTTATTCTTATATGATGGAGAAAAAATCATTGAATTATATCAAAGCACTGATAGGCGTAGTGGTATCAGTAATTATGCTATCTCAGGCAAAAATGTGATCTGGGAAGGTGGTAGTAACCTAAAGCCTACGTTTTACATGTATGACGGTCATACCACAGCTCAATACGATGCTGATACCCTTTTTGGTGAAAATCATAGGAGGAGTTATGTCCCAGACTTATCAATCTCTGGTGATAACTTTGCTTGGAGTTCGCAAACAAGAGTTTATCTGGTCAAGCCAAATTTTAGTATAGAAGGTAATGGTACAGTTGAGGGAGGTGATATTGATGGAACATTACTTGCTGGAGTAACTCCTACTGAACGTAGAGTTCACTTCAATTTAGTTGGTGCTGTGGAGGATGATCCACTGAAGCAGAAGTGGGATGGTAAGCCTGTCTGGATTATTAGCCACGGATGGAATGATAACGCAGATAGCTTTTTAACGTTGGCGGAGACAGTAAAGAAAATCGTTGGTGGCACAGGAAATGTTCTAACTCTAGATTGGAGAGAGGCGTCTAATTCAGGAACATCTCTTACTTTTGGTGATAATGCAAAAGCAGCTTCTTGGATAAGTCCAGTTGCTGATTTTGCTGCTCAGAAGCTGCGAGATTGGGGGCTAAATGATGGTAGTAAAATAAATCTAATTGGTCATAGCCTTGGCTCTCTTTTAAGTGCTGAAATTGCTTCTCGCTTTACACAGGTTAATACTATCACCGCCCTAGAACCTCCGGCAGAAGCAAACTTGTATGGCTTAACTACTGGATATAGTGGATATGACGTAGATGGCGATACTGAAGGAACACAGAGTCCAAAACAGTTCGACAGTGTATCTACATTCTCTAGAGCGTTCTTAGGAAGTAGGAGTATAGCTGGTGATGCTGAGTTCGCAAGTCACGCAGATGAATCGATCTTAATGGATTTTGTTGGCTCCTCTCCAGACGACTCTGCCACGGGTATTGATGCAGGTCAAGAGCATAAATGGGTCGTTGATACGTTTATGAACCTCATTGACACAGAGAGCAATCATCGTAACTTAACAAATGATTTGTTTTCATTGAGTGATGCTGCTACTCACCCTGAGTTTAAACCCAATGCCTATTCAGGTTCAAAAAATCTAGCCACATATCAGAGTTTTGAAGGTAGACTCAGAGTTGAAAAGCCTAATGTTATTCAATTTCTTCGTACTGAAAATTCTCAGAAAAATGATCCTGAAGATGAAATTGTCTACGGAACCACTCAGGATGATGTTATAACTGGGAACTTGGGTGATGACATTTTAATTGGCGGAGATGGGAACGATAAATTAGTCGGTAATGAAGGGCAAGATATATTAATGGGTGGTATAGGCAAGGATCAGTTTATCTTTTCCATTGATAGACGCTTCCAAGCTTCTCTCATGAAAATTGATGGGATTGCAGGTTTTCAGGATGGTAAAGATAAAATAAAATTGGATAAAAGAACATTTTTAGCACTCAATAGCAAGGTTGGTGGTTCGTTGCAATCAAAAGAATTTACTCGTATTCGATCTAGAAAGGATGGTACGACTCTTGCCGGAAAAAGTGATGCCAAGATTGTTTTTAACCAATCAACTAAAGAACTTCTTTATAACTCAGATGGGAGTAAGCCTGGACTAGGAATTAGTGGTGGAGTATTTGCAAAATTCATATCAGATGAGAGTAAGCCTGGATTAGGAATTAGTGGTGGAGTATTTGCAAAATCAATGGGCGTATCTACCCTTTCTGCAAATGACTTTTTAATCTTCCGCTCTATTTAAGCAAACCAGAGTCAAATGATTGAAGTATTTATAAAATCTTTATAAAATTTATTTCCGAGTTCTCTTTGCAATATAAACTATATGTAAAGCCAATGTTGTTATAAACATAACTAAACTAATATTTCTAAGTTTACCATTCTCAACAGAATAATTAAATAGGTGAATTCCAAATTGCTTTTTCATTAATGCATCTATTATTAAAATCTTGCGAGTATGTAAGCCGTCTCCAGCAGGAAAATCCTCAAAAAAGAGGATTGCCAAAGAAAAGGTTATCATTAAAACGGTAAAGTAGATTTTATCTGTAGGGCCTCTCCTTCTTAGGAAGAGAATTATTGTTGGGAGAGAAATTAAAAAAAAGAAAAAAGGTAGAAAATAAAACATCAATATAAATATTCCCCATCCACCCACAGAATTAGCTAAGAGGGGTAGTCCTGCTACCATTATTAAGTAAAAACTCACTAAAATGAATTTCATCATTAACAAGATTACTTTTTCAGCTTACTTAGAACTTCGTGAAATCGATCGTTTAAGTCTACTAGGTTCTCTGATTCAATCCTACTAATTTGCTTAAGTCCCTCGACCAAACTAATCTCGGTATCTACGAACTCTAGAATCTTTTCTAACTCATCCATACACTCTCCTAGTAACCTGCTACTGAACGTACCCATTGCGGAATATCATGCGTTTCTGCTTCCCGTGCAGCCTTCCAATGCTTATCGATCGTTTTAACGTAGTTACCTGCCTCATACTGACTACCCTTATCTTCTGCTAAATACTCAGCTTTCCTGTCTCTTTGATTAAACTTAAGCCGATTTTTACCGAGTTCCACTCCTACTGCCTCTACAACCTCAGCTACATCACCTTGAAGCTTTGAGAGGCTTTCAGCAAACTTCTCCTGTGCTGCCACTCGTTCTGCAATATACTCCTGCCTTGAAATTCTTCCAGTGCTGTTGTCTAAATCTAAGGCATAGATAGCACTCGTTGCTGATTCATGAATACCTTTTAGCTCCCGACTATAAAGGGATAAAAGATGATTTCTGTCGTTTCTGCTCACTTCTAACCCTTCTATCAGTGCAGTAGTTCCAATTTTTACATTGCCAACCTGTACTCCACTCTGGAGGTCGATCGCTTGATTGGTAATAGCACGTCTGGCAAGTGAAACCGGAAAATCAATTGCTTCCATTTTGAGATACTCCAATCCCTCTCTAAGCTGAGTTTGTGCAGTTTCTGTGATGCTTCTAAAATGCTCTTTGCCCTGCTCTTTTGCATATTCATGCGTCTCGGCGATGGTAGCCTTCATCTTAGAAATCCTTTCTTCCAGCACCAGTTTGCCTTGTTCAAGCTGCTCTTGAATCTGATTTGCTGTAGTACTTATGACTTCTTCTGTATATGCTTTAAAGGCTTTTGGTTGTGTCACAGCTCCAAGACCAAATTTTAAGGCTGTACTTAACCCGTTTGCAATTACTCCTCCAACTTTACTTAAGCTCTCTCCAGCTTGTTGAAGAACTGTATCTCCAGAGTCTATAAAATGTTGAGGGGTGGTAGGACTTGAATCTAAAGGTTGCTTGTTTAACATATTATTATCCTCAAATAAAAGTTTTGAGTTTTGATATATTATCTTTAAGTCTTTTGAACGTGGTAGGTATTTACATCAGCCAAATTCATTTTGCAAGATCTTTTTACATCACAATATTTTTTAAAGAATATGTTGAAGGGAAAAATCTTGTCTATATGTTCTGTATATACTTTTCCCTGATCTAAACCTTGCAATATCCCTTATAACGACTTACGCTGCACTTTTCGATTAGACAGCAACATCGACTGATAAACTTCAATCGCTCTTAAATGTGCTGTTGGATCGCTAATATTGTGAAGCCAGTCCATTACAAGCGGCACATTGTAAAGCACCACTTTGGAGTTCACTCTGATCCAATGGATATCCTCTATCAGTAATCCCGAAAGCCTATACTTTTTAAGCGTATCTCCTGAGAGACCTGTGAGCTTACAGATCTCACGTTTTTTCACAAACTGAAACTGTGATTGATTAGGCAAAAAACTAACTACGGATCTATTTGATAAGCTCATAAAGCTCTATTTCACCTCTAAGATTTTATCCTCAAAATTAATGCTTAACTTCTCACACAACATACACCCAAACTAACGCTCCTTCTCCCCTTCTTTCTGACGCTCTATAGAGTGTTGATGCTGATTGGTTTGTACTTTCTGATCGTCCTTGACTGTTTGTGTTGAGAACTTACCCTTTGCAACCTCTCCTTGCCTTAGATTCTCAAGCTTTGCAATGAAATCCCCTGATATTTCTATGTCCCGAAGATTATCTCCAGGTTGAAATCCTGCTACTGTATAACCTCTAGGCTTTTCATCTTTAGCAAACTGAACCCAAATCATAGGATCTTTACCTGGACGTTCTTCGATAGCAAGGACTTGAGCAGATAGATGCTCTGAAGATTTTTCTTTTTCATGTTCTTCTTTAAGTGCTTTATCAGCACTTTTTGCAATAGCTTTAGCTGATCGCTCTATAGGGTGATCTGCATAATTTGGATCTTTAGGATCATAGGGAATATCTCGCCAATCATTAAATTCTTGACCTTGAAAAAAGCCAGGTTCCTCATGTAATGCATAACTTTGAAAAGCATGGTGTGACTCCTCAATAAGAATCCTGAAGGCTTTGTTATATGAATCTTTGTCTTGAATGGAATTTTCACTAAACCAATCTTTTGAAATTTGTATGGTTTTTGTTTTGCGATCATACATACCATCTAGATTGGTGTATTCTCCAGAGAACTGAGCTATCTCAACTTTTCTACTTGGACGACCTTCAAACTGGCTAATTCTATTCTCACACTCTTGAAGTGCTTCACGCTGCTGCTCAGGAGTTGAAGTTTTCCACTTCTCTGGTTTTAGTGTCTCTATGTCAGAAAGAATATGGGTTTGATCGGCTGTAAAGTACATGCTGCTTGTTGGGAGAAGATAGGGTTTTGGAATATAGCAGTTTATTGAATGGCATGATTTATCCTGAGAAAAAGAATCAAATTAATGAAAGGAAAATAAAAGAATATGAAAGAAGAGAAGCAAAAAGCTGTTAAGAAGCCTTGTCACGTGATAAAGGTAGTCCATAAGTTTGATGGCAGTACTTTAATGAAAAGTAGTTATCTGGATTTTGCAACAAATCATCAAAATATATAAAAGCAATCGGAATTTTATGAGGATATTTATTAGCCATGTATTGAAGGGTATAACCTTTGACTTCTAAATCATCTATAATTTCTCTTGTTTTCCACCAATGAACAAATCGTTCCTTGACGGGAGAAGATAATTCATAAAATAATTTAACTCTACTTTTTGCATAACTACGAATACTTTTAGGGTATGAGAATTCACCATCAAGCGATCCAGCATAGACGCACCACGTAAGTAACTCTTCATAAGATGGAAAATCATTTGTGTTTAAGTTTTTCATGTCAAACCTTTACAATGAAGATAGATTATGTTTTTAAGATATCAAGTCAACCCTATTATTTGATTCATTATTTTTCTCCATCTACAAACCACTACATGAAAATTTAAAATCCATTTCTCCGTAGGAAACGCCTTTAGGCAACCTAAAAATAATTTTATAGTCACCAAAATATCCTTCCGTCTTAAACTCTATGCCATTATCGACATCAAAAACCCAGTTATCTTTTATCAAATTTCCATAAGGATCTACAACTGAAACCCATATGGTGTCCCTCGAACTGTTATTTGAATCTTGCCTTGAAGAAATGTTAAAGCTAGTAGTCTGTCAAGCTAAAAATTGTGAGTTTAAGGGAAAATAGAGCGGTTATTCACAGTCAACCTTTCGAGATATCGTGACCACTCACTATGCCCAAGAACTATATTGTCCGGTTAAGTCAA
>JAHHHV010000049.1 GCA_019359155.1 Pegethrix bostrychoides GSE-TBD4-15B
ACTTTGGCTTTGAATTGTGGGTTGTATTGTTTGCGTTTGTTTGCCATGAGATACTCCTATCACAGTTGAGCAATGAGGAGCTTAGTGACCACCTTAGCCACCTGTCCAGTTTTTCGGGTCCACCTCACCGAATGAGGATATTCTGATTAATGCAGAAATTTTCCGAGGCGGCGTTCGCAAAGGTGATTGGAAATTAATCAAGCAATATACGCTACCGCCTAAAACCGAACTCTATAACTTGGCCACCGATCCTAGTGAGAAAACCAACGTTGCTGATCAAAACCCAGCTATCGTCAGCGATTTAGAGGCGCGCTTACTCAAATACGGCTCGGAACAAAAGCCCTCTGAATGGCTAAAAGCCCAGGTGGATTACCTGGGTGCTCAAAGCGAAACGGCAACTCCAGCCGACCTGGATGCTGGCCCTCCGGGTACGGAAACGGTGATGCCCGGATCTTAACAACCTGAAGCTGGGCAGGATTTGGAGGATCTGAAAAGAACTTCCAGATCTCGCCCACTTCCCTTAGCGGCGAAGCCGTAATTGACTGTTCGATCGTGATTAGATTTTGAGCGTGATTACATCAGGAGTAAGGATATTGAATAAACTGTCGATCGCCCTGTTGGGTTGTCTGCTTGCCCTCACATCTCCCGGTGTGGCGAAGGCGGAAACTGTGATGGAGAAAGCTGCCCGGACGGGATATCTGAATGCTGGGTTTCATTTTGATACGATTCCCTATACTTATGTGGATGGGAATCAAGAGCTGGTTGGCTACTCGGTTGATACGATCGATCTGATCAAAGCTGCCTTGGAGAAAGAGCTAGGCAAACCAATTGAACTCCTGACCCAGCCGATCACATTTGCGGCTGAGGATGGCAACAGTGATGTGATCACACAAATCCAAAACCATAACATCGATATTGCCTGCGATGTGGGATTCTCCTGGGAGCGAGCGCGGTTTGTCGATTTCTCCGTCAGTAACAGCATTTCCGGTCTGAAGTTACTGGTGCAACAAGACAGCAACCTGAGCAGTCCAGAATCGTTGGCTGGCAAACGCATTGCGGTTGCTCCTGGCTCTCCAGCAGAAGCGATTATGCAACATATTCAACCCCAAGCGGTTTTGGTCACAAGCGGCTACAGCACTGTTCAGGAGACCATTGCGGCTCTCGAACAAGGTCAAGTGGATGCGATTGCCGGAGATGCCCTAATTCTGGATGGCACCCGACAGGCTCAACCGAATCCAGATGACTTAAAGCTAGTGCCCGACAGCCCCTATGCTCGCTATGGCGTTGGTTGCGTGGTGCCCCAAAACAATTCCAGCTTTTTGCGGTTGGTGAACCAGACGATCATTGGCACAATGCAGGGCTATTTAAGCGGTGAGAGTCAGTCTGTTGAGATGATCGAACGCTGGTTTGGGGCAGATGGACTCACTCCAGTTGCACCTGATCTGATTCGCAGTTTCTTCGCCTTCCAGGTTCAGACTCACGCACAAGTTGCTCCAGACGCAAATGCAATGCCGATCCGTCCTGTATCGCTAGATACCCCGCGCTAAACATATCCTGGCGCACTTGATTGGAATACTTATTAAGTATTCACAACAAAATTCATCACATCGTAAGGGGGAACTGATCGTGAAACAAACTCGAATTGGTCTAGTCAGCTTTCTGCTAGCTTTTGCAGCACTGAAAGCTCCTGCCGCAGAGGCTCATCCATTAATGCCTGCTGATTCAGCGCTGCCGACTACTGAAGCGGTGAATATGGATGAGAATCTCAAACAAAATTCTGAGCAATCCAGTGAACAGACGGTTGAATCGCGTCTATCCAAACTGACTAAACTAATTCGAGAGCGCGAACAACAGCTCGATGCTGATCCACTCAGCGCAGATGAACTGCTTGCCAAGGGATTTCTGGATGGAGATGACCGAGGCTGGCGCAGATCGCGGCACAGTGGATGGGCGGATGGAGCGCATGGCGGCGACTTCAGAAATTCCAATCCTTGGCGCAATGGCTGGCGCGATGGGGGTTCATTTTTCAACTGGCGTGATTAGGACTTAACCTGATTGACGATTGGCTGATTAACTGACGTCACTAGACATCATCTGACATCATTAAGGAGATTGATTGATGACGGTTGTAGATATGAATCCTGATGTTCAAGCAGAGAGTTATCCTCTCCTGGATCTCCCTAGCTTTGGCCCCATTCGATTAGTGGTGATTCAACCCACCTCCTTTTGCAACCTCAACTGTGACTACTGTTATTTGCCCGATCGTCAGTCTAAAAATCAGCTCTCGCCCGATCTGATTGACCCCATGTTTAAGGCCATTTTTACCAGCCAGTTTCTGAAGCAAGACTTCTCGGTCTGCTGGCATGCAGGCGAACCCTTGGCAGTGCCAATTTCGTTCTACGAAGACGTGTTTGAGCGGATTCGTGCCGCAGACGACCAGTATAATAAAACTCCCTGTCAAATCAAGCAAACCCTGCAAACCAACGCCACCCTGATCAACCAAGCTTGGTGCGATCTGTTTAAGCGGCATCAGGTGCATGTGGGCGTCAGCATTGATGGCCCTGCATTTTTGCACGACGCTCACCGCAAAACGCGAACCGGGCTGGGAACTCATGCGAGTACGATGCGTGGCATTGCTTACCTGCAACAAAACGGTATCGACTTCAACGTGATTACAGTTCTGACTGAAAACTCGTTGGACTATGCCGATGAGATTTTTCAGTTTTTCATGGATCACGGCATCACAGATGTCGGGTTCAACATGGAAGAAACCGAAGGCATCCATCGCAATTCGTCACTGAATCAAGCGGCAGTCGAAGCTCCCTATCAGGCTTTTATTCAGCGGTTTTGGGAACTCGTGGCTCAAACAGGGGGAAAATTCAAGCTGCGAGAATTTGAGGAAATTTGTAGCCTGATCTATCAGGGTGATCGGATGACCACCACCGAAATGAATCGCCCCTTTGCCATTGTCAATATCGATCACCAGGGCAATTTCTCAACCTTTGATCCAGAACTACTGTCGATCAAAACAGAGACCTATGGCGATTTTGTTTTGGGAAATGTTTTGCACGATACGTTTGAATCATCTTGTTATACCGACAAGTTCCTGCACATGTATCAGGATATCTCAGCCGGAATCGAACTCTGTCGTCAGAGCTGCCAATATTTTGGAGTTTGCGGTGGTGGCGCGGGTAGTAATAAATATTGGGAAAATGGCACGTTTCGTTCCACTGAAACAAATGCCTGCAAGAACCGCATCAAGGTAGTAACTGATGTTGTGCTGGATGCTTTGGAGAATGCTTGGTCGGTTTGACCGCAGATGTTGCGATTGCGACTGGAATTTTATCTTGGGGTGAAAGGGGGTGAAAGGAGTATGAAATGGCGTTCTCTGATTCGATCTGCGTTGGGCTTAGCCATAGTTCTCTGCTCGGTCATCATGACTCATCCTGCGGCTTTGGCTGATCCTGCGCCAAGCTGTCCATCCGATATGCTGTTGATTCAGGGAGGTCACTTTCGGATTGGCTCCGACGAGTTCTATCCAGAAGAACGAACTGCCGATGATGTGACGGTGAGCCAATTTTGCATCGGCAAGCATGAAGTTACCAATGCTGAATTTACCAAATTTTTTGATGCCACTGGATATGTCACGGTCGCAGAACAGCCTCTATCCAAAGCTGACTTTCCCGATTTGCCGGATGACCAGCGCTTGCCTGGTTCGGTGGTTTTCCAGATGCCGCCACCCACCGAAGGAGAAGTCCCGCTTCTGTCTTGGTGGCATTGGGTGCCTGGTGCAAACTGGCAGCATCCAGAAGGCTCAGAGAGCAGGATCGCCGGACGAGAAGATCATCCAGTTGTGCATATTGCCTACGAGGATGCAGTTGCCTATGCCCAGTGGGCAGGGCTATCGCTGCCGACCGAAGCCCAGTGGGAATATGCGGCAAGGGGTGGCTTAAAGGACAAAATCTTTGCCTGGGGGAATCAATATTCGCCGAAAAAAGCGAACACCTGGCAGGGCAAATTTCCGCTCGAAAATACCCATGCGGACGGCTATCTGGGCACAGCTCCGGTTGGCTCCTTTCCCCCCAATCACTATGGCTTGTATGACATGACCGGTAACGTTTGGGAATGGACACAAGATTGGTACAGCCTTGGTCATACCCAGATAAATCACGCTATAAATCCAATCATGGCTGATGCTCAGCAAAGTTTTGACCCGCGCGAACCGGGCGTTGTTAAGCATGTTGTCAAAGGCGGATCGTATCTCTGTGCCAAAAACTATTGCAGTCGATATCGGCCTGCGGCTCGCGAAGCCCAATCACCTGATACTGGCACATCCCACATTGGATTTCGGTTGGTGAAGAATCTCTAGTCTTGCCCTCACATCTCAAACCCTTACATTCAGGAGCTAGATCAAACATCGTGATGAATACATTTAAACGTATTGGTTCTACTGCTGCCCGTGCTTTCACCCTAGCCGCAACTAGCGTTGCTCTATCCTTGACTATGGCCGGACAAGCTTGTGCTCAGCAATATGGCCCTCGCATTTTCTGGCTAGCACCGTCAGACCTGAATGTCATTCAGTTTCAGTTTCTTTACCAGAAGACGAATACGGCCTTTGACGCCAGCGTGGTCTATCCCAATCTGGATATTGATACCACAGTTTTAGTGGGCACCTATGCCCCCACCTTTAGTCTGGGAGATACATCAGGGCAATTTATTCTTTCTGTTCCCTATGCTGCGGCTGACGTTGAACTGAGTGCAGGCTCAAGAGAGATTGATCGAAGTCAAGCTGGGTTGGCCGATATCTATACTGAGTTTCGAGTCGGTCTGGTCAATGCTCCTGGTCTCAGCCCCCAAGAGTTCGTGCAATATATGACTGAAGAAAATCCGCGAGTACAATTGCGGGGAATGGTGGGGGTATTTGTGCCAGTCGGGGACTATGACTCCGATCGTGTGGTTAATATTGGCTCCAACCGCTGGGCGTTTCGGGCGGGTATTCCGGCAGTGATTCGCCTCAGCAGCAATTGGAAACCGGGCAACCGCACCACGCTAGAACTGCTGCCTTCGATGGATGTCTATACAGACAATAATTCTCCACCCTTGTCCAGCACTCGCTTCGCCAACACCCGCTTCGTCGCCGATCGCACTGCCCAAAACCCTATCTTCAGAATGGAAGGGCATTTAACCCAAGACATCAGCTCAGAGTTTTGGGTGTCGTTAGATGCTCAGTACAATTTTGGTGGAGCCACCTATGCAGATGGTGTTGGACAAGGTAATCAACAGTCATGGCTGGGGTTAGGCGGAACGTTGGGTTCCAATCTCTGGCCGGGAGGAACGCTGTCCTTCAATGGTGGTGGCGTGGTGGCTCGCAATCAGAGCAGCCCAGACGGCTGGCAGGTCAGATTTGTAGTGATTCAAGCCTTCTGATGATTTGATAGGACTAATTGTTTTCAGTGAACCTTATCATGTCTGCCGAATCATGCGTGCCGAGATCGAGCAGGGCAATGATCTCGCGATCGCCTGTATCTTTTTCAATCAAAAGCACAATTCGGCATCATAGGCACAGGACAGGCTTCAATCTGCCGATGGCGAATCTGCTCGGAGTTGGCATGATATCGTCACCTCACAACAATCTGATGCGCCACCAACTTTTGGCTCTCTGGAAAGTCCCACAGGGTGCCTGTCCACCCGCAAAAAAATTCCCCTGACCATTTCGATCAGGGGAATTGGAGATTGAGCCGTGGCTCCTGTCAGAAGGGTTTAGGGTAGGTTTTAGGACAGACTAGACTTCGCGTCGGTATGGCACCATATCCTCGCCGAAGTAGCGCATGTATTCAGCGCTGTTGATCAGCCGATCCACCGCCTGCTTCAAGTTGCCCAATGGCTCAAGCTGAGCGACCTCAGATGCAGTTGGCCTGCGCCCCAGCAAATGCTGGAACAACCGCTCAACCGCGTTGGGATGCGACTGGTACTGGCGGCTATAAGCCTCCGAGCAGGCCAGCGCCCGAACGCAGTCCCGCACCGACGCACCGCTGGACAACTGCGACTCTAGTCCAATCTGCTGAAGCTCAGCCGGGAATTCGCCCTGAATCTCCATCACCTGGGCATAGATTGCCTGCACCACCTCGACCTTCTCAGCCTGACTGGCCAGAGGCCGCAGCCGATAGATGCGAGCGGGTTGGCGGTTCAGGCTGCTCCCTTCAAGGTCAAGGCTAGAGCTGGAGGAACGACCCAATCCCACCAGCTCACTCGGCTTTTTTGCGCTAGCCTCCATCATCGCCTGCTTCATCAGCGGCAGCTTGGTAATGTCAATCCGCGACTGGGCTGGCTCGAAGCTGGGCACCACCACGTCTTTATTTTGCTTGGTGAGCTGGCTGTAGAGCCGATCGGTATTCGGGAAGTTGGCCGCAGGCAGGGTAGGGAAACGGCGGTAAGGCACTGTATCCTCGCCGAAGTACTGGGCATATTCGGTCGTGCCGGTCATGGCACGAATGAATGCCCCCAAGCCCTCGGAAGCCAGAATCCGGTTGTACTTGCGAATCTCGGCCTGATCTTGCGGGGCGCGTCCCAAGAAGTGCTTGGTGCCCATCTCGATCACCTTCGTGTTGGGATAGGGCGTGTAGAACTCCTTGATGTAAAGGCTCGACGTGCCCAGTCCTTCCATGAATCCTTTCAGGCTGATCTCGCCGTTAGCGAGCTTGCTTTCCAGCGCCGAGAACTCATTGCGCGTCACGTATGGCTCTACGTCGCGCTCAAAGATCTGGCGGTAGGCGGCGCGGGTGACGGTCTTCACCTGCACTGGCTCCAGCGTCGTCAGCTTGAAGATCTTGGTCTGCTCGCGCTGGCGGGTGACGCCCTGAGCAATCCGCAACTCCACGTCCGGCTGCGAGCGAGCTTCGGTAACTTGACCCAGCTCCACAAACCGAGGCGCAGACTCGACTGCTGGCTTGCTAGCCTTGTCCACAATGCTGCCAACCCGATTGGTTCGCAGCGCCAGACCCGCAGGCGTGACGTAGCGCTCGTAGGGCACGGTATCTTCGCCAAAGGCTTCGCTGTATTCCAGGCTGTCCATGATTGCGTCCACCACGGCGTAGAAGCCCTGCTTGGCAGCAATATCGAAATACCTGTTCGTTTCCTGGCGGCCATAGGTGGGGCGACCCAGCAGACGGCGGTGAATATATTCAATCGCCTTCATGACGTAGAGCGATGTCCAGTACATCTTGCGGAAAGCATCCGACTTGGCCAGCGCCCGCACAAACTCGCGCACTGTAATTTCGCCGTTTTCCAGCTTAATTTCGGCGACGTTAGAACGCTGTCCAGAGTAAACCTCGCGGCCAAACACCTGGATGTAAGTGGCTCGAATCAAGGCCTGGGTAGAGCTTTCGCTAAACTTGACGCTGACTCCCTTAGAAGAAGGCGAGGAGAAGCGCGAACCCAAAAAGCCACCGCTGCTCGAAATGCCGGTGAAGCTGGGCGACTGATCCAGCTTGAACACCTTCGGCCCCAAAGAACCCGGAGCCACACCGCGTGCGCCGGGATTGCTGTTCTGGTTGTTGATGCCTGCGCCCCGGTTGATCAAGATGCGGCGGGTATCTTTGGGGAAGAAGGCTGGACGGCTGTTGGGGTTGCGGGTTTCTTTAGGGAAAATTGCGCCAAACTGGATTTCCAGCGGATCGTTGCCAGCGCCATATACATGCTGATCAGGCAATGGCTGGCTGTAGCTGGCGAAGGTGGTGATGAAATGCGGCACCTTGCGGAACGGCGCGCTGAAGTTGAACAGATCGATCTGCGGCCCCCAGTTGCGGCATTCCTGGGCTTCTTGACCCAGTCCGCGCAGGTACGGCACGGTTTCTTCGCCAAAGTAGTCGGAGTACTCGTTGGAATCTACCAGTGCATCTACCAGCTTCGACAGTCCGCCTTTGGTGACAACCGCAAAGTAGCGCGAGAACTCTTCCTGCGAGCTAACGCCCCGGCCTAAGAAGTGACGGAAGGCCAGCTCCACGACGCGGCTGTTGCAGTATGGCTCGTAGAAGTTTTTGCGGTAGAGGGGCGACTTGCCCAGGCGGCGCATGAATTCCTTCATGGGGATGTCACCGTTTTTCACCTTCGATTCGAGATCCGACACCGAGAGCGAGTAAGCCCGCGTGATATCACGCTCAAATAGCTGCCGATAGGCCGCCTTGATCACGTCGTTTTTCTCGACTGCCGAAAGCCCTGTCTTCATCACAAACTTGGGGCGACGCTCGGAGGCTTCAAAATAGATCTGGGGCAGCTCTAGTCCCTGGAGATCCATCGAAGGCCGCTGCCGCAGCTTGTTAGAAGGCGTTGCGCCCCGGAACTCGTTCAGCAGAATCTCGAAATACCGATTCACGATCTCGGTCGCTGCATCGTCCTGCCGAAAATAGCCCAAGGTTGCTATTCGCATTTCCTGGAGTGCCACAATTGTCGCTTCGCCAGAGCAGGCGTTTTCGATGATTTCGCGCAGCCCCCGGACGTTGACCACCAGAATATTTGGGTCGCCCGCCACGATGGCATAGGTGGTGTAGCGCAAAAACCAGCTCATGTCGCGCAGCGACTTCTGCATGTTGCGCGGGCCATAGCGCGAGACGTTGATCGGACGGAAGCCGATTGGGGTTGGCCCGCCGCCTGTGCCGCCGCCGCTGAGGCTAAACAGCGACTTCAAGCCCTCAATCACGCCGCTGCCGCCGCCCGATGAGACGTAGGTGGCGGTGCCCAGCTTCATAGATTCTTCGGTGCTGGTAAACGTGCCGCCAGCCGGAACGAGCGCCGGAGCCGTCGAAACCTCTTGCTGCGGCTTTTCTAGGAAGGCCATTGGCGAGCCGCCAACAAAGATCCGGTTAGCCGCCCGCGAGACAATCAGCTCTGAGTTGCGGGTGATTGTATTGGCAATTTCCAGGCGTTTGAGACCAGAGCTGAAATAGCTAGACAGCTCGCTCAGCTCTCCTTTGGCCAAGAAGCGATCCTGTTGCTCAGCTTGAATAATCGTAGCGACAGGCAAGGTTTGATATAGCTGCGGACGCGCAACAGAGCTTCCACCACTCGCTTTAAGACTCATTGGATTTCAAAAGCTCCTTAAATAGTGATTGCATAGTGACTGCATGTAGACCTGCCCCAAGGAGACGCTGCTGTTGATCGCTTTCTAAACAGCCTCGCGCAATCGCATAGACTGACGCACAGGACGAACGCTTAGCAAAGACTCCGCCCGACTT
Organism: Pegethrix bostrychoides GSE-TBD4-15B; assembly: GCA_019359155.1. Classification (GTDB taxonomy): domain Bacteria; phylum Cyanobacteriota; class Cyanobacteriia; order Elainellales; family Elainellaceae; genus Elainella; species Elainella bostrychoides. Next base: position 9,231 of record JAHHHV010000049.1, read on the forward strand.
CCTAGGGTCAACCGGCTATTTTCTAATCTAAAACGTTTGGGGACGCTACACAGCGTTTATTAAGAACTGTATCGCTCCCCCCACTCGCTTCCCAGCAAATCATAAAGGATTCTGGCTCATAAGCTGAGAGCTCGTATAAGTTTTGTTACACTCTGAAACAGATTAACTGAGACTGAAGCTGAAACTGAAACGGATTAGCTGAAACTCTCTCGCCGCAAAATTGCGCTTGGGCTCATCCAGCTTGGCCTTCGAGTTCGGTATCGATCCAAACCCCAGTGTCATACCTAGTCTGATCACCGCGATGTTCTCAGGTCTTTATAAGTAGTCTAGCCCTCCGCATCCGACAGGAGCGACGTTTTGCCTGTAAATACCTGCTGAATCCGCTCTAGCTCTAGCTCCGAAAGATAGTCCACTGCCCAGTTTGAGAGACGCTGCATCATATGAAACGGATAGGAATTGGCCACTCCTACCACCTGCATGCCTGCTGCCTTGCCCGCCGCAATGCCCGCAAAGCTATCTTCAATTACTAGACATTCCGCAGGCTGAAGCTGCAAAGCTGGGTCACGCTGATTCAGACGCTGGACGGCTAGCAGATAGCCTGCTGGGTCAGGCTTGCTCTGCCAGATTTCGTCACCCGCCACAATCACCGCAAACTGCTGCGCTAAATCCAGCCGCTGTAGTACTAGCTCGATTTCGCTGCGGACTGCACCACTCACCACCGCCATCACAATCCCGGCGGCTTTGAGCTGAAAGATGAAATCCTTTAAGCCCGCATAGCTTGGCAGTCGCTCAATGGCAGCAATCTGCTGAAGGTAAGCCTGCGATTTCTTAATGATTAACTTGTCCAGATAGTCTGCGGCCACAACCCGCCCGCGACGCGCCAGCAGCTCGCTCAGACAGGCGCGGTCGCTGCGTCCTAGACAGACTTCTCGGAACTCGTCCGGATTGGGGCGCAGATTTTCTGCAATCAAGATCTGCTCTAAGAGTTTGCTGTGCAGCGGCTCGTCGTTGATGAGCACTCCGTTGAAGTCAAATAGAACCGCTTTGAGCACCATATTGTCCAGTTATCCAGCCAGCAGTATCCGCGAAGGGTGAAGATACCCAGGTTAGGCTTGTTGAATATCATTATTGTAGGCAAAATTGTGGGCAAAAATTGCGGAGAGAGGCGCTTGAGCCGATTAAACTTCAGCTCTCAGCGGTCGTCTGAGACGTATCAGGTTAGGCAAGCCGCCTGACCATCCCTCGGATCAGTGCAACCTGAATCATCGCTTCTGACGTTTTAGGCAACTTTTAGGCAATACTGTAATTTAAAGGGTTGCTAATGATACAACATCTTCGACATTGAGATGTCGTTGCCGTTGCTGTCATCAACTGCTATGTCACTCCTATGTCAAAGTGCAACACGTCTTCGCGAACTCCCAACTTTGTGTAAAGTTCAATGGCTGGCTCATCACCGATATCCGCTTGAACGAAAATGACATAAGCTCCGCGTGCCGTAGCTACTTCCTTGAGCTTCTGGATTAATGCGGTTGCGATCCCCTCACGTCGATGTGGTGCTGCAACAGCTAGATCGTAGATGTAGATCTCGCTGCGCTCCTGCTCAAACTTTTTAAGCTCATAGGCCGCGAGGCCACCAACAACCTCATCGGCCTTCAATGCCGCAAGTGCAATGAAGTAGTCGCTCCTGAGCAGTTGCCGCAGGTAGTCTGCACTAGGCCGCTTCCCGCTATAAGTCTCCACCTCATTGAATGCCTCACCAAAGGTCACTAACAGAGCTTCCATTGACGCAACGTCTTCGGTCGCGATTGGTTGGATAGTTAAGTTCACTGGCATCTCCTAAACAGTAATTTTGCCAATGCTCATATTTGTATCAAAAAGACGGCAGTGACGATGGGAAAGTGACGAATTTTCAGGAGAGGTTCAGGCAATTTGCAAGAGACAATTTTCAAGCCTAGATGCCGTTTGAGGCTCAATTAGAACGAGTTAGAAGGCTGGAAGATGCCTCGGCCTTGGCTAGCGGTAATTGTGAAATTCCCCTGCGGCAGATTGATAAAGCTGGTTGTTGTGACATCGGCAACTAAATCTCTGACCCCGCTGCGGATGGCAAACAGATCAAAGCCGTCGCTCGTGCGCTGCACCTGATAGGTCTGGTTGATACCCAGCTCAAATCGCTCGCCAGCGCTAAAGTCCTGGATCTGCTCATAGTCAGCGCTGCCGCCACCCACAAAAAAGCTGCCGTTGCGGCTGCCCAGCACAAACGTATCGCTGCCGCCGCCACCCGAAACAACATCGACTTCGTTGCGACCTCCGGTTGTGTTGTCGCTGCCCAGCAAGCGGTCGTTGCCCGCCTGCCCCAGCACTACGTCATTGCCGCCATCGCCAATCAGAATATCGTCCCTGCCGCCGCCTGCAATCGTGTCGTTGCCGCCGATGCCCCGCAGCAAATCGCTGAAGTTGCCACCAACTAGACGATCGCCGCTCGTTGTTCCAATCACCCAGTTAAAGTTGGCGACTGACAGGTTGATGCTCCCGACACCGGGCACGTTTTGCACTGAGACTGAGCCTTGAACCAGGTTGACATCCAGCCTCGTCGAGCCGTTTGAGACTGATGAGGCGTCAATGATATTGAAGTTGTTGGAGCCGATGATCCGCTGCACTTTGACGAGCTGATCGGTGCCCAGACCCGCCTTTTCCAAGATGCCAGTTGGCCTCAGCGTAATTTGGGCGCTCAGTCCGCTGTAATCAGCCGTGTTAAAGCCCAGACCACCGTCCAGCAGATCACTGCCGAGCGATCCAATTAGGACATCATCTCCCTCCAACCCAAACAGTTGGTCATTCTGGTTTGTGCCAGAAAGTCTGTTGTTACTGGCGTTTCCTGTCACCCTAGCCATTGTCAAGCTCTCCTAGTATTTTCTGACCGTATCTGACTGTAAGCGTCGTAAAAGACACGACCTCTTACGCCATCTACTAGACAAAAAGCGAGCCGACCTATGCAGCGGCAGCTAGAAATGCAGCGGCCAGAAAAAACGTCCAAGATCTGCTAGCTCAGTTGCAGCTAGGCTATCGAGAAGTGAATTAGGTGTGGTGAATGCAAATCAATCCATCGCTGAACGTCAAAACAGCTCGCGCCGAGTTTTGGGGCGGATGTCGTGCGATCACGCCGCTTGTGGTCGGGGCAATACCGTTTGGGATCATTTTTGGTAGCTTAGCCGCCAGCAGTGGTCTATCGTTTTGGGGGACGCTGGCCATGTCGGCTTTTGTGTTTGCGGGCGCATCGCAGTTTATCGCGCTGGGGCTGCTGAGTTCGGGAACAGCCCTGCCGCTGATTATTTTGACGACCTTTGTCGTCAATCTGCGCCATCTGCTCTACGCTGTCACCTTAGTGCCGCATGTCAGGCATTTGCCGCAAGCCTGGAAGCTGCCGATTAGCTTCTGGCTAACCGATGAAGCCTTTGCTGCCGCAATTGGGCGCTACAACCAGCCGGATGCTTCGCCTTATAAGCACTGGTACTATTTGGGCGCGGCTCTCTTCATGTATATCAACTGGCAGCTCTGCACCTGGATTGGCCTAACGCTCGGTCGGTCTATTCCGGATGCAGCCAGCTGGGGCTTAGATTTTGCGATGTCTGTGACGTTCATTGGCATGATCATCCCCTATTTAATCGATCGCCCAATGATCGCTGCCGTCTGCGTTGCCGGACTGGTTTCGCTGCTGGCCCATGGTTTGCCCCACCAGCTAGGGTTAATGTTGGCCGCAGTTTGTGGAATCTTGGCTGGAATCGTCCTTGAGCAAAAGAGTACAGAAACACTATGAACATGATGAACGAGTTTTGGTTAATTCTAGGAATGATGCTAGTAACGTTCTTAATTCGGTATCCAATATTGGCTGTCAGTGGTCGCGTAGGTTTATCCCCTAAATTTATGCAAATACTGCGCTATGTGCCTCCTGCGGTTCTGACGGCGATTGTGGTGCCAGCTGTTCTGATGCCGCAGGACACGCTCTGGCTGAGCTATGGCAACGCGCGGCTGATTGGCGCAACTGCCGCAGCCCTGGTCGGCTTTTGGCAGAAAAATCTGCTGCTGACGATTTTGGTTGGCATGGCCAGCTTTTTGATCTGGCAGTGGTTGGTTTGACGTTCCCTCCCTAGATGCACTGGCCAAATTTACGATTCAGATTCGCTACAATAAAACTTAAAGATATGTAAAGTAGAGCGCAGCTTATGGAGTGGCAGGAAATCTACGGCAACTGGGTGCTGGTGCCCCCGCGTCCAATTGCAATCATTCATTTTTTGGGTGGGGCATTTGTGGCGACCGCCCCACAGGTGACCTACCGTGCTCTGCTGGAATATCTGGCCGCCGAGGGCTACGTGATTGTGGCCACGCCGTTTGTCAACACGCTGGATCACGTCACGATTGCTCAGCGCGTCATGCGGATGTCAAATTTAGCGCTGGACTATCTGTGCAACGAGCTGCTGCGCCGGGATGCATCCTCAAATTCGCCTGCGCTACCAATTTATGGCCTGGGGCACAGCATGGGCTGCAAGCTGCATCTGCTGATTGGCAGTCTGTTTCCGCAGCAGCGAGCGGGCAATATTCTGATTTCGTTTAATAACTATCCGGCCAAGCGCTCGATTCCGCTGGTGGAGCAGTTTACCCAGTTTTCCAAGCTGGCGGCTCAGGTGACCTCGCAGTTTGCCGCACAGTTGGATTCGCAGCTGACTGCGCCACTGCCTCAGGTTGCGGCCTTTGATGTTGAGTTTACGCCCTCGCCTGCCGAAACAAGCCGTTTGATTGCCGAGCGCTATCAGGTGCGGCGCAATTTGCTGATCAAGTTCAATAACGATGACTTAGACCAAACGCGGGCGTTAGATCAGGCGTTGCAGCAGCGCTTTCCTGAGCTGACCAGCGTCTTGATACTCAAGGGCAATCACCTCACGCCGCTGGGGCAAGAGGTCAACTGGCGAGCCGGACGCGAATTTACGCCGTTTGATGCAGTTGGGCAGTTTTTTAAGCAAGAGCTGACTCGCGACCTCAACCAGCTCAAACAAGAGCTCCTGTGCTGGCTGAATCCGCTAGAGTCGCTAGGGTGAGTCGCTCGGCATCACCCTATCCTGCCTTACCCTAGTCGCCGCTCACTAGCGCCTCGATTTGATCTGCCGCAGTGGGTAAGTCTTGAGTCAAGATCTCCGCGCCAGTCGGCGTAATCAAAACATCATCCTCAATCCGAATGCCGCGCAGATCTGCAAACTGTGCCAGCCGCTCCCAGTTAACTTGATCTTGATATTGGCGGCGGCGCTCTGGGTCATGCAGCAATGCAGGAACCTGATAAAATCCCGGCTCAATTGTGACCACCATACCAGCTTGCAGTGGCCGATCGAGCCGCAGATAGCCCAGCCCAAATCGCTCACTGCGGCTGCGTCCAGCGGCATATCCCGCTAGGTCACCCAAGTCTTCCATATCATGGACATCCAGGCCTAGCAAATGCCCGATGCCATGCGGGAAAAATAGAGCGTGAGCATCTTGTTCAACGAGCTGTTCAACCGTACCCCGCAAAATATCCAGATCCACTAGCCCCGCAGCCAAAACTTGCGCTGCCGTCAAGTGCAGATCGCGGTATTCTATGCCCGGTTGAGCCGCCTGAATGCAGGCATCGTGAGCTGCTAGCACCAGATCGTAAATATCGCGCTGAGTCGGCGAAAATCGCCCCGTGGCTGGCCAGCTTCGCGTCACGTCTGAGGCCCAACCCGACTCGGTTTCGGCTCCCACGTCAGCCAGCAGCAAATCTCCGGGCTGAATCGCGTGATCATAGGCGTTGTTGTGCAGCACTTCGCCCTGCACTGTCACAATGCTGCTGTAGGCGGTGCTCATGTTGTGAGCCGTGATCACGGCTTCCATCGCGGCGCGAATTTCGGCTTCGGTGGTTGTGCCCAAGGTTGCCTGCATTCCCGCCCGATGGGCTTTTACCGTGACGGCTGCTGCCCGCCGCATTTCGGCAATTGCCAGCTCGTCGTGAATCAAGCGCAGTTCAACAATCGCGCTGGCCAACTGCTGATCAATAGCCTGTAGGGCTTTGGCGGCGGGCAGTTCGCGCTTCAGCCAAGCCGCCTGCTGCTGGCGAGTCGCGGTTTCCATGACTGGAATTGTAGCCGCACCGTCGAGGCGATCTGCTAGATGACTGAGCGGGTAGGCCGCAGCTGCGCCGATGGCTGCGGCCACCTGATCGCGTCCGGTAGCCTCGCCATGCCAGAGCCGATCGGCGGCAGTTGCTGCGTCCATAAATAGCTCTAGCCGACCTGCCTCTAGGCGAACTGCGGCGTTGGCAATCGGCAGTCCGGCAAAGTATAGAAAATGGCTGCTGGCTCGAAACGGGTGAACGTTAGCTGGAAAGTTGCGCGAGGCGCTGCGTCCCGACCAAAGCGCCACCGGAAACTGAACGCGCTCCGCCAAGCGCTGTCGTCGCTGCCGTAATGTATCTGCTAATGTTGGCCTGCCTGGGGGATTGCTGAGCTGCATAGAATTTCCTCAAAGAGACGAAGCCCGACGGAATATCTGACGGAATGATGGACTATCTCATCATAATTTGATTACAATCGGCTACCCGCCTCCGCATCAACCTCGTTCAGCAGTTCTAAACCAATGTCCAATATTGTCGAGATCCAGTCGGTTGATACCCCGAATCATTTCCAAACTGACTATCTTTCGGTTGCAGAGCGATATGCTGCTGGGAAGGCGCTACGCCAGCAGGTGAAACGCTCTGAGCATGGGCGATACGAACCTGCTGCCAACCGCCCCGATCCCATCGCGATTTTAGAAGCGCAGGCCAAGACTCGCCTGCCGGATCTCGTCTCGCTCAGATATGCGCGCATGTCGCCTTCGCCTTTCGCCTTTCTGCGCGGCGCGGCGGCAATCATGATCCAGGATATCGCGCCCGCGCCGACCACGGGGCTGACCGTACAAGTCTGCGGGGATATGCATCTGGCCAACTTTGGCCTCTTTGCCTCTGCCGAACGTAATCTCGTATTTGGCATCAATGACTTTGACGAAACCTATCCCGCATCCTGGGAATGGGACTTGAAGCGGCTGGCGACTAGTGCGGTTGTGGCTGGGCGGTATTTGGGCGCAGATCGGGCATCCTGCCAGACGGCGGTGCGCTCAGCCGTGCAGTCTTACCGTCAGCATCTCCATGAGTACGCCGAGCTGGGCTATCTCGATCTATGGTATGCCAATATCACCGAAGCTGAAATCTTTAAAAAACTGCCGGACGAACTGCATGGCCGTGCCATTCGGATTGCTGGGAAAGCTCGCCAGAGCCACCATCTGCAGGTGCTCGACAAGATGACCGATCTGATTGACGATCAGCACCATATTATCGAAGCGCCGCCGCTGGTCGTGCGAGTCGAAACCACGCCGAGCGGTCAGCCCATGCCGCAGGCGATTCAACAGCTGTTGGAGAACTATCTGGAGTCGCTGGGCGCAGATCGACAGTTTTTGCTGTCGCGCTATCGGATCTTGGACGTGGCTCGTAAGGTGGTGGGCGTGGGCAGCGTTGGGACTCGCTGCTGGGTGGTCTATTTGGAGGGTAGGGATACAGGCGATCCGCTGTTTCTGCAAGTGAAAGAAGCGCAGCCTTCGGTGATTGCGCCCTATGCCGACTCGCTTTCAGGCCATAAGATGCCGGATGATCATCAGGGGCATCGGGTGGTGGCAGGGCAGCGGCTGATTCAGGGCGCGCCAGATATTTTTCTGGGCTGGGGCGAGCAGGACGGAATTCACTACTACATTCGCCAGCTGCGCGACATGAAGGGCGGAGCCAAGCTCGAACCCGGCAAGTTTCGACTCTCAGGTTTGCCCAACTACTGTGGACTCTGCGGCTGGGCGCTGGCGCTGGCTCACGCCAAGTCAGGCGATGCGGCAATGCTGGCGGGCTATGTGGGCAAAAACGCCGCCCTCGATGACGCGCTCGTCAAATTTGCGGAGGCTTACGCAGAGCAAACCGAGCGAGATCATGAGGTGTTGCTAGCCGCAGCTCGGCAGAAGCGGATTCAGATTGAGGCTTAGGTGAGCAACCACCTGCTGGTCTCGACGGGCTGGTTTGCAGCAGCTATTCGCCTGCCGATGGTTTTGCCGATAGTTTTGCTGTTATACCAATTTTCTATGAGGCTGCACAGAATGTTTTCCTTGTCTGGCCTGGGCTTCAGCCGTATGTTTTCTATGCAGCTTTACATAAAATTGGTGTGATGCATTTTCAGTGGAAATATCTGGACTAATTGCTCACGGGTTGGTTGTGTCGCAAAAAGTGATTATCGGTATTGTCAACTTAGCGCCGATTCGATCACTGCCGTCAGTTCATCCTCTTTCCAGGGTTTGTGGAGACACGCATACAAATTGGCCTCCTGTTTTGCCCGTGCGATCGCATCCTCATCCGCTTGCCCAGTCAACATAACCGTGACCACACTGGGGAAGCGCTGATGAACTTGAGCCAAAAACTCATCTCCTCTGACATCAGGCATCAGCCAGTCAGAGACAATAACAAGCAGTTTAATATCATCCAACGCCAATTCATTGATTACGTCCCAAGCTTCCTTCGAGCTTTGAGCAACTTCATAAACATAGCGTCTGCCAAAACAGCGCTTCAACTGTTCCTTGAGTGCTTTCAAGATGGAAGGCTCATCGTCTACACAGAGAATAGCAGCATCAGACATAGAGTTCATTTTCCTTATCTTGTATTAACGTTACTGTTGTGATTAGAAGAGTTGTTAGGTAATAAGCTAAAAAATCCTTGAAACCCTTATCTGGTAAGCATTTTAGCTATTTTCCGGCGAAATCCTCGAAACCCAGTCTGTATAAGCATTAGCCCATAGACTTTGGTTGAAAAGGGGGGGGTGAACTCCCCGCACCCCGTTCTAAAAAACAAAGTTTATGACTGGTTACATCATTGTAAATTGAGATACGAGTCTAGCAATCATTGGGGGTAGGAGCGCTGCGCTTCCGCATTCCCCAATGCTAGGCGAATCCGCGCCATCCTCTACTAGTCAGATTTACGTTCCCATTTATGGGGTTTCTGAGGATTCAAGCGGCAGCCAAACTGTAAACTTTGTCTTTCCAGGTTGGCTTTCAAACTTGATATGACCCTGATGCTTTTCAACAATTTTCTGGCTGATGTAAAGTCCCAATCCACTCCCCTCTCCAGCCGGTTTAGTGGTAAAGAAAGCGTCAAAAATCTTTTGTTGGACTTCTGGGAGAATTCCAGATCCGGTATCGGTAACGCCGATCTCAACCCCCTCTTCGTGCTGACTCGTACTAATGATCAGGGTGCCCTTAGTATTCATCGCTTGAACCGCGTTATGAATTAAGTTTGTCCATACCTGCACTAATTCATCAGGATACCCCCAAATATCGGGTAAATCCTGATAATCTCGAACAAGTTCAATATTACGCTTGATTTGATTCTGGTAGATCTCAATGACCGTTTCTAAGCCTTCAGAGACCTGCATGAGTTGCTTTTGTCCACTTTGATCAAAATGGGCATAACTTTTGAGGGCAAAAACGATTTTGGCAGAGCGCTCGACTGCTCGTAGAATCATCTGGTTGTTAGTCATCAGACAGGCCAAATTATAAGCAAGTTCCACCGCCCAGCTTCCATATCTGCTCTTCAATAAAGGCATCAAAAATTCGATATCATCACCCACTCCCATATCAGTGAGTGTATCGGCAATCCCTCTAGCATCGTCAATATCATGTTCCTTCAGTTTGGCTGTGATTGTGCGCTTTAATGAGCGGCTTTCATCTGAATCTAAAGACAACCGATTCCTCATCGCCCGGGTAGCCAGTTCAAACAGGCTTGCCTGCTGTTCTTCAGTCAACCTCTGTGGTAGCTGGGGTAAATTTTCTAGCGTTTCATCCAGAGCCTTTTGGCTGTTGTGAGTCGAAGCCTGAATCATGCCGAGGGGGTTGTTGATTTCGTGAGCTACCCCTGCAATGAGTTGGCCTAGTGCAGCCATCTTTTCTTGTTGGATCAATTGACCTTGGGTTTGCTGGAGATCTTGGAGTGCTGTACCCAACTTCTGGTTTTTGTTCCACAATTGCTGACTAAATTTGTGGAACAAGGTGCCAATGATTGCAGCTGCCATAAGGAGCGAGAGAGTCGTGCCAACGTCGGCTACTTGGCGAGTGCGTTGTTTTTGGTCTACGTAGAACTGCTCTAATTCCGTAATTTCCTCATAAAGCTCATCATAGACTTCATCAATGTCATCAGAAGCAGCAAGTGCCGTCTGAGTCTTGCCCTGAGCGACAAGCTGCATTGCCGCATCTACTTCTGACTGATAATTCTTGAAATGCTCCAGGATATTCCCGGCCTGCTGGTCTTGAGTGCTAATTTGCTCTAATTGTTCCAATACTTGTTCAGTAATTTCTTTGTTCTCGGCCAGTTCTCCGGTTAAATTCTCATCAATTCCACCCCTGGAAATTCCTTCCCATTCCAGAGAATTCAGACGGCTGACTTGCTCTTTAGTTTGCACTAAAAGTAACCTTGTCTGATTACTTTGCTCTGCTGCCTGATTGAGTTTGTAAATAGCAGTAGCAGAGGCAACCGCCGTGATAAGTGCTACTAGTATTACTGCAGGGTTATTTCATTCTAAATAATAACTTGAGTGTGCTCAGACCAAAGCCAGCGAGCCGTTGAGCTTGAGCCATATTCTCAAAACCATTGTGGCGATACAAATTCAGGGCAAAATTGCGCGCTAT
>JAHHHV010000050.1 GCA_019359155.1 Pegethrix bostrychoides GSE-TBD4-15B
AATGCTGGCTCTTAAGGCGATTTGTTGGGGAGTACTATGACGGTTCACTCACTGTTGCAGTTGCTCTTGTTCTGCTTGCGTTAGGCGTAGAGGGGGTGGAGCCAATCTAGGCATCGGTTTATCCTGATAGTCAACTCTACTTAAATGGTAGCTTTATTTACGCCCTAGCCTACTAGTCGGGCTGCTGGAGGAACAAGGCGTTGAGTTTGGGGCGGCTCCACTGGCCGAAAATAGCTTGTTGGGCACGCTGCTGGGCTGGGTGATTCCGCCACTGATTTTTGTCGGCATCTGGGCTTGGTTTATGCAGCGCGCGCAGGGTGGCTCTGCGGCCTTAACCGTTGGCAAAAGCAAAGCTCGCATCTACGCTCAGGGTGATACGGGCGTGACTTTTGATGATGTGGCTGGAGAACAGGAGGCAAAGGCCGAGCTAGAAGAAATTGTGGAATTTCTGAAGCAGCCTGAAAAATATACCAAAATTGGCGCGGTGATTCCTAAAGGCGTGCTGCTAGTTGGGCCACCTGGAACTGGCAAAACCCTTCTGGCCAGGGCAATTGCAGGCGAGGCGGGCGTGCCCTTTTTCAGCATCTCCGGCTCTGAGTTTATCGAGCTATTTGTAGGAGTCGGCGCAGCCCGCGTCCGGGATCTGTTTCAGCAGGCGAAGCAAAAAGCGCCCTGCATTGTGTTTATTGACGAACTCGACGCGCTAGGCAAAGCTCGCAGCAGCGGCACGTCGTTTAGCGGCAACGATGAGCAGGAGCAGACGCTGAACCAGCTTTTGACCGAGATAGACGGCTTTGAGGGCAACACGGGTGTAATCATTATTGCGGCCACCAACCCGTCCGGAGGTGCTGGATCTAGCGCTGCGTCGTCCGGGGCGGTTCGATCGGCAGGTGACGGTGGATCGGCCTGACAAGCTGGGGCGCGAGGCGATTTTGCGGGTTCATGCCAAGAAGGTGCAGCTGGAAGATGACGTAGATTTGGGCAAGATTGCGGTTCGCACTCCTGGTTTTTCGGGCGCGGATCTGGCCAACTTGATCAACGAATCGGCGCTGTTGGCTGCCCGTCAGAATCAGACTGCGGTGAAAATGGCTAACCTGAACGAGGCAATTGAGCGAGTGATTGCCGGACTGGAGCGCAAGTCGCGGGTGCTGAATCCGCTAGAGCGCAAAATCGTCTCCTATCACGAAGTTGGACATGCGATTGTCGGCTCAATCATGCCGGGTTCTAATCGCGTCGAGAAGATTTCGATTGTGCCGCGCGGGGTGGGGGCACTGGGCTACACGCTGCAACTGCCTGAAGAAGATCGGTTTTTGATGGCTGAGGACGAGATTCGGGGACGAATTGCCACGCTGCTGGGCGGGCGCTCTGCCGAGGAGGTGATCTTTGGCAAGGTTTTGACTGGAGCCAGCGACGACATCCAAAAGGCCACTGAAATGGCCGAGCGGATGGTGACGATCTATGGCATGGATCGCAAGCTGGGGCCAGTTGCCTTTGAGCGCAGCCAGCAGCAGTTCATTAACCCTACCAGCGCCCGTCGCGCCATTAGCCCAGAAGTGACGGCAATTATCGACTATGAGGTGCAGCAAATTATCGACAGCGCTCACCAGATTGCCCAGAGCGTGCTGAGTCTCAACCGCAGCCTGCTTGAAGAAGTCGCTCTAAAGCGGCTGGAGGATGAGGTGCTAGAAGGCGAGACGCTGCAAAAGTTTCTGAAGCGCGTCAAGCTGCCCGCCGAAATGGGCGGTTGGCTGCAATCTGGGCAGATTCAAACCGGAGTCGAATCGGTTCAGGACATTGGCCAACTCACCGATTGACGACGGATTAGTTCACTCGTGAAGGGGGACGAATCAAGGGGAATGAACCAGCGCACCCCCCTAGCCTGCTTAATCTGGATTTTCTGGGTAGTTGCGGATGCGCTCGGCTTCTGGGCAGTCTTCCGAAACTAGCGGCTCCACGTCCCCTCTGGGCACAGTGGCCAGCTTCTGCATCACAGAACCGATGCTTTCCAGACGAATCATTTCTTCCCAGGAGCAAATTTCTTCTTCTTCTTCGGTTTCATACCGAACCGTCACTAAATCTCCTTCGATATCTAGGATACGGGCACGCTCGATCCAACGTTGTTGATCCCGCAAAAAGATCCAAACCTCGCGACCATCACAACAGAGTTGATAGATCTTGCGGTGTAGCATGTATTACGTCTCCTGAGCAAACTAGTTTCAAACATTTCCAACGGAGCTAAACTCTCTCCGGCTGTCAAACGCTAAAATTCAGACAAAAACCTGAGCTTTTGCCTGCCTGTGCTGCTGGTTTGAAATCCCTGCTTCATCGCTCCAGTCTAGCAATTGATGGAACCTCAAGGAGAGCTGAAGGGTGAAATTGCTAAACGAGCCTTGAAAACCCTGTATTGTCTTGGGAAGACGGGTAAAGCTAGGTTCATCATCAGGGGGTGGTAAGACGGCAAACATCCGGGAGGCAGAGGTAAGATTGGCAGAGCCATTCATCAAAGCGAACTCAAAGCCAGACGATTTGAATTTATTCACCGATGTCGCTGAAAGTACCAAATTTCCCTACTATTCTAACGAGGTTGGTGAAATGTGGCGATAGCTAGCGATACAGTCTATAGAGAACTCTACAAAAGAAAGCAGTCTGCAAAAGTTTTGCAGCAGCACGCTTCGCAGCAAGACAAGAAGGAACCCGCAAATGCAGCTACAGCTCGCCACCTGGCCTGAAGTCGAAACCTACCTGAGCCAGTCTCAGGGACTGATTATCCCGATTGGTTCCACCGAGCAGCATGGCCCGACTGGACTGATTGGCACTGACGCAATTTGCGCCGAGGCGATTGCTCAAGGCGTGGGAGAGGCGACGCAGGCTCTAGTTGCACCTACCATCAACGTCGGTATGGCGCTACACCACACGGCCTTTCCGGGCAGCATTAGCCTCCGCCCCAGCACGCTGATGCTGGTAGTCCGCGACTATGTGACGAGCCTGACGAAAGCGGGCTTCACGCAGTTCTTTTTTATCAACGGGCATGGCGGCAATATGGCGACGCTCAAGGCCGCCTTCTCGGAAACCTACGCCGTGCTAGCCGATTTGAACCTGCCCCAGGCGGAGCGAGTTCAGTGTCGGCTGGCCAACTGGTTTATGTGCGGCTCAGTTTACAGGCTTGCCAAAGAGCTATACGGCGACCAAGAAGGCTCGCACGCTACGCCCAGCGAAGTGGCGCTGACGCAGTATCTCTACCCGACGGCGATTAAGCAGGCTGAGCTATCGATTGAAGTGGCATCGGGGCATCCGATCTATGGCGCGGCAGATTTTCGGTGGCGCTATCCCGATGGCCGCATGGGGTCAAACCCGGCGCTAGCTACGCCTGAGCACGGACGGCAGTTTTATGAGCTAGCGGTAAAAGAACTCAGCGGCCAGTACTTAGAGTTTCTGGCGAAAGCTGCGAGCTGATGAGCTATAAATTAATGGGCGGGAAGAGACTCGAACTCTTACGCCTTTCGGCGCCACATTTTGAGTGTGGTGCGTCTACCAATTCCGCCATCCGCCCTGGATGCTTTGCCCAGTATATCCCACCGACCGCTTTTGCAGCAACGACTGGTAATCTTGGCTGCTCGCCCAGCGGTCAATTTCTCTGGCGCGCAGCACCGGCAGCGGATGGCTGAGGCGAGCGGTCTGCATTTGCTTCAGCAGCTTTCCAGTTTCGTCGCTGATTTGGTCATAGGAGCGTGCCTGCTCTAGAAACGCCTCCAGGTTGAGCTGCTCGGCTAGCTTGGGTGAACCGCCCGTCAGCTTCATCAGCACCGAGGCCACCACGCGCGGCTCTTGCGTCACCAGCAGCGCCGCCCGGTCGCAGCTAAATTCAGCGCAGCGCACCCATTCCATAATTTGGTCTTGCAGGTTTTGTACCAGCAGTCCGCCGATGGGCGTGAGCTGACCCGCCAGCACCATCAAATTCGCCAGGGTTAAGTAGACGCTATGTTCGCATTTGAGATGGCCGAGTTCATGTGCGACCACCGCCTGAATTTCAGCAGGCGTGAGCATATCCACCAGCGAGGTATGCAGCACCACGAACGGCTGTTTGCCACGCATGGCGAAGGTGTAGGCGTTGGGGGCAGGATGCTGGCGCAGGTAGAGCTGGGGCGGCTCAATATCCAGTGTCCGGCAGGCTGAGAGCAAGAGCTGATGTAGATCGGGGAGCTGATTTTCGCCAACTAGAATACTGGAGGCAATATTTTCGAGATAGAAAAACTGCTCTGCCGTGGCTCCTAGCGCCGTCCGCACCAGTAAATCGAGTCCGGGAATCTGCTTGAGCGCCTGCGTGGCCTGCAAGTCGAGCGGATGGCGAAACTCGTCTGAGCGCAGGCCGACTAGCAATTGGGGACTCGACATGGTTCAAGCTCCTATGGCAATTAGCTGGCGGTCAGGGATTTGGCGAGCTGCTTTTCGGGTAGCTCAGCATATTTGGCAACGGCTTGCCGCACCAAGTCGCCTTCAACGGTTTCGTGCTCCAGCAGCAGATCGACGATTTCATCGAGGGCATCCCGGTGGTCGCGCAAAATCTGGCAGGCTTGGCTGTAGGAATGCATCACAATCTGGCGCACCTGCTGGTCAACCCGTGTCGCCACTTCTTCGGAGTATTCAGACTTCGACATCCAGTCGCGTCCCAAAAACACCTCAGAATTTCCGCTCTCTAAGGCAAACGGCCCTAGATCGGACATCCCGTAGCGCGTCACCATCTCGCGCGCTAGGTTGGCTACTACCTGCACGTCGTTGCTGGCTCCGGTCGTGATTTCCGCATCGCCAAACACTTCCTGCTCTGCCGCCCGTCCGCCCAGCGTAATCGTGATCCGATCCAGCAGCCAAGAGCGCGTGTAGATACCGCTATCGATCATCTCTTCGTCGAAGGTCTGCTGAGCAAAGCCGCCAATCCCGCCGGAGCGAGAGATGATCGTAACTTTGTTGAGCGGGTCAGAGTTTTTCAGGAGCGTCATCAGCAGTGCATGTCCGGCTTCGTGGTAGGCCAGCAGCCGCTTTTTCTTGCTGTCGAGCAGCGGGGTCAGCGTCATGCCAATCGTGACGCGATCGATGGCATCATCCACTTCCAGCATCGTAATTGATTCCTTACGCCGCCGCGCCGTGAGAATTGCGGCTTCGTTCAGCATATTGGCCAGCTCTGCTCCCGAAAAACCGGGCGTGCGTCGAGCAATCGTCGCCAGCGACACGCTTGAATCCAGCTTTTTGTTGCGGGCATGGACTTCTAAAATGCCCAGCCTGCCGTTGTAGCCGGGGAGATCCACCGTCACCTGCCGATCAAAGCGACCGGGACGCAGCAGCGCCGAATCCAATACGTCGGGGCGGTTAGTGGCCGCGATGATGATAATGCCATTGTTGCCTTCAAAGCCGTCCATCTCGGTGAGGAG
Source organism: Pegethrix bostrychoides GSE-TBD4-15B (assembly GCA_019359155.1). Taxonomy (GTDB): domain Bacteria; phylum Cyanobacteriota; class Cyanobacteriia; order Elainellales; family Elainellaceae; genus Elainella; species Elainella bostrychoides. The sequence goes on from JAHHHV010000050.1 coordinate 5,424, forward strand.
CTGGTTGAGGGTTTGCTCGCGCTCGTCGTTGCCGCCGCCAATGCCCGTGCCGCGCTGCCGACCCACCGCATCAATCTCGTCGATAAAGATAATGCAGGGGGCGTTCTCTTTGGCTTTTTTGAACAGGTCGCGCACCCGCGAAGCGCCAACCCCGACAAACATCTCTACAAACTCCGAGCCGGAAATGCTGAAGAAAGGCACACCCGCTTCGCCCGCAATTGCTTTTGCCAGCAGGGTTTTGCCTGTACCTGGAGGGCCGACCAGCAAAACGCCTTTGGGGATTTTGGCGCCGATTGCCGTAAAGCGTTCGGGCTTTTTCAAGAAGGTAACGACTTCTTGCAGTTCCTCTTTGGCTTCTTCAATTCCAGCTACGTCATCAAACAGTACGCCCGTCTTGGCTTCCATCTGAAACCGCGCCTTCGACTTGCCAAAGCTCATCGCCTGACCCGAAGAGTTGGTGGAACGGCGAATCACGCTCAGCAGCACCATAATCAGCACAAACACCACTAGCCCATGCATGATCAGCCAGGCAATGGCGTTGCTGTCGGCAGAGCGCTGTACGTCTAGCACCACGTTATTTGCGCGCGCCGCCTCAATTAGCTCTGGGTTGAGGTCGCCGCTAAACAGCGTCACCTCTTGCGTTGCCTGAGCGGATTCGCCCTTGATCTGCACATCAGCCACGCCCCGCGACGGATCAAGTTCAATCCGGCTCACCTCACCTGCGTCAATTTTCTTCAGCAGCTCGCTGTAGGTGAGGGGGTCAGGTTTGCTGCTGGTTTGGGCTGTCGCAGGCAGACTGCCCACAGCGCTTTGTAGCAAGAGCCAGAGAGCGGTGGCGGTGCCTGTGGCGAGGCCAACAGCTCTGGCTTTGGTCTGGGATCTGTAGGTCTGGGATCTGTGGATCTGGGATCCGCAGTGGGATCTGGCAAATTGATTCTTCTCAGCCTGCTTCATATGCCTCTTCTGGTCATAGCGTTCGCTGCGGGAGCCAGTGGCAGTCCCCGACAGCCGTGAACCTAACGTGAACTTACTGAACGTGAACTTACTGAACGTGAACTTACTGAACGTGAACTTACTGAATATGAACCTAAAAGTAACTTTATCCCATGCTAACGACTGGCAGCCCAGATTGGAGTCGCTGGATACAGAGTTTTCATGTTTCTGACTCAGGTTTTACAGCAAGTCCTACAAAATTAGCTGCCAGAGCAAAACCGTCAAACCCAGAATTGCCGCATGCTGCGGCCAGAGCTGAACCCACGGCTGACGGGAAATTTTCTGGCTCAAAATCACGCTCAACGCCGCCGCCGCAATCAGCGTTACGCCCTGAAGAAAGGCAATCACGGCAGGATGTGCCACAACCACCGGAGCCGCAACGCTGCCGTAGCCAAAGGTCGCAAAGCTCACCGGCATAATCTGTCCGGCCTCGCTTAGCCCCAGATCCAGATAGTGCGCGAGACTGCTGCCCAGCACCAGCGGCAGATAGCCGTAAGCCAGCGTCACGAAGGCAGGCGCTTTGGGGAAACCCAGCCGCAGCGCGCGATCGGCCAGCAGCACTACAGCAGCTGGAATCAGCAGCGCTAGCAGCGAAAACCCGGTGTGAACAGTCGTTTGCTCCAGCGGCAAGTTCCAGCCCAGCCGTTGGTTCAACTCTGGCAGGCGATGCAGAAACACTGCGCCAAACAGCAGCAGCAGCAGCGCTATCTCATGTGCCGTGGCGGTATGCGTCGTCCAGAGTTCGATGCCGGGAGGCCGCAGGTTGAGCGCCACCGAGCGGTGCGGGCAGGCTTTGAGGCAGGTCATACAGAGCACGCAGTCGCGGTTGTCTTGAAGCTGCGCCGGGTGCGAGTAGACCGGGCAGCCGCCGGTTTCCTGGCCTTCACCTTTTTCGGGGCCGCCTTTGTAGCATTGGTAGGTGGTGCAGGTAGCGGCGCAGATGCCTTGCTGGGCACGCAGTTCAATGATGGCCAGCTTGCCGAACAGGCCGTTCATGCCGCCGATGGGGCAGAGATAGCGACACCAAAATCGCCGCTCGAACAGCAGCGAAAAAATCACCGCCCCTGCCGTAATCAGCAGCAGCAGGCAGCTTGACAGGGAGGCGGTATTTTCCAGATTCCACAGCTCCTCCCAGAGCAGAATCAAGGCAAACAGTCCGAAGATAAACCAGCCGCCCCAGCGTTCGGCCTCTTGACGCGGCCAGGGGCGGAGCTGTCGCGGCCACCAGCGCAGCGACAGCTTTTGACTCAGCTCGCCGTAAATCATAAACGGACAGACCGAACACCAGATCCGCCCCAGAAACGGGAACAAAATCAGCATCACTGGCCACCACCAAGCCCAAAACAGATTGAGCGCCAGATTTTGGTCACGGGTCTGGGGGCCAAACAGCCCGATTGCCACAATGATTGGGAACAGCCAGAGCGTCAGGCCATAGTTGATGCGATCTGGCCACCAGGGACTTCGCAAAAACTGCCGCAGCTTCGGGTAAGCATCCAGCAGATTCAGCCGAAACCGCTTAGCTTTGCTGCTGGCCGACCAGAACACCTCTTCGGTTAAAACTGGCGCAGCGTCTGACTGAGCAATCGCTCGCGTCACCAGGTTTTCGAGTTCGGTGAGGTTGCCGGGGAAGTCGTAGCCCTGCAAGCGCCGGATTGCTTCGGGAGCCACCTGCGGCTGGGGCAGTCCGTGCGAGCGACAGTAAAGGCTGATAAAGTAAGTCACCTGCGCCGCAATGTCAGCCTTTGCCACCCGCACAGGCGGCACTTTAATCAAATGTGCCCCAATTTTTTTGCAGCGTTCGATTTCGGGAATGTTGCGCTCGGAGGTGAGCAAAATTCGGGCATCGCTGCGCTGCAACGGCGGCTCTGGATCGCCTTCTCGCACCACCGGACGATACTCGCCAGTTTCTAGCAGATGCAGGATCTTTTGGCTGAGCAACTGCGGCAGCGCTTCGGCGTTGTTGAGCATCAGCGAGCCTGAACCCAGCCATTCCAGCAGTCCCGACTTGCCGCCAACTCTACCAAACAGCTCGCTGCCGCTGGCTTGCAGCAGATCGCAGTTGACTTTGATGAGCGGCTGCTTGCGGTCGGCAGAGCCAAAGTGGATCAGGGCAGCAATATTATCTTTGCCCAGCCCCGGCTCCCCGAAGACAAGCGCAGCCTGTCGGTCGCTAGCCGCTTTTTTGATCGCCTGCCGTAGCCGCACCGCATAGCGACTGGCTCCCACCACGCCTTGCCGCACTTTCGGCACGAGATACGGCCTGAGTGCCACCTGCCGCTCGCGTTCAAAGGCAAGCTGAGCTGCCAAAGCGTCGAGTTCTGAGGCCAGATAGCGCGAAAAAGTTTGGCCGATTTCAGGATGCTTTGCCGCCAGATCAAGAAAAACTTGACGTGATAGGCTCCACAGCTCCGAGTCAGCCAGCGTAATTACGGTCTGTTCAGCAGGCTGGTCGAGCAGCAGGGCTTTGACATGCAGTACCGCTCCCGGCAAAAGGCTGTTGGCCGCAGCCAAACTGTCGGTCTGCGTCCGGTAGGCTTCCAGTCGGCCTGCTCGCAGAATGTAGAGCGCGGCAGGCATCGTATCTTCCAGCACCAGCCGCCGATTTTCGGCCCATTGCTCAACCTGAATTTCTGCGGCCAAAGCCGCCAAAACTGGCTCCGAGAGTGCCCCTAGCGGTGTGTTTTGCCGCAACCACTGCAGCCGCTCTTGAATGTCTGGATTCATTTCTGCTGCCATCAGTTCGCCTCAAGTCCGTCCAGGATATTCTTTCAGGCTACGCTGAAGCTCAGGCGGCTGGCGTTAACTTTGTTGAATCTGCTCTAGCCAGCTTGAGTCGCTCAGGCCATGTTGCGTCAGCCGTCGCAGGTTTCGCAACATCTGGCTGCTGCCCGTCTGAAGCGCCTGCTCGACTAATTTTGGAATCAGCGTCGAGACCGGTAGATTCAGGAAAGTTGGGCTATTACCTGACTCAATGTATTCTCCAGCTTGCAGCAAGAAGATCTGAAGCCGACCGGATTTATAGCGCCAAACTTCGGGAACGCCAATTTGAGCGTAGGCGCTAAAGGTTGTCTGAGAGGTCACGTCTGACTCAATCGCCAGATCGGCAGGCGGATAGACTTCCAGATTCATCCGCTCACAGTCGCGCACCGCTGCGGCATTCTGGATATAAAAGCAGGTATCTGGCTCCAGTCCAGCGTTTGGGAAACGGCGAAAGGTGGTGGAGCCAAAATCTTCCCAGTCGCGGTTTTCAGCATCCAGCAGCGTCGTGACGATATAGCCAATAATCCGATGCGGGCGTTCGTGGATTGGCAACGGCGACATAATTTCGAGTAGCCCGTCGTAGTAGGTGAGCCGAGCGCGGTTGCCCAGCTCCGCCGAGATTGCCTCATACTGCTCCCAGCTCACGTCAGCAGCGGTAATGCAGCTTCCGGGCGCTAACACCAGATTTTGGATCGGAATTGCTGTTGATGCGATCATGGACTGTGGCTCAGGTGGCTCAGACAGGCTTGCCTGCCGCCATTTTAGACAAAAAGCTTGAGCAAAAAGCGCAGAGCGGTAAAACTCTGCGCCTTGCAAGATAAATTAGCTTAGCGGATTGGGCCGTTGTAGTCGAGGTTAATCGTCCAGTCTCCTGGAACAACTGTCACGACGCTTTCGACAGTTGGTGTGGTAAAGCCAGGAACCCCGCCCTTGAAAGTAAAGGTATAGCTGCCGTCCGCATTTTTGACATAGGGCGACTCTTCGCTGGGGCCGTGCATGGCCGACTCAGCCTGGTAGACGCCCAGCCCGCCGTTGGCGCGTTCTGCGGTCATGCGAGCTAGATTTTTGGCGCGGTTGAGGTCGATAGCGCTTTGAATCAACTCTTGAATCCGCTGTTCGCGGGTTTGGCTGGTTGAGCTTTGCGCGAAAGCTGGTGGAACAGTAGCAATAGTGAGAGCAGTCAGACCTAGAAGAAAAAGTTTCTGCATATTAAATTTAGTCAGCACTTGAGTTAGTCAGCATTTCAGTCAGCATTTAATCGCCAAGACGTAGCTTAAACCGAAAAGTTCAGCTTAAATCACGAAAATCTGGTCAATATTGCTGCTAAAGCTGCTGGCCGTCTGCCAGCTCACCACCGCAATCAAATCATCGGCCTGCTGAATTTGCACGCCGTCGCTGCTGTCGACAAAGCTGAGTTCGCTCAGGTCGGCTAGGCCGCTGACCAGAAGCTGCGTCATGCCTAACTCAAAGCCTTTAATGATGCCATAGCCGCTGCCGCTGCTGAGGGTGATTGTGGTCGCTCCAGACCCCAGCCAGATCGTATCCTCGCCTGACCCGCTGTTGATCAGATCTGCGCCGCCGCCTGCATAGATGAGGTCGTTGCCGCTGCCGCCGCGAATCTCGTCAGCTGCTATGCCGCCGTAGATCAGGTCATCGCCTGCACCGCCGCTGAGCGTATCCAGTCCACCGTTGCCGTAGAGGGTGTCGTTACCGTCACCGCCGCTCAGCGTCTCAGCTTCAGCGCTGCCGTAAAGCTCGTCATTGCCGTCACCGCCCAGCAGCGCTAACGTCAGACCGTTGCCGTAGAGGGTGTCGTTACCGTCTCGGCCAAAAATCGCGTCGCGCTCGGAGTCGCCATAAAGCGTCTGGTCGCCAGTCAAGCCAGAAAACAGCCCCAGCTCTGGGATATCAGGCACAGTTTCGCTGTAAAACCAGTCTTGGAAAAACTGATCTAGCTCTTCGCCGCTGGCTGCCTCAGCAACGCTCAGCAAATCGGCAGGCGTAACGTTGCCATCTCGATAGGTGCTGTAATAGGTTTGTAGCGTATTGAAGAACGCATCGTCGCCAATTTCTAGCCGCAGTGCATGCAGTCCCAGCGCTCCCCACTCATATACGCCACCGTTAAACAGATCATCTGCGGGTGGTTCACCGGGTGGCACAAGCTGATCCAGCGATTCGATGACCGTATTGTAGGTATTCTTGATCCAGTTATTGAGTGCGTTTTCGCCTCGCTTGTATTCTTGCCAGAGCGCCTGCGAATAGGTGGCAAATCCCTCGTTCAGCCAAATATCCTGCCAGTCGGCCAGCGCCACGCTATTGCCAAACCACTGGTGCGATAGCTCATGCGCCACGGTTTCTTCCGTCGAGAAGCCGCCTAGATAGGCTGGTTCACGACCCAGCTGATCAAGGCCAAAAATCGACAGCGTTTGGGTTTCCAATGCCGAGCCAGTTTCGGTGTTCACTACGACAGAGCCATACAGCTCAAACGGATATTCGCCAAAAATCTGACTGAAGTAGGTCATCATCTCAGACTGAAGCTGGAACGGCTCTAGCAGTTCTGGATCAACCCCCTGATCAAAATAGTTGCGGATCAAGATGCCCTCAGCGCTCAGCTCGCTGGTTGCGTTGAAGCCGCTGGTAATATTCACCGTCGTCAAGTAGCTGGTCATCCGGTCGCGGGCTTCAAATCGATAGGTGGTGGAGTCGCCGTTGTCGGTCGTGGCTTCCAGAACGCCGTTAGCTGCCACTTCGTAGCCCGTTGGGACGGTAATCCTAAAGCTGTAGCTGGCCTTGTCGAGCGGATGATCATTGACCGGGTAGTAGTTGGCCGCGCCGTCTGGTTCGCTGAGCACATAGCTACCGTCGCCGTAGTTGACCCAGCCGGTCGGCACCGGAATGGCGACTGAGGTAATCGGTTCGGGTGCGCCGCTGTAGCTGACGGCCACGGTAAAGTCGCTGCCCTCTAGCAGCGGAGAAGCCGGGGTAATGGTCAGCTCTTGGCCTTCGCGGCTGTAGATGGCGGGTTGGTCGTTGACGGTAATATCGTGAATCTCGAAGCCGATAAAGTCGAGGTTGAAGCTGCTGAGACTCTGCGTGGCTAGAGCGTCAATCGTGGTGGTGGCGGTGAGCTGGCTGGTGGTGACATCGGTAATGTTGAGGTTGAGCGTATATTTTTGCGCGTCGTAGCCGCCGTTGCCAAAGCCGGGATAGAGCGAGTCGCCAATGCCGCTGCTGCCCGGTGAGGGGGCAGCAGCGGCATCGATAGAACTACTGCCTGAAGCGGTGCGGGGCATTGGGTCATCCAGGCTCAGCAGGTTGCAGACTGTACACATACAGGTTGAAAAATTGGGGTACGCGGGCAGTATAAAAACGGCTCAGGCAGATAAAAGAATCCCGCAATACAAAATCAAGATAAGATTCGTATCTTGGTAGGAAGATTAGTTTAAATAAAAAATCTAAATATATCTGGAGATAGATCCGTCACCCAATTGAGTATTCGGGCTTACAGAGACGAGACTCGATAATAGAGCCGTTACGGATACCAAACTTGCTCAATCTGGGCAGCAATTCTCTCAGCCTCAGCGCGGTTGGCTTGCGGGAGCAATACCGTCACATGCCCTAGCTTCCGCCCCAGTCGCGACGTTTTGCCATACCAATAGAGATGAGCTTGAGGTAGGGCACTGAGCCGCTGCCGCTTTTCCAGATAATCTTGGTCGCTGGTTTCGTATCCCAGCAGATTCACCATTACCGCCCCGGCAGAGGTTAAAGCTGGACTGCCCAACGGCAGGCCGCAAACTGCCCGGAGCTGCTGCTCAAACTGTGAGGTGACGCAGGCATCCAAGCTATAGTGACCCGAATTATGCGTCCGGGGCGCCAGCTCATTCACCAAGATCTGCCCGTCTGCCGTCAGAAAAAACTCAATACCCAGAATGCCGACATAGTTAAGCTGCTCCAAAATGCGACGAGCGGCCGCTTCGACTTGCGCGACAGCCGCAGCGGGCAGATCTTGGGTCATAAACACACGCCGACAAACTTGCTCTTCCTGCACCGTTTCCACCACCGGATAGATCGCCATCTCGCCCGTAGCCGCACGAGCCGCCATCACCGCTAGCTCTCGCTCAAACGGTACAAACGCTTCCAGCAGCCAGCGCTGTGTCGAAGATTTGGCGAGAACCTGATCTAGCTCAGCCTGAGTTTTGACAATAAACGTGCCGTAGCCGTCATAGCCATGCCGACAGGCTTTCAGCACCAGCGGCAAATTTAGCGATTCAGGAACTGCGGCTTCTAGCAGCGCAAACTTAGCGACATTCACCCCAGCTGCCGCCAAAAACTGATGCTGATCGTACTTATCTAAAATCACGGCCAGCGTCTCTAAGCTAGGGAAAAATCGGTTTCCCTGCTGCACCAGCGGCTTCAGCGCCTCAAGATCGACAAACTCATTTTCAAACGTGATCACGTCAACAAGCTGCGCTAGCTGGGCAGTAGCCGTTGCATCTGCTGCCTCACCCCAAACCCTCTGTGCCGCAGCTCGTGCGCCCGGATCGCTGGCGTTGGGGGTTTGCACAATTAGCTCTAGCCCCAGCTTTTCGGCAGCGCCCGCCATCATCCAGGCCAACTGTCCGCCCCCGACCACGCCGACTCGGATGGGTGCCATACTGCGACTCCTAAGAACAGCCCAACGACTCGCGCGTGGCAATCCCGGTTTGGCTATTCACGCCGCTGGCCCGCTGGCAGAGTCCGCGAATCTGCGCTTTGTCCAGAATTGCCTCGCTAAAGTCTGCGCCCTCAATCTGCGCGTTGTCAAAGGTGGAACGCAGCAAAATCGCCTCTACCAGCACCGCATCACTGAGATCGGCCTGCTCAAACTTGACCTGATCGGCCAGCGCGTTGGTGAGATCCGCGCCCCGCAAATTCGCTAGCGTCAGCACAGAAGCGCTGAGCACCGCGCCGCGCAGATCTGCGCCTTCTAGATTGATCCGCTCTAGCTTGGCGTTCGATAGCTCGGAGCCTTGCAGCTCTTGTCCCGAAAAATCTCGTCCCGTCAAGTCGGCGTTACTGAAGGAGCGGGGAGCCGTCCAGTCTGCCCAAACTGGATCTGCCCCCAGAGTTGCCCAGATGAAGATCGCCAGCAAAAATGCCAGTGCCCGTTGAATCATCCTGCTCCTAGTCATGAAGATTCTCTTATATTAAGGCACTTCCGGAAGCTAACAAACTGGGGTACTAAAATTGGCTTGCTAAAACTGGCCTGCTGAAATTGGCCTGCTGAAATTGGTGCTTGGAAGTGGGTTTCTACTGCTTTGAGTCAGACTGATGGGTTGCCTTGTGAATTCAGCAGCACCCCAATCCAGCTCAGCCCTGAACCAGCACCTTAAGCCAACTGCTCCTGCATCCAGGCGCGCAGCAGCTTCAGCGAAGCCGACAGACTCATCTGGTCGCTCTGCTCAATAAATTCCAGTACCCGACCAGCAGGCAAAAACGGAAAAGCTAAACTGTGCGAACGCTCGACATAGCCCTCCGGCTGCAAGTGGTAGATCAAAAGCTGGCCTTTCAGCATCTCTTCTTCACCGGGCTGGGTGAGATAGCGCCAAACTTCTGGCAAGCCCAGCTCTGCATAAATCGGCAGCTTGTCGAGGTTGCTGCGCGTCAGGGCAACCTCGACAAGCAAATCCGGTGGCAGCTCGCGGCTCAGGTCAAGCAGCAGCTGAGCCGGACGATCTTCCAGGTAATAGCAGACATCCGGCTCGGTGGCGCAGCCCAGCTCAGCCTGGATCAACATCACGGGGCTAATCTGCGTAATCGGCGCGTTCAGCTCGTCTAGCAGCACCAAAATCAGCGAGTTGATTAGCTTACTACAGCGCTGATGCGCCTCCACGGGGGTCATTAGCTCCAGCTTGCCGCGCCAGTAAGTAAAGCGAGTTTCTCGGTCTTCGCCCAGCTCAGCCAGCAGCTTCTCAAACTGCTGCCAGCCCACCCCAGAGAGCACGACGCGCTGTTCGTTGGGCGGCGGCGCTTTAGCCATACTCGCTGCCTTCTGAATCGGTGGTCTCTGCGCCTACTGAACTGCCCGGAATCTCTTGGCCGATCCGCACCCGCCACCAAGCCAACAGCGTGCTGGCAATAAAAATGCTGGAATAGGCTCCGGCGACAAAGCCAATAATCAGCGCCAGGGCAAAATACTTCAGCGTCTCGCCACCCAAAAAGAAAATTGCCACCAGCGGCAGCAGCGTCGTCATTGTGGTGTTAATCGAGCGGCCTAGCGTCTGGTTGACCGCATCATCCACAATGTCATTAATTGAGCGGTTACCGTCAAGCTGAATCGTCTCGCGAATCCGGTCATAGATGACCACCGTATCGTTGACCGAGAAGCCAATAATTGTCAGCAGCGACACGATAAACAGGCTGTCTACCTCAACGCCCAGCAGCTTGCCCAGAATCGCAAAAATCCCGGTCGTTACCAGCACATCATGCACCAGCGCCAGGATGGCAAACACTGCAAAGTCAAACTGAAACCGGAGGCTGAGGTAAGCCATAATCCCAGCAAACGACACCAGCAGCGCCAGAATGCCCGACTTGAACAACTGTCGGCCAACCGTCGGCCCCACCGTATCAATCTGGGTGTTGTCTGGGGCAAAGCTGCCAATCTCTTGGTTTAAGGCCGCAACCAGCTGGCTGCGCTGTTCGACATTCAGCGTCGAGCTACGGATCGCTAGCGCATGTTGGTCGCTGCCCACTACCTGGATGCTGCTGTTGCCCAAATTCTGCTGGCTCAGCACCGTCCGCACGGCAGCAGCGTCAATCGGCTGATCGCAGTTTTGTGGCTGGGTGCAGTCTAGCTCTAGCTGCAAGCGCGTACCGCCCACGAAGTCAATGCTGGGGCGCAGCGGCAGTCCGGTTTCGTTCCAGAGCAGCCCCATCGCCAGAATGCCGCTGAGGATCATCAGGGCTGAAATCGCCCACCATACCGAGCGTTGGCGAATAATTTGCAGTTTCATGGCAGTCTCATGGCAATTCTATGGTTTCTGTGCGGTTTCTGTTTTTGAGCTACTTCTGAGCTACTTCTGAGCCTGAAGCTTGGTAGCATTCAGCCCTGGCGAGAACCACTGCGGTTTTCGTAAGCCTGGAAAGCCGAGGCTGACCAGCAGCAGGGTGCGGCTGCAAGTCAGCGCGGTAAACATGCTGACCACAATCCCAATCGCCAGCGTCAGCGCAAAACCCTTCACCAGCCCCGACCCTAAAAACCAGAGCGCGCCGCAGGCAATCAGCGTCGTGACGTTGCTATCTAGGATGCTAGAAAATGCTCTGAAAAAGCCAGCTTCCACCGAGCGATACAGCGTTTTACCTGCCTTCAGCTCCTCGCGTGTTCGCTCAAAAATCAGCACGTTGGCATCCACCGCCATGCCAATGCTGAGGATAAATCCGGCGATTCCGGGCAGCGTTAGCGTCACGGGCACGATGTCAAAAATGGCCATCGTAAACAGGGCGTAGAACAGCAGCGCAATATCGGCAATCAGACCGGGCAGACGGTAGTAGAGCACCATAAAAATCAGCACCAGCGCCAGCCCAAACAGTCCGGCATAGATGCTGCGCTGGATGCTGTCCTGCCCCAGCGTCGCGCCCACCGTGCGGTTTTCGACGACTTCGACTGGAACGGGCAGCGCCCCGCCTTTGAGCTGCTGCGCCAGACGGCCTGCCTCTTTGGCATCGAAGCCGCCGCTGACGGTGGCATTGCCGCCCGTGATCCCGGTTTCGGCATATTTGGCATCCACACGCGGAGCGCTCAGCAGCCGATCGTCCAAGAAAATCCCCAGGCTGCGACCCGTGCCTGCCACGTTTTTAGTCAGCTCGGCAAATTCTTTGCCCCCTTGCTCGTCAAAGACCAGCCCCACCTCCCAGTTGTCGCCTTGCAGCGGCTGAGCAAAGGCTGTCTTAAGCTTGTCGCCCGTCAGCTCGGTCTTGTCAAACAGCGCCGCAACTGCCGCCTGACTGCTGGCAATCTCGGCCTGCTTGTCGGCAATGGCAGTCTTGTCTCCGGCCTGCTGGAGCGCCGCCAGCTCTAGCTCTTTCTGCTGCCGCACCTGTAGCTCGATGGCAAACTGCGCCTCGCTGCCCGGTTTCTGGCCGCGAAAATCTAGCTTGGCGACATCTTGTAACACCTTTTCGGCTTCGGTAGGGTCGCTGACTCCCGGCAGCTGCACCAATAGCTGGTCTTCCCCGACAATCTGCACGACGATTTCCTGCACGCCGCTAGGGTTAATCCGGTTTTCGACAACCTGCTGCACGGCTTCTAGCTTTTCAGGCGTAATCTGAGGCACGGCTTCGGTGGTCTTGACCTGAAGCGTCAGCTGAGAGCCGCCTCGCAGATCTAGCCCCAGCTTCAGCGGCACCTGGGTAAGAATCACCCCGGCGATGACCGCCAAAATTAAAATAAATGCCAGAAGCGAACGCTGTTTGCCCATCGCTGTTCCCTAGATAAATTCCCAGTCTAATTTTGAGTCTAAACTTTGAGTCTAATTTTGAGTCTAGATTCCTACCTTAAACCACGGCTTGATCTGGCTGGGGGTTGTCACCCTAGCCCTACTGACCGCAACCGCTATGATAGCTGCATTTTGGGGCGAAATATAGCCCGGTGACGAACCCTGGGGGAGCGAAAAAAGCGACGCAGCCAGACCCGCGCGACTTCCCAGAGATCTTGAACGCCCGTAGCAAGCCAGAAAAGAAGACTGTATTTCTAAATGCCTAAGTGGTGCTGGCGAGCGCTGCTGCGATGCGGTGTGGCGCATTCGGACGGGCATACATCCGCTCTATGTACTGGAGCAGCTGTGGGCAGTTGTCGAGCAGCCGGATCTCGTTGGCCCAGTCAAGGGTATAGGCACAGACGAAATCGGCGGCTGTCACACTCTCGCCCATGAGAAACTGGCGCTCCTGCATGTGATCCTCTATGACGGCAGCCATATTCGTGAAGTCCTGCTGAGCCAGTGCGACCTCGGCAGGCAAGCGCAGGTGTTCTGGATACAGTGATGTATGACGCGAGATTCGCCACAGCGGCTGTTCCAACTCTGTGGCTGAGAACAAAATCCAACGGTAGAACTGAGATCGCTGTCTGAGGTCTGTGGGAACCAAACCTTTGTCTGGATACTTTTCTGCCAGGTAGAGCACGATTGCAACTGACTCAGTGAGCACGAGGTCTTCGTCAACGAGCACTGGAACTTTGCCTGCCGGATTGAGCTTGAGGAACTCTGGTTGACGATGTTCGCCTGCTCTGAGGTTGACGGTTACAGCCTCGAAATCTACACCCAGTTCTTGGAGCATCCAACGCACTCGAATTGAGCGCGTCGGGCCGAATTCATATAGCCGCATCTACTTCTCCCTTTTGTGCGCCCATTGCCAGTCTGAGTATCGCATGAGCAAGGACTATGGTAAGCACCAAACAATAGCCGATTAGACGGTGATGGATAGGCTGGCAGTCGGTGTGTCAAAAGATGAATGAGAGCTAGTGAGAGACTCGATTCAGCAACAGCGGATTGTCGTCATGCAGGAACAGCGCGCTTTTGCCTAGCGAGAAACAGATATTAACCCGGCAATTAAAGAGAATGCATTCTACTCAGCAGCGTAAGCAATCGAAGGATGCTTAAAATAGCGCTTGACTCGCTCAGGCAGTTTCTGGATCTTCCGCAAATGAGACAGCAGCCG
>JAHHHV010000051.1 GCA_019359155.1 Pegethrix bostrychoides GSE-TBD4-15B
TAGCTCGCAAAACCATTTGTTTCTCGAAGTCACTACTGATGCACGATACAGTCATCGGACTGTTCATCAACCGCTATGAATTTGGCGTGAATGTTTAACCTCAATCCACAGGTTCAGCCCATTACCGCTTTTAGATAGGTTCTAGATAGCTTTGTGCGAAAATCTGGAACCTAGCCGTCTAAACGTGAAGCAGTTGATCTAGCTGCTGTAGAGCCAGCATGAAGCAGCTATGAAAAACCTGTGAAGCCACTGCATATCTAACCGCTCAGTTTGACTATGCATTTATTACTCCTCATCCCACTGAGGTGCTTCCACAGAGTCCTGAACGTTACGACATCTAGGAGGTCAGATTATGTACAAGCTTCCTAATAAACCGATTGATAGACCCATTGAGCTGTTCTCATCGCCTCACGAAGGCATCATCGACCGACCAATTGTGGCGCATCAGCCCGGACGGGTCAAGGCGATGGGCAGCATTTGGAACGCTCGCTTTTATCAGATTGAACGCCAGATTGTGATTGCTGTGGGTGATCGAGTGCTGATTGTGGGTCGTCAAGGGCTGACGCTGCTCATTGTGCCGATGCTCTAGTGCGAACAGCGTGCTATGTCAGGGGCAGTTTTCTGCCCTTTTTTGATCTTGTTGAAGCCCAGAGGCAATTGGGGATCGCACTCTTGGGAGAAGCTACAGCTCAATTGCTCCTAGAGCCTTGAGACTTTCTCTTTCCGCATCTGTTAAACCAACGGTATCTATAATATTCATCTGCTCGTAGGGGCGGGGTGATTGAAAGCTTTTCAAAAGTTTTCCAGTGTTTATATTCCAGAGTTTAATCGTTTCGTCAAAGCTGCCGCTAAATACGGTTGCGTGACTCGCTGAAGCAAGAGCAGGGATATGGCCGGTATGTCCTTGCATAATCTGAAGGCACTGCCCCGTTTGCAGATCCCAAACTCGCACCGTCTGGTCGAAGCCGCTGCTGATTAATCGACCAGCACCGCTGAAAGCGACCGCCAGCACCGGAGCCGTATGGCCGACAAAAGTTCGCAGGCATTGCCCTGACGCAATATCCCAAAGCCGTAGGGTTTGATCGTAGCTAGCGCTGGCAAGCTGCTGGCCATCGGCGCTAAATACCACTTGCCAAACACTGTCAGTATGAGCTTCTAGCTGCCGGATCAACTGCCGCGTTTGCACGTTCCAAAGCCTAATACAACCGTCAAAACCGGCGCTGGCTAGCACCTCACCATCTGGGCTTAAGACAAGAGCCACATCTGAACGCTGAGCTTTCCAGCTGTCTAGACAATCTCCAGTCGCCAGATCCCATAGCTTAATTGTGCGATCATAGCTGCTGCTTGCCAAATAGCGACCGCAAGGACTACAGACGACTGACCAAACCCAGCTCTTGTGGCCTTGCAGCGTTTTTAGGCAGTTTCCTCTGCGCCAATCCCAGAGTTTGATGGTGCGGTCGGCGCTGCCGCTAACTATAATTTGCTGTGTTTCGGCTGCCGATGGCTCTAGCCCCAACGATTGAAGAACTGTATCAGGCACAAAGCCAACTGACCAGACGCGATCACAATGCCCATGAAGCGTTTGGTGAAGCTTTCCAGTTTGCGGATGCCAAATTCTGATTGCCTCGTCTTCATGACCGCTGACCAGCAGATTTTCAGATAGCGCTAGCGACAGCACGGCATTGGTATGACCTTGCAGCGTCATTGTGCATTGCCCGCTCTGGAGATCCCACAGCTTTATCGCCCGGTCATCACCACCACTAGCCAGCAGCGTTCCGGCTGGGCTAAACGCAACTGACCAGAGCCGATTTTTGTGACCTGTAAATGTCTTGATACATTCACCTGTTGCAATATCCCAAAGTTTGGCCGTATGGTCATAACTACTGCTGGCCAAATATCGACCGTCTGGACTGAAGCGGAGAGCGGTCTGGGTATCGGTATGGCCTCGTAAAACCTGGAGATTAGCAGCATCCAGTCTGGGAAGTGGCTCAGACGGTGAAGCTGATTTGAGCTGCCAGATCCAGATGGTGTACTCGCTGCCGCCACTCGCTAATAAACTGCCGTCTGGACTAAAGGCAACAATGCCATTACTATTTGAATCTTTATGTAGGGTCTGATAGCATTCACCGCTGGCCAGATTCCAAAGTTTAACAGTGTGATCTTCGCTGGCGCTGGCGAACATCTGCCCCGTTGGACTAAAGGCAACCGACCAAACCCGTTGGCTGTGACCTGCTAAAATGCGCGGCGGCTGATCAAGCTGTTGTAAATCCCAGAGCCTAATGGTAGCATCTTGGCTGCCAGTAGCAATCCAGCGCATGTCTGGACTGAGCGCTAGCGCATTCACTGAGCGCTGATGCCCCAGCAATGTTCTCAGCAGACTCCCCGTTTGCAGATCCCAAAGTTTCACCTGGTAATCATCGCTGACGCTGACTAAAATTTGCTGCTCAGGATCATGCGGATGAGGCGCAAAGACCACAGACCAGACCCAGCTTGTGTGATGATGCAGCGTCATCAGCTTACGGCTGTTAGCAATCTCCCAAATCTGGATGCTGCCATTCGATTCTCCAGCAGCTAGCCATTTACCATCCGGGCTAAATGCGACTGAAAGCACGCTGCCAAACGTTTCGGCAAAGACTGAGCGGGCAATCTGAGCCTGGGATAAATTAACCTGGTGCAGCGTGAGATTTGAGAAATTCGCCTGCCAGATTTGCAGCCCAGATAGATTAAGTCCAGTCAAATCAGCGTTAAGCTGGCGCAATAAATGCAGCATATTGCCTACGGCATAGCGAGCCGGGATTTGGCTTTGGTGAAACTGATTTAGCAATCCCCGCAGTCTTTCCTCCAGCATTTGGGGAGCGCCCAGTCGCTCAAGGCTCAGCGTAATCAGCGGCTCTAAAATCAGCCGAATCTGGCTTTCGCGGATGTAGTCTTTGGCGGTAGCTTTGACCAGCGCATAGCGACGCAGCAGACTCTCGCTCAGCGGAGTTTCAACATCAGTCAACTCCCGGTAAACATGCAGCAAAAGCTGTTCGGTAACAAACTCCATCACCACGGGCTGCTGACTAAAACCCGCTGCACCTGATTCAATCAAAGAGCGACGCTGCAACGAGGCCAAAGCCGCCAACAGCTCGCTGAGGCCGGCCAACCCCAAATCAACCTGTAGCTCAGCAGGCGTGACCGGCTCGCGGTTGATCGCCAGCCAGTTCATCACCTCCAGCTCCAGCTCCGAAAGCCGCCCAACTTGCCGCATCAACAGGTCGCGGATATTGTCGAATACTAGCGAGCCAAGGCTGGCATATTGCAGAAATTTGGCAATCTCGCCGCCAAAGAAATCCTCAACCCCAGAAGCCACCATTTTCAGCGCCAGCGGATTGCCCGCATAGTGCTGCACCAGCATTTGCCATTCGGACTCCGTGCCAGCTAGCGTTCCCTGCTGTTTGACCACAGCCTGCCCTGACAGAGCGCTCAATCCGGCAAGCTGAAGCGACCGCACCGGCGCCGACTTGCCTTCGCGGTGTGCCAATCCGGTTGGCTTCTCGCGGCTGGTGAGAATCAAACAGCTCTGGTGGGCGCTGTCACCAACCGCCCGCAAAATCTGACCGTAGCCTTCGTATCCCGGCTGGTATTGGCCGCTGCGTTCCCCTGCTTGCAGCACCGACTCAGCATTATCCAGGATCAGCAAGGCACGTCGGGTTCGCAGATAGTGAATCAAACGCAGAATGCAGCCGTCTATACTATTTGGTAGATCAATCTCCTGCTGGCCAGACAAAAACTGAATTAGGTTGACTAGCAAATCCAACACGGGCGGCGCATTGCGGAGGCTGCGCCAAATCACCAGCTCAAACTCGTCCTGCGTTCGTTCAGCTAACTTCATGGAGAACGCCGTTTTGCCCATGCCGCCCATCCCCAAAATCGCAATCAGTCGGCAGCGATCCTGCCTGATCCAGCCTTCTAGTGTCGTCAGCTCGCTCACCCGGTCGTAGAATACCGAAACGTCAGGCGCTTCTCCCCAGTCGTGCTGGCTGTCGGGTGGCAGGGCTGACGGCTGAACTAATGGCTGAACTGGGGCAGGCTGGGGTGCAGGTTGCGCCTGCTGCTCGGCAATTTGCTGTGGCTCCAGCGATAGCTTGCGGCAGATCTCTTCAAACACGGCCAGATCAACCGGCTTGCCCGTCAAAAAATTACTCAGCGTGGACAGCGCTATCCCCAGATCTTCGGCCAGCAGTCTCTGGGTGGAATAGCCGCGACGCACAGCCGCCTTAACCGTAGCAATCGACTCTGGCCGAACTCTCAGGGAACGAGGCATAGGTTTGGTGATGCAAGCTACCCGCATTTTAACTGAGATCTGGTTAGCAAGTCGGATATTAAATCGGATATCAAGTCAGTCATTCTCAGGCGCGAACTCAGTTAGCCGCCGGGTTAGATGGAATCAGCTTCAACTTCAAACCTGGTTTTCCAGCAGAGGTTGCACAGCTCCAAGTTCTCCTTTGTATCCCCAGTAGATTCCTACGGATTGGTGTTTAGTCATGCATCTGCCTTTCTTTAACGTTCGCAGTTTTGTAATTATCTCGGTCGCCACCCTCAGCGCTCTGTCGCTCAGCGGCTGCGGGCGAGAGGTTCAGCCTATCCGGTTCGTTAGTCCGATTCAGCTTGAGCATTATCAGCGTTAAATTCTGCATCTGCCATTTTTCAAGGTTCGCAGTTGGTTCAAACGTTCTTCTTAACTTAAACATAAAGAGGTGCCAAATGGGTAAAGGTTTTAGCAGCAACGACTTTCTTCTCGGCAGCGATGATTCCGTCAACGGATATCCTTACGCTGATGCGTTTGGCAATCCCGATGACATTATTGAACCTGACTGGCTAACGTCCTTCTTCTCTACTGATTTTGATCTGGAACCTGGTTTCGCAACGGCTATTGTGCTGGGCGATGGGTTTAATCCCAAGCTTCATCTCTATGATTCAACGGGGTTTACTTATTTCAAGATCAATAATCCGAATGTAGATGATGATGCGTTCGGTGGAACAGATTCTCAGTCTGTTTTCTATGCGTCTCCCGGTTCAACCTATGATGCAGTCGTGGAGTCAGTCGATTTCTTTCCAGCAGGTGACTCGCGCAACTTTTATTTTGAGGTACAGGTTGACGGTGCAGGCAATGATCAGTTTAGCGCTCAGGATTTGGGCGATCTCTCGACGACGACCTATGCATTTGCGGATGATTTCGTGGGCGTTAGCGATGCAGACGACTACTTTAGGTTTGATCTCAGCCAACCTGAAACCGTTGAGATTACTTTAGGCGGTCTGCAGTCCGACGTGGATCTTCAGCTCCTAGACGCATCTGGCAATTTCGTTGATGGTTCGTTCAACGCTGACACCAATGCTGAGTTGATTACTGCAACTCTCAGCCCTGGCACCTACTACGTCCAAGCTACAGCATATAATGCCTTCGACCAAGCACGGGCGATTGCCAGCAACGATGTAGCTTCCAACTACTTCCTTGATTTGTATACGCAGGGCAGCCCGCCGCCTGTCAACCAGGCTCCAACTGACATCTTGCTGTTGAATGGTTCCAAACCTGTCAATAGCATTGCAGAAAATCAGCCTGCGGGTACGGTGTTGGGCAATTTGGCGACCATTGATCCAGACGATCCAGACCAGACTGGCACCTATGTCTACAGCCTAGTTTCAGGAACTGACAGCAACGACAACAGCAAGTTTACGCTGAGCAGTACAGGTGTACTGAGCGCCAATCAGCAGTTTGACTATGAGGCAACGCAGAAATCCTACACGATTCTTGTACAAACTCAGGATGCTGGTGGCCTTTTCACAGAGAAGGCGTTCACAATCGGCGTGAGAGATGTCAACGACGAGAACGGAACAACTGTTATTGTGGAACCGCCACTGCCACCTGTTGTCCCGCCCACCAACCCCAACCCAACAGACAGCTCAATTATCGGCACTCGCAAAAACGATCGCTTGACTGGAACTTCTCAAGATGATCTGATTCGCGGACTCAAAGGCAACGACAAGCTGAACGGCAAAGCGGGTAATGATATCTTGGTGGGCGGTGCTGGCAACGATTTGCTCAAAGGCGGTGCAGGTGACGACGTTTTTCGAGGCGGTCAGGGCAACGATATCTGCGTCCTCAACGGCGGCTTTGACACAGTTCAGGGCTTCACCAGTGGCCAAGACAAGCTAAAGCTCATCGGCGGCGCGAGCTTTGGTAGCCTGACAATCACGCAGCAGGGTAGCGACACGTTGATTAGCGCGGGTGGCGATCCGCTGGCGCTGATTGTCGGCACCAATTCCAGCCAGATTACCGCCGCTAGCTTTGTCTAGGTTGGCGGGCATAACAGACAAGATACATCAGCAAAGGTCTTGAAGGTACGCAGCCTCTTGACCTTTGCTTTTATGGCGATTAGCGACGGCTCGAACAGCAGATGGAGGGCATCGAACGTAGATGCTAAGACTCTTCGACCTCTGACGTTGCGGCATCTGTGGGCAAAAGCTGCGCCAGCTTATCGCGTGACCAAGATTGCTGATAGGCCACCGCCAAAATTTCGGCAATCCGAATCACCCAAACCGTGCGGGCATAGGGATCTTCTTCGGGCGAGTCCTCGTCTTCAGACACATGCAGATAGAGGATTTCGATAAACTCCTCGTCGAGCGCAATGGGCACCCCACAAAACCTGTCCCCCTGCGTCACCAGCCGCAGCTCCAGCCCTTGCTGAAGGGCATCTTCGAGGCGTTGATAGAGTAAATTCGACTGAACGCGGAAGATAGGCTGCATCGAGTTCACCTCCGACTAAGTTTCAACTAAGCTTTCACCAAACACCATGAGCTGAAGCGGGAAGCCTGTATTGCAGATATAATACAGCCTTAATTCAATAATTTCCGGAATTATGCTGACTTGAGGCACAGACTTGAGGTACAGACTTGAGGTACAAACTTCAAGCGCAAGTCTGTCTTTGAGTCTGCCCAACTTCCAGACCCGCATCAACAGCTTGGCGATAGTTGCCGATGGCGTGATTGCGGTCAAAATTGCCACATTGCAGGCTATAGGCTAGCTCCTGGCCAACATGACGATAGAGATCTCCCCGGAAGTTCTCCAGCGGTAAATCGGTGACGATATCGGCCTGGTTGACAACTCGGTAGGTCTGGGGCACGAGCTGGTTGTAAGCCTGAGCAAAAGCCGGATTGCCCACGCGCGGACCAGCGTAGGTATAAACCTGCAGCTGATTTTTGAGCGCGGTTTCTTTAGCCAAAGTCGCAGCCGCCAAAATTGCGACGGCACTGCCCAGACTGTAGCCCGTCAAATAGCAGGGTAGCTCTGGGTCAAACTGCTCTGCCACCTGACGAATCTGACCGATTAGCGCCTGATAGATCAAGTAGAACCCGGCGTGAACCCGGCCCTCCGAGCCAAAGCCCAGCTGGAACGCCGTTGCGCCAGTCGCCATCTCCGACTCGGTTTGAGTACCGCGCAGGGCAATAATGCTGCATTGAGCTGAGGTGAGCGCATAGCCCCAGAAGACCTGAGAAAACGACAGCGCTAGCCCTTTTGAAAGCTGATCTGAACGCTTAGCGGCAACGGGCAGCGAGTGACTCGACAGGCCAAGTTCAGGCATCTGAAACGATCCAATTTGCCGATATTGCCCCACCTTGTCTCTGTAAGTCCGATAGTCATTCAGCAGCCGGATCGACCCATCGTAGTCTGGATTGTCCTTGCTATAGCGGTACTGTTCGCCCGCCAGATCGCAGCAGCGCACCAGCAGGTTGGAGATTTCGCGGCTGTACGGGGAAGTCGGAACAGCTGACTGAGCCGTCAAGCGGGTTCGACCCAGCTGAGCTGCTGTGGCGGCAGCGGTGGCTGCGGTAGCGGCGGTGACGGCAAGTCCGACTCTCAATAGCTGGCGACGGTTCAAGACTAAAAATCTATCCAAAATCTATCCAAAGACGTAGGGGGAGGTTTGCGTTTACAAATTGACAACGGTAAAATTGGATACAGAAATAATGCACTCTGGTCTAATGGCTCTAGCTTTTTACTTTCGCCTTTTTTGTCTCGGTTAGAACGCTGAATTGATCGTTTGCTTCTGAAGTGATTATTGTGACAACCATGCAGTTTTCTAGATCGTTTGCCAATTGCTTCAGCCGCTATAGCCAAGATACCGTACCAGCTGGCCAGTCAGCTGGCCAGTCAGCTGGCTGGATTGAAGCAGATTTGACTGAACCCAGACAGATTGGCTGTGACTCCATTCAGTCCTATCCCTCCTATGTCCGCCATAGCATGCCGATGCTGGAGCTGCGCTGTCGCAGCGAGTCCTGTCGCTCTGCCGTCCAGACCACCAAACTAGCCTCGCGCTTTGTGCTGCCCATCGTTTCGGCAACTGAGTACGAAAACGCACATCAACGCCATATCCAGCGGCGGCTTCAGCACCGAATTGCGGTGGCCACAGCGCGAGGCGACCAGTCTCTCGTCCAGCTACTACAACGTGAAATGCAGCGGGCTGGTTAATCTGCGCCCTGGCTCGCACCCTAAGCTCGCACCCCCAGCCCGCACCCCAGCTAGCGCCCAGCCCGCACTCTAGACCAGCACTCTAGAATAGAGCGAGACGATATTTTAGGACTCAGAGCAATTGCTATGGTGGATCAGCTATTGCGGGCAACCGCAGCAGAGGGCGGGATTCGGCTAGTTGGCACGATTACAACAGGCTTAACTGAGGAGGCGCGCCAGCGGCACCAGCTCTCCTATGTGGCGACAGCAGCACTGGGTCGGACGATGGCAGGCGGGCTGCTATTGGCCTCCAGCATGAAGCGGAACGATGCCCGCATCAACCTGCGCGTCAAAGGCGATGGGCCACTCGGCGGAGTGATGGTTGATGCAGGAGCAGACGGCACAGTGCGCGGCTATGTTGACCATCCAGAAATCGAACTGCCGCCCAACGCTAAAGGCAAGCTGGATGTGG
This sequence comes from Pegethrix bostrychoides GSE-TBD4-15B, assembly GCA_019359155.1. GTDB lineage: Bacteria > Cyanobacteriota > Cyanobacteriia > Elainellales > Elainellaceae > Elainella > Elainella bostrychoides. The sequence continues at coordinate 8,961 of JAHHHV010000051.1, forward strand.
GTGGAGCCGTTGGCAGCGGCTACCTCTACGCCGTGCGAGACATAGGCTATGGCTACCCCTATTCCAGTACGGTCGAGCTGGTGTCCGGCGAGATTGGCGACGATTTGACCCACTATTTGGTCAGCTCTGAACAGACTCCCTCGGCGCTGGTGCTGGGCGTGTTTGTCGGAGCGGCAGGCGTTTCGGCAGCGGGTGGACTGCTGGTGCAGGTGTTGCCGAAAGCGGCACGAGATGAAGCCCTAGTTGAAGCCCTAGAGTCGCGGGTGTCGGGACTGGGCGGGTTTACGCCCCTGCTGCAAGCAGGCAAGTCACTGCCGCAAATTTTTGCTGACTTGGTGGGCGACTGGGGGCTGCAAATATTCCCCGAAACGCAGCTGGTGCAGTTTCAGTGCGGCTGCTCGTTTGAGCGAGTCTTGGGGGCGCTGAAAATCCTGGGCGAACGCGAGCTGCGCGACATGATTGCAACCGACGAGGGAGCCGAGGCCACCTGCCATTTTTGTGGTCAGATCTATCAGGCGGGTAGCCCTGAGCTAGAAGAGCTAATCAGGCAGCTGAGGGCCGATCAAGCAGAGTCTGCCTCCTCTTGAATGGTATCGACGCGGTTTAGCTCGCTTCAGCAGCCTGTCTGGAAAGTTTGCTATGTTGGCGGATGAGCTGAGCGGTGGGTCGAATAATGCTATCGGGTCTTTGCCTAGCTCCAGAATTCTACAGATATGGCAGCCCAACTCAGCCCAAACTATCAGCAGCTCAGGCAGCAGCTCAGCTAGCAACTCAGGCTAGAAGGTCAGCCCTCCTTTATCTTCCTGCCCCTATGACTTTACCCCCGTCGCCTTCTGTCAGCCCAACGGCTCCCCCCTCCGGACGCTTCAATTTTCTGCCTGGAATTCGGACTCGAATCAATCTTTGGCGCGGCAAGAAGCAGTTCCAGGGCGCGAATTTGCGCGGCGCTAATCTCGGACGGGTTGATCTGATTGGCACGATGTTGCTTTGGGCGGTTTTTGCCTGGGCAGCACTGCTCTGGATGTGGCTGCCCGAAGCCCGATTTGTGGGCGTAATTCTGATCTGGGCAAATCTGCTCTGGACCATCCTAGTCTGGATCAACCTGCGCGAAGCCAACCTCCAGCCGGGACGCAGCAGCCTCAAGAAAATCTTGCTGCTGGGCATTTTATTGATTTGGGCCACAGTGCTTTGGTCGATTGTGGTGGCTGTTAAGTCAGATCGATCAATCTTGCTCTGGGCAAATCCCAACGTGGCGTTCATCCTCTGGGCGCTGCTGGGCAAAGTAGACCTCAGCAACAGCAATCTCAGCTACACCAACCTCAGCCGTGCCAATCTGAATCGCGTCGATCTGCGCGATGCCAACTTGAGCTACGCCAACCTGCAAAAAGCCAATCTGCGTGAGGCGATTCTGCGCGGTGCTAATCTCAGCTACGCTGACCTGCGCGGCGCTGAGCTAGGCGAGTCTGACCTGCAAGAAGCCGTGTTGCTGGGCGCAAATCTTAGCGGCACAGACCTGAGTGATGCCAACCTGAGCGGCGTTGACTTACGTGAGGCGAATCTACATCGCAGCAATCTCAGCGCCGCCAACCTCAGCTGGGCCAGACTCAACCGCGCCAACCTGAGCTGGGCAAACCTGAGTTGGGCGAATCTGAGCCGCGCCAGACTCGTCCATGCCAATCTCAACGATGCCGACCTGAGCGGTGGGGACTTTCGAGAGGCGCTGCTCTATGGCGCGGCAGTGAATCAGGTTGATCTAAATGCCGTACTGGTCAAGGGCGCTAAGTTTGGTCAAAATGCTGGTCTCCAGGATAGCGAATGCATCAAGCTGAAGGCCAGAGGCGCAATCCTCAACAGCCAAATTGATATCACGGCAGATCAAAAGCTGCAAGAGTATTAGGCTGATAGGAACGACTGGAGGTCGATAGGAACTAGCTGGTCTTGCCAGAAGGCGCGGCCACATTCACCAGATCTGGCTGCTCTTGGGGGGCGGATCGCCGAATCGTTTGGTCTGCATCTGGCCGATTGCGACGAGCCGTCAGGTCTAAATCAACCGGTTGGCCGGCCTGAATTTACTCATGCAGCGCTTGAATAATCTGCACGTCGATTAAAAATTAGGCTGGATTAAAATGCCTAGAACGGGCTGTAAATCAGCGAAAAGTAAATACCGTTTTCCTGCAAGCTGCGCTTTTCGCCCGCCAGCGGCACCAGCGGAATGCCCCAGTCTAGCCGCGCCGAGAGATCTGGCTGCTGCCAGAGTAGCCCCAGCCCAACTCCAACTAGCGTACCGGGATCCAGCGGCTCTGAATTGTGCCAAGTGGTTCCCACATCTAGAAATGGGACAATTTGCAGCAGCCCGCCCACTTCTGGAACGCGCAGCAGTGGCATCCGCGCCTCGGTGGAAAACAGCGCGCCGTCGTTACTCAGCAGCGCATCCTGACGGTAGCCCCGCACGCTCTGCGCCCCGCCCAGCCCAAACTGCTCCAGCGACACCAGTTCACCATCGCTGAGCTGCATATCTCCGCGCAGCAGCAGCAGCAAATCGGGCGCAAGCTGCCGCACCCACTGCCCCTGCCCGCGCCAAGCCAGAAATCGGCTGTCGGGCAGATCCTCGTTTACTGTCGCGTCTAGCCAGTCCAGACCTAGACTCAGCTGGGAGCGCAGCGCCAGCACATGCTGACTGCTGCGGTCTGTCCAGTCTTGCGTTAAGCGCAGTGCCGAAACCCTGGTTCGTCCCGACGCATCAGCCTCCAGCGCCAGCGGAAAGCCTTCCCCCCCCACCAAAGTCTGGCTCTCCTGGCGCGAAGCCGTCAGCCCCAATGCCAGCTCTTGCGTCGGCGACTGAATCATAGGCTGGCGGTAGCTCAGCTCGTAGTAGCGCGAGGGCACAGCAATATCGGCCTGGTCAAACGGCGGCTGGATGACGCGGCTGTTGGCTCGCCCCAGCGCCAGACGCAGCCTACCGTTGCGCGGATTCAGCGGAATTTCATAGCTGCCGTTGACTTCGTTGCTGCCGTTGGTGTTGAGATATTCGACACTGAGGGCATCACCGAGTCCCGTCAAGTTGGCCTGCTCAAACTGGATCTGCCGTCGGAAGCTGCCGACGCTAGGCGAACGTCCGTTGTTGAGTCCCAGCGTCACGTTGAAGCTGTCGGCTTCTTGCACCGTCACCTGCAAAACGCTGCTGCCCGGTCTGGTACCGCTCTGCAAATCTGCCGAAATGCTCTGGATCAGCGGGTCGAGCTGGAGAAGCTGTAGTCCTTCTAGCAGCCGAGTTTGATTCAGCGGCGCGGTGGCTGAGAGCGCTAGACGCCGCCGCAGATAGCTGGAACTGAGGTGGCGCGTTCCCAGGATCTCGATTGACTCCAGACTGCCTTCAATCACCTGAATCACGACGCGGCCATTCTCGATAGTTTGCGGCGGCACAAATGCGCCGGAGGTAATGTAGCCCTGGCTGACGTAAAGCTGGGTAATGGCTGAGCGAGCTTGCAGCAGTTCGACAAAGCTGATTGAGCGGTTGACGTAGGGCTGGGTGACTGCGGCGAGTTCAGCGGCGCTAAACACCGTGCTGCCCACTACCTCAATTTGCTCCACAAACACCGCTGCTGGAACCTCACCAGCAGGCGCTGTCGGCAGGGCAGGCGGAGGCAGCAGATCTGCTGGAGCAGGCAATGGGAGCTGATCGGGTAGATCAGGCAGGGGGATAGGCGGTACGATGCGGGTTGATCCGGGGGGATTGCGTTGGGCTACTAGGGCTGGGCTAACTCGCGGCGGATCGGCGGCAGCCAACTGCGGCCAGCCCACTGTTGCCCAGCCCACTGTTGCCCAACTCACTGTTGCCCAGTTTGCCCAGCCCACTGTTGCCCCCAGCGCTAAACCGCGTAGATGCCGCATGTCCTGTCCCCGCTTGATTAAAAATACTTTAGTTGAACGATAAGATTTTGAGGGATTCTCAGTCGATCTAGGAAACCGGGGCAATCAAGGGCAGAAGAGTTAGCGACTACGGATCTGCATCGCGCTCAGCAAAGGCGGCTTTGGCAGTGAGCATTCCGTTCAGCGCTGCCGGAAATCCAGCATAGACGGCCATTTGCAAAATCACCTCGACCACCTGCTCGCGGGTGCAGCCTAAATTCAATGCCCCGTGGATATGCGCCTTGAGCTGCGGCTGGGCATGGCCAAGCGTGGTGAGCGAGGCAATTGTAATCAGCGAGCGCGACTGAGGATCCAGCCCCGGACGCGAATAGATATCGCCAAACGGAAACTCGACTACAAAGCGGCTCAAATCTGGGGCAATTTCTTGCAGTGATTCGATCAGCTGCTCGGCGGCGGGCTGGTTCAGCCTGGCCAAAATCTGCCAGCCCTGCCGATAGCGCTCGCTGGAATCTGGGAGATTATCAGGCTGCTGATCAGACTGCGTCATCAGCAATCACGTTAGCGATTTGACAAACAGGCTCAGCCGCTCCATGCCGCGCTGAATCGTTTCAACGCTGGTGGCGTAAGAGAGGCGAATACAGTCATCTGCGCCAAATGCTACGCCCGGAACCATGGCGACGTGATGCGTATCCAGCAGTTTGCTGCAAAAGTCGAGCGAGCTAATTCCCAGCTTGCTGATGTCGGGCAGCACGTAGAACGCCCCCTGCGGCGTGGGACAGGTGAATCCCGGCAGCGCGTTGACATATTCTAAAATCACCTGACGGCGCTCGGTAAAAGCAGCCAGCATCGGCTGAAGACAGTCCTGCGAGTCGCGGTAGGCTGCAACTGCACCATATTGGGCAAAGGTGCAGACGTTTGAGGTGCTATGTCCCTGCACGGTGGTGGCGGCTTTAATCAGCGGTATTGCCCCTGCCAAGAAGCCAATTCGCCAGCCCGTCATGGCGTAGGTTTTGGCGAAGCCGCTGCTGACGATTGTGCGCTCAAAGGCTTCAGGGCTGACTGCACCCATGCTGAGGTGAGTCGCGCCGTCATATAGCCATTTTTCGTAGATTTCGTCAGCCACCACCAGCAGATCGCGCTCGACGACTACCTGCGCCAAAGCTCGCACCTCGTCGGGGCTGTAGACCATGCCGGTCGGGTTAGAGGGCGAGTTGAACACAAACAGCTTGGTCTGGGACGTGATGGCCTGCGAAAGCTGCTCTGGCGTAATTTTGTAGTTGGACTCTAGCGTGGTGGGCACAATCACCGGCTTGCCGCCCGCTAGCTTCACCATTTCCGGATAGCTGACCCAGTAAGGCGCGGGAATAATGACCTCGTCGCCTGGTTCAATCAGCGCCATCATCAGGTTGTAGAGCGAATGCTTGCCGCCATTGGTGACCAGCACGTTCTCGGCTCCGTAGCAAAGCTCGTTGTCGCGCTGCAGCTTTTGGGCAATCGCTTCGCGTAGCTCTGGCTCACCCGCCACCGGGCCATAGCGCGTTTTGCCCTGGTCAAGCGCTGCCTTGGCCGCCGCACGGATGTGATCTGGCGTATCAAAATCGGGTTCGCCAACGCTGAAGCTAATCACGTCTAGCCCGTCTCGCTGCATGGCTTTGGCTTTTGCATCGATAGCCAAAGTCATAGAGGACGAGACTTGCGAAATCCGAGCTGCCAATTTCATGCGAGTTACCAGAAGATCTGCGTCAGAGGCTTGCTCAACTAAGTTACCGCATTGACATCAGCCCTGAGCCTGAATGTCAGATAATCCTCACATTTGATCGGCAGGCACAGTCAGCAGGCACAGCGGGTTAAGCTGGGCGAAAGCCCGACTGATCCAGTTGATCCAGGTTGAGTCATGCAGCTAGAGCAAATTTTTGTGGCGTTGGCCGATTCAATATCTGGTCAGCTCCTGCCGTTTTATCAAGGGCTATTCGAGCAAGCGCCGAGCATTCAGCAGTCGGGCTATGCGGAGTTTGAGCTGCCGGGACTCAGGCTGGGCATTTTCCGCCCGCAGGCCAAGCATCAGGCTGAGTTTACAGGGGGAGCAGGCAGCATCAGCCTTTGCCTGGAGGTAGCCTCGCTAGAGGCAGCAATTGATCGTTTGAATCGCTTAGGATATCCACCCCCCGGCGCAGTGATCACCGCTTCGCATGGCCGCGAGATTTACGCCTATGATCCAGCAGGCAATCGGCTGATTTTACACGAGTCTAAAAGCCTGTAAACTAAAGGCGTAATGATTCAGGTCAGGCTCGCTATGGTTCAGTCAGGTTTTTCGCTGATGATGGCAGTTGTCCTGACGCTCTGCTGCTGGTGGGGCGCTGCTCCGGCCTCAGCTCAGCCTGTGACGTTGAATATGCCTACTACTCTATTGACAGGGGAAATCGCCATGGGAAGTAAATCGCTGTTTTCGTTTTCAGGCAAGCGTCCCGAAAATCTGGGTGTCAAAAACAGCAAGCTAGCAGTCTGCCCCAACACGCCCAACTGCGTCAGCAGCCAGATGCCGGATAGCGACGCTGAGCACAAAATTAACCCGCTTGCCTACAACTCTGCGCCTGCTGAAGCGCTGGCCAAGCTCAAATCGATAATTACAAGCATGGAGCGCAGCGAAATTATCAGCGAAACGGGTGACTATATCTACGCTGAGTTTGCAAGCGCGCTGATGGGCTATGTCGATGATGTCGAGTTCTACGTTGACCCCAGCCAGCCTAATCAGATCCAGGTGCGCTCAGCTTCGCGGCTTGGGCAGTCTGATTTAGGCGTAAATCGCAAGCGGATTGAAGAGATTCGCAGCAAGCTGAGCAGCATGGATGCCTAAGCGCTAGATGAACAGAGCAGGAGTGTTTTTTTAGCTGCTTTATATAATCACAAAATATGCCGCTGGAACTCTTACGTTATCGATAGTTGAACGCTATATCCAGTCTTTCAAACCCTCTGCCATCTCGACTCAGTTATCTCACTCAGCAGACCAGTTCAGCAGGCTTGGCGACGATTTGCATTTTCTCAAGCGTTAAATAGGTTGCTGCCAGCGATGCGGATGCAGACCGCTCTCAGCCATTTTTTGTCAAAACCTTGTCAAAAATTCTCTAGATTTGCTATCTTAGGCAAGCGCTTAAATAACCTGCCGGGATAGCTCAGTTGGTAGAGCAGAGGACTGAAAATCCTCGTGTCACCAGTTCAAGTCTGGTTCCTGGCATTCAAGTAAATCAAGTGAAAAGCCCTAGGATCAATGGTTCTGGGGCTTTTCTTTTAGCACTCTTCTGTACATTTGTTCTAATTTTTGGTGGAAATTAGGGGGGTTTGAGGCAAGAATTGGTGTAAAGATGGTGTAAATGGTGTAGGTGGTGTAAAGTACAGATATACCAGTAGCTAAGGGGGCGTGATGTACTCCAAAACTCCTACAGGCAAGGCTTCTAAAGGATCTGTGTCGATCCTAAATTCCAATGGACGGCTCCAACTACGCTTTAACTTTGGCGGGAAACGCCACTACCTCTCTACAGGACTTCCTGACTCAGTGGCGAATCGAAAGCTTGCAGAGCTTAAGGCTTCTGAGATTGAGAAAGACATTCTATTTGAGCGGTTTGACCCAACGCTTGAGAAATACAAGCCGAGGTCATCGCTTAGCACCGTTACACCAATTACACCAATTCAGAAAGCTAAGCCACAGCTTGATGAACTATGGGAGAAGTACAGTGAGTTTAAAAAGCCTCAAGTTAGCCCTAGCACCTACGTCAAAGATTTTGCCAAGCATCGAAGCCACATCAGCAAGTTGCCAAGCAAGTCCTTAGAGGACGCATCGCTTATCCGTGATCATCTACTGGCAAATCTCACCCCTGATGCTGCTAAACGCTGCCTAACGCAGCTAAAAGCCTGCTGCACCTGGGCAACCGAAGAAGGGTTAATCGATACTAATCCCTTCATCTTGATGAAAATCAAGGCTCCAAAAGGTCTCGGCGAACAAGATGATGTGAATCCCTTCACAAAAGAAGAGCGGGATCAAATTATTGCTGCCTTTGGGGCTGATCAGCACTACGCCCATTACACCAACTACGTCCGCTTCCTGTTTTATACAGGTTGTAGACCCTCTGAGGCGATCGCTCTTAAGTGGAAGGGCATCGAAAGCAACGTGATTAAATTTAGAGAATCTGTAGTTGTTTCAGAAGACGGATTAGTCTTAAAAGAAGGCTTAAAAACTCAAAGAAAACGAGATTTTCCAATTAGCCAAGCGGTTCAGGAGATTTTAGATGATGCAAAGCCTGAAACTCTAGATCCAGAAGCCCTGATTTTTAGAAGCCCAAGAGATAAATTTATCGATCACCACAACTTCTCTAACCGAGCCTGGAAATCCATACTACAAAAGTGTAATATTGTTTATCGCAAAAGCTACCAAACAAGGCATACCTTTATTAGTCTCTGTGTTGAAGCAAATATCAACAGTACAGCGATTGGCAGATGGACTGGCACAAGCGTCAAAATGATTGACAATCACTACGGAGCAACTAATTTCACTAATCTCAGACCTCCTGATCTGTCGTAGCGGCGGGTTGCAGGCAAATAGTCAAAGGTAGGGTATTATTTATTTGCTAAATTTTATACAAGCTGTACACTTGTAAGGTTAGCACCTGTTAAGTCAGCTTCTGAATGGAAAGCTCCACGAAGATCAGCGTTTGTGAGATTGGCTTTACTTAGGTCTGCACCTTTTAAGTTAGTATTTGATAAATTAGCACCTGTAAGATTAGCACTTCTTAGATCAGCATCACTCAAGTCAGCACCGCTTAGATCGGCTCCAGAAAGATTAGCTTTAATTAGTTCAGCTTTTTGGAGATTAGCACCGCTAAGATTGGCTCCCACTAAATCTGCCTTGATTAAATCGGTATTTTGAAGATTTGCACCTGATAAATCAGCTTCCATTAGGCTGCCTCGATTAAGATCAATGCCTTGAAGATCTGCACCACTTAATTTTAAGCCTCCAGTTGTAATAATAGATCCCTCTGATGAATCAATTGGGGTGTTAGAAGTTTCTTGTGTCAGCATAATTAAGATATACGTAATTAAAATTTTATACTTATATTTTCAATTCTATTAAGTCTATGAAGGTGGTTTAAAATTAAAACAATCAAAACAAAGACAGCTTTCCAACTAAAGATTCCTCTAGATAGAGCCAACATAAAAATAAGTATGATTATATTTTTTCAGTACTAATTTTTTAGCTAGTTTCTCTCAAGCGTTTTAATTCCTTGTCGCTGTAACCTTCTTCTTTTAGGGTATCTAATATCATGCTTTTAACTTGTGAATATTCCGCTACTGCTTCTTTAAACAAACCTGTAAAAGAAGCTTTATTTTCTTCACGTTGAAGTTCAAGCCCTGGATAGCTACTTGAAAAGTGACTTAAAGCCGCCTCACATTGGACACTGGAGTAACGAGTTAGGATGCCCTCATTTTGAGCAAGATATACTTGTATACCCAGTTTGATATTGTAATCCTGTACCAATTCAGCTTCGGCTTGCTGAAGATATTGAACTACCGTTGCTCTCTTTTGCCCTGGTATTCCACCTAAGCTCTCTCCATCTAGATTGCTATTGGGAGCAAGATCAGGTCTATTTTTATTTGTATCTAATTCAATCATAAACTCTTCTAAGTTAGTTTTTAGAAATGATTATTAGGAATTAGACATAAGATGTGATTTTTAATATAAAAAATCTCAAAAATAAATCATAAAAAGCTAAGAGTTACATCCACACTACCTATCCCCTTGAGGAAACTCATGCCAGAGACTTGTTGTTTGCCTAAGACTTGTAAAATTCCCATTCCCCAAGATCAGATGGTCTAACAAAGGAATACTCAAGAATTGTGCACCTTGCAAAAGCTGACGTGTAAGCTCTAAGTCTTCTTGACTGGGTTCT
>JAHHHV010000052.1 GCA_019359155.1 Pegethrix bostrychoides GSE-TBD4-15B
TGTTAATATGAATTTCAGCGGAGAATAATCGATAGCACCCCTGTAACCCACACCACGCAACCATCTCAGCCTTAACGTGCGTTTCCGTCCGATTTCTACCTATAGGCCTCATGGAAGCAACCCGCCGCCTGCAACTGTTGTGCTACTGCCGCTGAGTTCTGGGTGCTGGATATCTCTAAGCGGAACTCGCCCTTTACCGTAGAACGGCGGATAACGAAGCTGCCGCCGAGCGAGATGCTTTGCTTGCCTTGGACTGTCAAACTGTAAATTTCCGCAGCTGACAGATTGACCTGGCTAAGCTTCAGCGACGCGGCAATGGCATTGATCTGATTTGCCTCAGCTGCTCGACCTAGATACTGCTCTCCGGCCTCTGTTGTCAAGCGATATACTTTCCAATCCAGACTGTCGAGTAGATTCCAGATCGGCAGCAACAGTCCGCAGATCAAGAAAAACCGATGAGTGATAAACTCAGGCAGCTCGCTGACCTCGGCTTCCCACAGGGGCAACCATTCTTCGGGCGTGGCCTTGCGCCATCCACTGCAATAGCTGTCGCTAACTGTTACCTTCTTAGACGATGCTGGGTGTCTGAACTCTACCCGTTGAACAAATCCTCCTTTTTCATTTACCAACGATGTTGTGTCTGCAACAACCGCAGCCCGGTTTTCTGTTGGATGGATATAGAGATCTCCCCATGACTGCGCCTTCTGGGCAGACAGAATTCGATTGCGATCCGTCCGCTCAATCTCAACGCACTGCGTTAGACTGCCGGTTGCATGTTCATAGACCGTTTGAGTGCTCAACGTTTTCAGCTGATGTGCGCGAATCACCTCAATGCCCACTTCGTAAGAACCGCTTGCTATCGCGGACTCAATGTTGGCATCGAGCAATTGCTCAAATTCCTCAAATAGCTGGTTCTGCATCAAGATCGGCAGCGCTAGCATCCGGTTCAGAAACTGCGGGATTTTAGGCAACGTATCCTTCATGCGTCCCTCGTCGGTCATCAAGTTCAGGCCCGTCGCCTGCTCGAACTCGCCCAGTGTGCAGCACTTGACGCTACCATTGCCGAGGCGCATAAAGAGCAGTTTCAGTGCGGCTTCAGCATAGATGGACTCCAGATTATCCCGTTCATGAAACAGGTTCTGGCCGCCCGTCTGCCGCTCGCCTCTAGTCAGTGCGCCGAGCGATGCTAATCTTCTCGCAATTGTTGCCAGAAACCTCCTTTCACCTTTGACGTTGGTTGACACCAAACTGAAGACAGGAGCACTCCGTTGATTTGTCCGGTGGGTGCGGCCTAGACCTTGAATCGCCGTGTCGGCCCGCCAGCCTGCTTCAAGCAGATAGGACTTGCGCCGTTGCTGGTTGTTACAGTCCAGGCTGGCGTGGTAGCTACGCCCGGTGCCGCCAGCGTTGCTAAACACCAGAATGCGCTTGTTGCCGTCCATGAATGCTTGCGTCTCACTCAGGTTTGACCCTGCTGTTCGCTTGGCAACATGGGTGCGACCTTCCGTGTCACGCAATAGCCGAATGGAACGACCCGTCACCTCAGCCACCGCCTCAGCGCCAAAGTGCATCAGCAAATGATCTAAGGCACTGGGCAATGGCGGCAGGCTGCCCATCTGGGCAATCAGCTCGTCGCGTTGGGCGACCGCTTCTTTGCAAAGAACAGGATTATTGTCTGCGTCCAGCACTAAAACAGAATAGGTTTTGCCCTCCGCGTCCACGCACTTTTCATACAACTGCACCGGGAAGGCATTCACCAGATAGTGCATTACCAGTTCACGGGGCGTGATATCTACGTTTAGATCATTCCACTCCTCCACATCAACCGTCGCTAATTTCCGCTTCAGCATCTCCTCGCTGGTCGATACCAACTGAATCACCACTGAAAAGTCATTTGCCAAATCGCGTTCAATCGCCCGGATTAGCTCTGGGCATTTCATCGAGGTCAGCAGATGATTAAAGAACCGCTGCTTGCAGGACTCAAACAGCGATTTGATGGCGGCTTTAGCACCACTGTTGAGGCACTTGCCCGTTTCGCCGGTAATGTTGGTCAAGCCCAACGCCCGGTCGATATTGGCATGAATGATCATGAACGCTCTGGCATAAGCGTCATAAATCTCCACTTGCTCAGGGGTCAGCTCAACGTTGAGCGACTCATACTCAACGCCGTCAAAACTGAGACAGCGGGAAACATAAAGACCAAGCGCCTTGAGATCTCGCGTCACAATTTCCATTGCCGCCACGCCGCCCTTGTTGATGGCGTTGACAAATTCAGCCTGCGAGGTGAACGGAAAGTCGCCTGTCCCCCAAAGGCCGAGGCGCGAGGCATAGGCCAGGTTGTTCACCTTAGTTGCGCCGGTGGCTGAGGCATAGAGAATCCGCGCTTTGGGCACTGCCCGCTGTAGCCTGACACCCGTAACCCCCTGGAGTGACGTTTTACCGCCGCCAAAGCCACCTTCGCTGTCGGGGCTGGCGTTACCCATGCTGTGAGCCTCATCAAAGGCAATTACGCCCTCAAAGTCTGGCCCAAGCCAGTCCACAACCTGCTGGAGCCGCGAGGCTTTATCAGCTTTTCCGGCTGAGCGCAGTGTGGCGTAGGTTGTAAACAGGATGCCAGCGTCTGCTGTAATTGGCTGACCCTGCTTGAATTTAGAGAGTGCAATTACGTCGAATTCGCTGCCGCCCAGCGCTGTCCAGTCGCGACGAGCATCTTCAACCAGCTTGTCTGAAATCGAAATCCAGACAGCTTTCTGCTGGGTTGCACCAGGACGACAGAAGTTGTCCATGATGATGCCCGCCACTTGGCGACCTTTGCCAGCACCCGTCCCGTCGCCCAGATACCAGCCATGGCGGAACTGGACGGCTCCTGGGGTAGCAGAACTAGACAGATCGACCTTGTGCCAATCGTCAGAGACCAGGTGGTGTCCGCGCAGCATTCGGCTATGCGCCTCGCCAGCGTAGACCACCGACTCCAGTTGCTCAGCAGACAGGATTCCCTGCTCAATGATGAACTGAGGCAGGTAGGGCACATGCTTAGGCACAGGTGGCAGCACAGCAGCCAAAGCCGCCGATTCGCAGAGCGTTGTCGGGTGAGATCTGGCCCCGGTGATCTGAATGCGCTGAGGCTGGTAAACCTCATAAAGCGATTCTCCGGGCTGTCGGGTCGTCGCTGTGACAGACTGATAGGCAACCGGCACAGCGTTCAGCTTTGAGAGCCGCAGCGCGAGCGAATCGGCTGGGGCCGTTGGCGGAGCCTTGGCAGCCTTGAGCGTCTTTGCGGCCTTAGCAGTTTGCCGAGGGGCGGCAACTGCGGGCGGCACCGGCTGGCTCAGGATGAGCGAGTTGGGCTTGACAGGCTCAATCACGCATCTTGCCGGGAGTTTGAGGATTTGGGCATAGTCCTCAGCGCGAAAGACCTGCACCTCCTGTCCTGATGTCAGGCGCAAGGGCTTTGTCATTTCCATCTCGCCCAACAGCGGCTTGATGTTGTCCTGGGGCGCTTTGTCAATCACGCTGAGGCGGGTATCGACTGTGGTGCCATGCTTACGGTACGCGCCCCCAGTGATTTTCATGCTGAGGCGTAAAGCCACATCAGGGCTATGCTTAAAGCAAAAGTCCCAGACAGGATGCCCTGACATGAACCAGTTGGCCGAGATCAAGACCAGCCGCCCGCCTGGGGCTAGTCGGGTGAAGGCAGAGCGAACGTGGTGGCCGGTAGCATAAAGGTGACGGCCTTCTAGCATTGGCGAAGAGGAAAACGGCGGATTCATCAGCACCACAGTCGGGCGTAGATTATCCGGTAGCTGGTCGTGCAGATGCTCTGCGTTGAAGCCAAAAATTTCGGCTTCATTGAACAATGCAGACAGGATAGAGCGACGGCGCTCGTCGAGTTCGTTGAGCAAGACATCTGCGCCCAGCATCTGGGCAAAGGCAGCCAAAATGCCCGTGCCAGCAGAGGGTTCTAGGACAGTATCGCCAGCCCTGATGCCGCAGCAGAGTGCGGCCAGATGGCCCAGAACGGGTGGCGTTGAGAACTGCTGGAGATCGATACTCTCCAGTGTGCGGGTCGTTTGGGTTAGCGCTAAGCTTTGCCAGCCTGCAATCTGGCGGATCTGGCTATTCGGGATGCCGCTAGCCTTGGATTGCAGCAGCAGCACGATTGCTGCCTCCTGAGCCTCGTAAGCATCCTTCCAGTTCCAGCAGCCTTCAGCATCGCTGCCGCCAAAAGCCGTCCGCATATAGCTTTTGATTTGGGCGTGGGTGATCGCTCGGCCAGCCTTCAGCGACTGGGAAATTTTGGTCGCTGCATCAATGATTGACGCTCCATAGGTGGAGCAAGATTCATTCATCTCAAGTTGAAGTGCTTGCATGGTTCTCCATTGCGAAAAGCGCCCCATCAATGGATGGAGCGCAAGTGATGTTGAGGTTGAAAAAAGCTAACCCCTCACGGCGATAGCCGCTATACCGTTGTTGTTGCTAGGCTGAATCTACAGATAGTCACTGATCCAACCTTCTACCTGTTCTCTATCAACTTCCTGCCAGGTTACTCTAGTTATCCGATTGCGATAGGAATGGATAAATGCTTGTTCTATTTCTACTGTTCCACGTAATTCGCTGTAAACAGGCAGATGATTTACCCAAGACGTAATGCTTGGGTCTAGAGTGAATTCAGCTAGCACTTTTTCAATCAGCGGCTCAATGCAATCCTTGACCGGGTTGAGCGGATCTAAGCTGCTAAAAACTACAACTGTTTGCTCTGGATGTGGCTGGTAAATTCTTAGACGGCACTGGCTTGGATGAATACTATAAACACCGCCAAATCCGTCCCAGCGGTAGTTTCGATCCACAAGTCGATTAGACATGAGCTTTTGAAGGATAATGCTTGACTTGAATGTGTGAACAGATAGAAATGCCCCTAGTCTGCTTTGATTTCAGCAGCGGGGTAGGGGCATGTTGGACTTTGGGAGATGCTTAACTAATAGCGGGCAATCTGATTGTGTTTGCTCAAAACTTCGGAGCTGCTTGATCTGTCTGCCAAATACGCCGGGGCATCTGTAGGTAGACCCCTCTGCCTCGGCCTGAGATGTCGTGATGGAAAAACCAAACAGCTTGCTCGCGTCTCTCTGGAAGTAGCTTGAAGTCAGCCATTGGGACAGCTTGATCAAGCGAGCCTGAAAACTCGCAGCTTCCGTTAGCTCTTAGGTATAGCGATCCGCATTTCGATATCTGCGCTGTTTCATCAACCCAGACGTGCGAAATCACTCTTACCTCATTGCCTGCAAACTTTACCCAATCACCGCAAACTGGAACGCTTAGCTGCTCATATGCCGCCAGTCGGTTCTGGTAAATGGATCTATCTCTGCCACATCTATTCGGCTATGCGGCAACCGTTCTCGCAACTTGCGAGCAATCCGACCAGAGCCAGCGCTTGGCTCCAGCAAATCCAGTACAATTGGCTCATCGCAATCTTCCTCAATTGGCAGATCCACCATGCCAAACAGATCGTCAATCGTCTCATCTGGGGTTTCAAACAGGTCAAACGGATTGGCGTGGGGCACATAGCCCGCCTCAACAACTTGGGCAAGCAGAGGGGTTGGATCGTAGGAAAACAAATGTACAGGTCTTTTCCAGCAACCTTTCAGGGTCAGAATGATTTGCTTGAAAGTTTTGTACTCTTGTTCTGCCATTTGCGGCACTTTCAAGCTAAACCCATCCCGGTGTTTTCGCACTGGGCAGTTTTGCAGTATTTCGAGCACTGTGTCAGGAACGGCAGTTCTAGAAAAGGTCAGTCTATACGAATCCAATTCAGCCTGGACGGGCTGAAGCAGGCCGGTTTGTTTCAAGAGATTCCTCCTCAAATAGCAAAAGCCCCGCAAGTTTGGCGGGGCAAAATAGGGTTTGGCTAAACTGCTGTTGTTAGTTCAGTGCTTGAAACTGCGTTTGGCTCTCGACATCTAAGCGATCAGACTCAGCTTCGATTTGTCTGCCGAGCGCTTCGGCAATTTGCGTTAGGTTAGTCCTTAGCCCGCACTTTCGTATCTGCCAACCGCTGTAGGACTCTTGAGCTAGGTAGTAGCCCTTGCCCATCGAGTAGTTTTCGCGATGTTCAATAGCAGCTTCGCTGCCGCGAATCTCATAGCCAAACGGGAAGTTTGGCGCAAAAGACTTAATCTCTCCTGTGGCTAGCTTCTGCTGATTCTGGGCATCTTCAGCTGCGAAGCGTTCAGCTTCAGCTTGAGCAGCGGCAAGGGTGTCAAATCGGTTTGGCCCCTTTGGCTGTGCCCACTCCTGAGCGTAGCGGTATGACTCGCTGGGATCTGGCAGCACCATGACCTTAAACACACCTCTACCCCTTCCCAGATGAGCAGTTTCAGGCCAAGTCTCAGCAACTTTTCGCATCTCAGCAAACAGTTTCCTGCCGTGCTTTGACCAGGCGAGAAACCGGGTCTGAAGGCAAGTGCTGCCAAAGTAGTCAGTTTGGCTATCTGAGACATCTTGCATCAGTTGGGCAATGATTGCAAAATCACCGCACCTGGATTGATTGGTCTTAATCCAATCTAGGCCGAGAGCCTGCCAGCGTTTAGCATTCGCTGCTGCTGTTTCTTTAGCAAGTTGTTGAGCAGTTTGATGCTGCTTCTTGGCTGTGACATAGATTTGCCGTAGCAATTTTACCTCGTCACTATCATGCCAGCCGGGACTTTCGGCTGAGTTTTGAGCGATCTCTTCACAGATTTGCAGGATTCGTTCTGGTGCAGCAAAGCAAGGCAGAAACTTGAATTCAGGCACAAACAGATCTTGTTTCCAGACTTCGTTAAATGATTCGTAGTTAACTTGCCAGAAGCATTCCGCCCATGCTTGACGGTCTTCCCTTTTGATTAGCTCATGTTGTGCTGCCAAGGTGATAGCACAATTAATTGCTTCTTCTGCAAGAATATGGGTCACTGTATTTACCCTGTGTGAATGTGTTTTACTGCAATGTTGTAAGATTTGCGTTGGTAGACAGTAGTTAGGTCAATCGCCTGTTGGCACTGCTGCTGATTAAACTGGGCGAAATGGGTTTCTGATTCTGGCAAGTTCATTGCCTGAGCCAGCCAGCAGTAGGCTTGTCTGCGAGACATGCTGCCGGACTGCCACAGTTGGTCAAACTTTTTGTGCGCCTTCTCTCGCCAGCGCCGGAGCTGCGGATCTCCAAGCGAACCCATTGGCTTGATACTGCCAGGGTGACAGTTAACTCTGGCATCGCAGTCGGGAAATCGACTGCAAATGTAAGTGAGTCCTGCGCGATCTGACTTGAGTGAACTGCTGGAGACAAGCCAAACATCGCTGCCGCAGTATGGACAGACTGGCTGAGGCATGGCTTCATCTCCAGACTGTGACATAGTGGTGTAGCAGATATAGGCAGGTGCGGGAGATGCTGCTCCCTGGTTGTCGTTTGGAGTGTAGGCGAAACTTGAAGCCTCCAATCAGATAGAGAGCCAAAGATATGCGCCAAGCATGGAGCGTCAGACCCAGAGTTGTTTCGCTCAGCCTATCTGCCTCGAATTTCAGTTTGCTCATCGGTTCAGCCTCATAATGTTTGATAGTGATAGCCAGGTCGAGCAGTCGTGATGCCGCTCGACCTGTAAGCTAGGAAACGAGATTCAATTTTGGCTCTACAGTAGGCTGAAGCTGCCGCAGATGACTTAGGCAGTCGTTTAACTCGGCATGATCAAGCCGCTGCCGAGATTCTCTGCCATACCGCTGTTTAAGGAACGCCTTACCCGCTTCGGTTGTCCACCCCAAGCGCTCTAGCTCGACTCCAATATCAGCAATCACCTGCTGCCGATCAGTAGAAGGTGCAGTTTGCGTAGGGGAGGCATTGAAAGCCGCTGGATCAGGCTCAATCCCGTCATCTAGCCAAGCCAACAATGATTTCGCCAGCGCTTCGCCAGGATAATGCTGCTGAGTATCTGCCAGTTCTGGACAACGAGATTTGGAAATCGTCAAGACATGAGCCAGATCCATCTCTCCAGCTAGGTCAAACTCGTACTCGATCCCGGATGCCTGTACGGGTGCAGTACCGACGCGACGCGGACTGGAAACCGAATCGCCTCTCTTGTTGACCACCTGCTCAGTCACCCATTCAGTCTTGCTCCGCATAGTCACGATGACATGACCAGGGTAAGCCAGCAGCGCGTTGATGAGCGCCCGCTCCAGGGGACGGATTTTTGCCCAAGCGGTGAAGCTGTTGCCAGAGCTGGAGTTGGCGCTCGCATCCAGCTCCCAGAACCAGGCATGGCTGAGGCTATCCACAATCAGCACCTCATACCCCATCCGTCCTGCTGCATTGATGGCCTCGATATATTTGTTGGGATGGAAGTTGGTCAGTTCTGTCACATCGAACTTGAATCGGTCTGCATATTTGGAGGCAGAGCCGTGTTCGGTGTCAATTAGCCCAACCTTGCCTCCCAAATGCTGCGCCACACTCAGCGCTGTGAACGTCTTGCCGGAGCCAGATGGCCCCATGATTGCCATGCGAAGTTTGGCCTTCGCTTTCGAGGCTGGTTTAAACATGGTGGAATACCCGAATAGTTGGTTGAAAGGGGATAATGCTGTAGTGAGAAAGGCTAACCCATCACGGCGATAGCCGTTGTCTCTGCGAATGTTGGCTATCCTCTTTTGCCACGTCGATTCTGGGCCGTTGCTGGTGCAAGTTGCTCTGGTTGTGCCAGCACACCAGTCAACAAATCAATTGCAGCGCGAGCGGCCTGATTAGCCGGGATAACGCTGCTGAATTTGTCTTCTGACTTAATTGGCTTTTTGCCGCCAGGTTTGACAACGTAGTAGTGGTATTCACCTCCCTGTTTTTTCGTCGGCACTTTCCCCGCAATCCAATAGGTATGAGCGCGGTACTGCATCTTCGGTGTTTCAAACTCATCCATTAGTTTTCTCCAAACGAGAACTAGCTGAATCGGTTTGACTCAGCTAGTTTGAGCAGGTTGCTGTAGTTAATTTGGCAAGTTGGTTCGCAGGCTTTGTCTAAGTGCTTGCCGTTTCCGTTGCGATTTCAACCTGAACTGCTGTCGAATTCGCTTAAACTTGATCTGTCCTGAATCCTTTAGCTCGATGAGGTGCATTTGTAGGACTTCCCAGTTCATGCCGATGGAGGCATCATATTGGTCAGCTGCCTTTTCAAGCACTAGAACAGCATCTGCAACAGAGACTGTTCTACGCTCAGCAATATATTCCACGGCTTGCTGCACGTCATCTATGCCCCAACCTAGCAAAATGTCATCGTTCGGATCATAGCTTGATGTAGCCGTAAACTCGGTAATTGCCTGAAGCAGTTCTTCTTGATCCAACGGCTGCTGTCGCAGAAAATCTGCCAATGCCTGAGCTTGTGGATGTAGATTTTGTTGACTCAATGTTCTCTCCCATCTTTAGGTTTTCTGTACTCGATAAAATCTCAAAACTCATGCCATTAGCCACTTCAACAACGCTAGATTTTGTAGTTCAGTGAGAGCTTCAGTTGCCATCTCTTCCGCTCTAGCCAAACTGACTGTTGACTTTTGCCATTTTTTGATGTCGTATGGATCAATAAACAGGTAGAGCCACGGTTCTGTTGGCTTTTTCTCGTTTTTGTCCCACACCACCTCATGTTTCAAACCTGTATCGAGGATAATTAGATCTCCAGGTTGCTGGTACGTTATTGGATAAATTTGCGTTTCCCCTTTAACAACCCAGCTATTTGGCTGTAAAATTGCAATTGCTTGATATCGGGGTAGATCTAGGTGTGCTGGCTCCTTAGAACCCACACCGAGCACAAACTGATAATGCTCAGTATTGCAATAAGAGATTAGCCGGAAGTTGCCAGACAAAGTGATTAAATCCAGCGACATATCATACTGGCGGAGCTGAAGCCTTCTTTGTGCAACCGTAAGATAGGGCTGCGGAGCAAAGGCGCGTTCTTCTTTGAAGACGATGCACATAGCAGGTTGTCAATGTTGTTGGTATATTTGTCAAACACAGTTATGCTGCTGTTGACTGTAATTCGGAAATTGGATATCTCGACAGCATTTCTGCGAATGGATAAGCGATGCCAGCGCGGTCAAAGACAACTAGACTTCCATCGGGCTGCATTGTGCTGGCAATCACAATCCCCTGCGCCTGTGCCAGATTGAACCAGTCATTAAACTGAAGCATCATATCTTCAACCTCAGTTTTGCCATTAGGTCTCCACCGACCATCAATTGCTCGCTTGAGCCAGCCACCCGGTCGGCAAACATGGCCGTTTAACTGCGCTTCTTCCAAAGCTGCAATCGCCGCAAGCACCGCTTCTGTGGTTGCAGCCAAAATGCTTCTCTCTAGCGTTGAATTGAGGCGAACTCCAACAAGGGTCAGAGCCGTCTCAATTTTGTCCCAGTCATGGATTTCTGCCATATCCCAATTCTGCAATTTGAACAATATCAAAGCCACGATGCCGCAGAAACCGATGCAGTTTCTCGCCGCCGCTGAACAGATGTGGAAACCAATATGTTCCGTTGGCATAGACGTTGGCACGGGCGATCAGCAGCTTTGGCGGGAATAGCTTGCCTTCATGAACAACTACAAACTTGGTAGGCTGATGCTTTGCAGGTACATCAGCCCAGTGCTCCATCGCCTGCAAAAGATGTTCGCGCTCGATATTGGGCGGAATGCGATGCCGCCAAAAGTTGGGCTTGGGCTGCACTCGGCAAAACTGCTCAAAATAGCTGTTCCCCTCCGGCTCAACAGTCAATAAGTTGAGCTGATCAGCACTAGGTGGCTCTGCTTCGCCAACCCGATAGCGGAAGTAGTGCTCTAGGATTGCTCTTGGGTAGGGGCCAGAAAACCAGCCTGAGCTGTCAATCGAATCTACGCCAAGCCGGTCACACAGCCAGATTTTGTGGCCGTTAATCCGCCCGACGTGGATGAGCTTGCCGTTGGCATGGCCGCGCTCGACGATTGCCTCAAGCCGAGGATACCGCCAAGCATCGCTACCGCCGATGAAACAAACGTTGGCGGACTGGGGAATTTGCTCGAACTCGATTCCGTCCTGGATTGCAAATGCCAGCGGCACAGCATAGGGGCGCAAGATTGGCTCCCACTCCTGCCAGAGCTTCAGCGTTTGTGCAGCATTGCGCGGCTCGTCTGGCACGACTATCCAGCGCGGCATGACCGGCAGTGTCATCGCGTGGTTGCAGTGCTGAATGAACTGGTTGCCGTCCCAGGTGCGCCCCGCTGCAACTGCCGCATATTTGCCGTTGTCAAGCATGTAGGGCAGCCAGGGATAGTAACTGATATTACGCCCAGGACTCCAGAGATGTCCTACCAAGCCCTGCTGCCGACCTGCCCAGTAGTGAACATAGCTAGAGGCGTTGTTGGCAGGCATGACTAGCATTGCTGAGTTTCTCCTGAATTCGATAACACTGCTGCTGATTTCATCGCTTCAATTGCGAGGGTCGCAATCTCTTTTGTGTAGACTTTGGGATCAGCTACAGCCTTGGAGCTGAGCGCAGCCCGATGATGTTCTAGCCAGTCGAGAGTAGTCCAACCAATCGCTGCTGTGTTCCACCAATCGCCTTGATGGGAATCAGCTGTGTCAAGCGACATACCACTCGCCATTACCAGCACAGTCTCTCGCCAATCTTGGAACGCCTGCCATCGGTTCCAACGCATCAGATCCTCAGCGGTCTGGTCGTTGATTTGAGTGACGGTCTGCTCCCCATCCAGACTGTAAACAAGGCGAAAAGCCTTTCCTCGAACCTGCCGAGATGAGCGCAAGTGTTCATTTACAACTGCGTTCATCCAGTCAAAGTTTGTTGTCAGCGCTGTTGTGATCTTGGGGTCGTATTCACCTATCCCTTCCCGCAGCAGTTGCGCTGCATAGGTGAGCGGGCAGGCGAACAGATTGGTTCCACATTCCCGTAGAATCCAGATCCACTGGTCGCTCGGTTTGACTGTTCGCAGCGTTGAACGATCTTCTTTGAACAGATCATCTCTAAATGCGACTAGGCGTTGCTCATCTGCTTGAGCGATTGCTTTGATTTGCTGGTATAGCGTGGCCGATTTTTGCGAAGCTATTTGCATGATGAAGACCCCGGCGAAAAGCTGCCGGTATGAGGTGATATTGGATGTTCGAGCCTGTCAACTTGGCCGAGCTGTAGATTTAGCTGGAATATCTTTGCTGAGCGCTGCTGGTTAAGCGGCAACTTGTTCATCAACAGCAGCGAGATCTCTACTGATCGTTCTGAGGCACTTCTTGCCAAAGCCCAGTTGTTTGCCGCAACGAGCAATAGTTGCCATGCGAGACGATGAGGTGATCCAGAATGGGCATCATCATCTGCTGTGCTGCCTTGAGCATGGCGCTTGTGATGGTCAAATCCTGCTCCGATGGCTCAACGGAGCCAGAAGGATGATTGTGAGCAATGATGCAGCGACTGCCACCGCCCAAAATGACAGCTCGAAACAACTCGCGAGGGTGAACGCATGTCTCATTCACGATTCCCGACGAGACTATCTCGACTGAGAGCAGTCGATGCTTGATGTCCAGCAGAATAACGGCGAACTTTTCCACCGGCTCGTATCCAATGATAGGTTGGAGCGCCTGGGCTGCAACAGCTGGGTCGTCAATGATTTCTCCTTTTGGGGGAGCCACGCAGTACATCCGCTTGCCCAGTTCTACAGCAGCAAGCAGCTTTGCCATCCGCTTTTCGCTCAGTCCCAACAGCTCTGCCGATGTGCTGGCCTTCAGAAATGTTCGCAGGCGGCTATAGAGGTTAGCGGAAGTGGAGAACTCGCCGCCAAGTTGCTGAAGGACGAGCTGCCCAAACTTTGCACCTAGCACCGTATCAATCAACTCAATCAGGGTTGTGGCCTCTGGCTCGATGGCCGCACGGGTGGCGAATCCGCTTGTGGAATCACAAACTCGGCTAGAAAATCTCATGGCGCAATTTAGTGTAAGTTTTAGTGTAAGTAAGTTATCGATTGAATTTGTCGGCTGCTGCATAGAGACTTAGGGAATGGTTTTGCCTGGAATGAAGCAGTTCTATTCCCTAAGTGTCAAATGCTCTGGTCTGGAACTAGGGCGGCAGCACAGGCTCAAGGTACAGCTGATCACTGCGGCTGAGCAGCACAGAGCTATCAGGCTGTTTTAGAGGGCTGAACCACCACTCAGTGCAGCTCGTTTCGGGATTGTACTGAAGCTGCGCCGTGCCTTTGGTTCCTGTTGGGTAGAACCCTTCAGCCAGATCACCTTTCCACCGAGACGGCTCTGAGCGTCCCAGATAGACCACTTGCAGCTTGTTGGGCTGCTGGCTATTGGTAATTGTCCAGTAGATGCCATACTCATCGAACCTGCGTTCGACGAGGGCAATCTGGCGACACAGCAGCAGCTCAGCCAGAGAGTTGTACTCAAACGCAGAGGACTGCCAGCCCTTGAGTCGCTGCTCAGCTCAGTAGCCAGCTTTGACTGTGCCGCTGAGCTGAGCAGCGAACGCAGCCGTATGGGTCGATTTCGGCTGATTGATTGGAAGTCGTCATTTTCTGTTTCCTCCACTAGCGGCTATTGTCATGAGGCGATGAAGGCTAGCCCATCACGGCGATAGCCGCTATACAATCCGAGCGTCTAAAACGGATTAAGCCGAGACTCCTGCTGCTGTATTGATTGAATCCGCTTCGCTGAACAGTGCGTAGGTGCTGACAATCGCTTCCTCCGTTTCGTTGTTGAGCGGATACAGGTCAATAGACACCCCCTCATCGGTGCAGCGGATATAGACCGAAATAGTTTCAATGCTGATCCAGCAAGAGGAATACTGCGGGTTCAGCCTATACTCGGTATCCGCAGTTTGCTGTAGAGCTGCAACGGGTTGCCTGAACCAGCGTTGGATGAGGTTGAGTATTCTGCGTCGAAGTTGCTGTGAGTTGAGATCATTCATGCCGTTTTTTCTCAATGTGATGCTGATGAACATAGCAAAAGTCCCTGAACTAGAGTGCGGGGGCTAGCTTATAAGCGCTCCCAGATATAGTCAGCCAGCACTCGAATTGTGCTGCTGTTCTTGACAATGTTGCCGTTGAACCGGATCAGTCCGTTCCAGTCTGGGTTGTCCAAGCTCCAGTTGATTTGACTCAGGTTGGTAAGCCCAGTGCTGTCGCCATTTTCAGCTAGCATCCGAGCGCCAACCATACCCAGAGCGTTGAGAGTCAGCGCATTGAAGGCAATGCTGCTGTTCCGCAGTTCAGCAATTTGCTTAGTGCGGCCAGCCTTCTTCCACTCTGGATGCTGCTTCGAGCAAGCCGTCCAAAACTGGATAGCCAGCTTCACCCGGTCGCCCTCGTAATCCTGAGTGAGCAGACGGCAGGCATCCTTCAGCCCGTTCATGGTGAACAAATCACCACTTCTAGCGCTGACATTCGTGGCTTCTAGTGCGGTTCGCCCTTTGCAGATCGGCACTTTTAGCAGCACCTCACGCGCAATGGCGCTGAACTCGTCCTTCTCATCCAGCAGCGAGATCAGGGATTTGTTCGGCTTGACGGTGTGCTGGTTGATGTCGATGAAGATGGCGTTGCGCTTTTGCTGGCCGCTGTCAGGAATCAGCATCACGCCTACCGACTCGTTTTGGGTCAGACCAGGTGCTTGCTGAACCAGGCGTGAGATTGCCCCAGAGCGCTGCTGAGCATCCGGCAACCAGAAGCTGGCCGTCTCCGGCAGCACCAGCATCCCTATATTGCTGTAGCCATCTAATTTCTCCGGGGTACTCCCGCCACAGTCCCAGCCTATAGCCTGCGGCATTCAAGAAAGGCGGTGAGGGGGATAGGAGCGGCAAGCGCAGCTTGCCAATTATTCAGGCGACTGCTGGCTTTCCACATAAACTTTGAGCTGAGCAATTGTGGTGCCGCCTGCGGATGCAACAAAATATGCACCACTCCAAAACACGGGCTTGTTGTATACAAGGTTCAACACCTCCAAGAAATCTTTACGAATTAACCGACTAGATACGGTTTTGAGGTTATTCACGAACTTGCTGACCTCGACATCAGGTGGATAGCTAATCAGCAGGTGGACATGATCCTCCTCACCGTTGAACTCTTTCAGCTCGCTACGCCACTTGGAACAGGTAGATCTGAATATCTCCTCAAGCCGGGTCAGCATTGCTCTGTCTATCACTTTTCTGCGGTACTTAGTGACAAGCACTAAATGAATGTTGAGGTCGTAAACGTTTCTGTAGCCCTTGTTTAGAGTCATAACACTAAGCTATAATGACTCTATGCTACTCACTTACCAGTCCAAACTCAACCCCAATCCAGAACAGGCGGCAATCATGGCGCTCTGGGGCGAGTTGCTGCGTCGTCACTGGAACTATGCGCTGGGTCAGCGGTTAGATTGGCTGCATCGAACTCGCTGCCCGATTGACCGTTGCAGCATTGTTTCTGAGCCAGTTGGCGAGATATCAGGGCGAGTAGATTATTACCTTCAAGCATCGGAGTTACGCCAGACGAAACAGCTATTCCCTGAGTACAAAGACATCTATGCCGACTGCCAGCAGCAGAACCTAATGCGACTGGACAAGGCATGGAAGCGTTGGATAACGCCAGACAAAAACGGCAAGCGCGGCGGTAGACCCCGATTCAAAAAGCGCGGCGAGCTTTGTTCTTTCACGTTTCCACGGGTGAACTGCCCCAAGGCTGGAGCGCACTTGACGGGCAACGTCCTGAAGCTGTCCAAGATTGGCGAAGTTGAAGTGATTCTGCATCGGCCAATCCCAGATGGGTTCAGTCTGAAGCAGGCAACAATCCTGCACAAAGCAGATGGTTGGTATGTGAGCTTGAGTCTCGAAGATGGGACAGTTCCAGATCCGTTGCCTGTCAGTGAGATCAAAAGTGCAGTTGGCATAGATGTTGGATTAGAGAAGTTTCTGGCAACGTCTGACGGGTTGGGAGTGCAAATTCCGCAGTTCTACCGCAAAGCTCAAAGGCAATTAGCTCGGCTGCAACGTCAGCTCTCGCGGATGGTGCGAGGCTC
>JAHHHV010000053.1 GCA_019359155.1 Pegethrix bostrychoides GSE-TBD4-15B
GGGATAGAGTTGAAACGGGGAGTAAGACAGTGGATGGATTGGTATAACAAAGAGCGATATCATCAAGCGTTAGATTACAGAACGCCGAATCAGGTGTATTATGACAACAAGGAGAATGAGAATTAAGATAAGCTAAAAAGAGAATAGAAAAGAGAACAAGGATTTAGGTGGTTTTGCAGCTTAGTTTCTCCGCTAAACTGTCCAGTCATTGGGGTTCACCCCAGAATTGCCGAATCACCGGGATAAATAATTGCCTCGACACCTGATAGAGATTGTCGATCAGCCCTCCAATTCGCATCGTCTGTAGCTTGCCAAAAGCCCTCAGCGCACAAAAGAAATGATTGTGAATCGCTTGTCGATCTCGCACTTGAAAGCGTTCAATATTACAGACCTGCTTGATGACTCGATGAAAACTCTCGATCTGCCAGTGGCGATCATGGACTTGCTTGAACGTCTCACGAGTTAGGGGCTTTAGTGCGTCTAATTTGGGCAGGAACAGGATGTAATAACGGGCTTCGTTTTTGAAGTCCTGGCAAAACACCTTGACCCATCCAAACTCTTTGAGATACGCCATCAATCCAGACTCGGGAATCACCAAGGTCTGGATTTGAATGTCCTGACCTGGCTCAAGAGAAACTTTGCGATTATGAGCCACGCCAAATAGGAAACCCACTTCCTCGTTTCTGAGGAATTTCAGGTTTGCCACACTGGAATACCAGCTATCGCCTGTGACCCAGTCAGGCTCCACACCCCAACTTTCAATCTCTTGGAGCATCTCGATGAAATAGTCGTTCTTAGTTTTATTCTCCCGTTTGTCATAAAGCCGGAAGTTTACAGGGTAGGAATTGCCCGAAATATCGGTATAATACAATGTGATAAGATTGATACCTTTGACCGTACGCTTGTGCTTGCCAGACTAGAAATATCCGACCAATTCTGTTTTACTCGGATCTCGGTAGGGCTTATCCACCACACTGTCATCGATACTTGTGGTTCCGCCTGTCAAGTTCAGTTCTCCTTTAACCTCATCAAACAGGTCTTTAGGAGTGTATTGCTCGCGTAGGAGGAAACGGTTGACACTATCATGACTGAGTTCTTCCAGAATTTCCGACAGACGCACACAACTGACATACTGGGGTTCTGCCAAGAGAAACAAGGTGTAAAGATTACAATTACACTGGGCAGTTGAGGGCTTTGAGCGTTCTCTCATAAGCGGCTACTGCTGAGGGGACTCACCTAAACTCACCACATTTCTGTATTTCTGTCAATGCGTAAGTCCTATATTACAGCTTAATGACGCCCAGTTTGTTTTGGATGATTTTGTCTTGTGTGTTCATTGTGACACCTCTGCTCTAGAGTAAGTTTACCAGAAGTGTCAGATTAAGTCTTATCTATTACAGTCAAAACCTGCTAGTAGAATTCTCGATTTTCTGCCTTGTGTCAGTCAATCAGCTCATGCGGTTGAACGACAGTTTCCGCTCATTACAGTCATTTTATCTACCTCCTTCTAAATTTTTGATCTGCTGAGTCTAGATGGGCGTTTCTTCGACCGCGCCTAGAGATTGTAGCGAGAGTCGTTGAGCGTCTGTTAAACCTGTTGCACCTATAATATTCATATTTTCATAGATTCGGCAAGCTCTTAGTGTCTTTAAACATTCTCCTGTTGATAAATCCCATATTTTTAGCATTTCATCACGTCCACCGCTAGTCAACTGTTGTAATTTTGTTTCAGCATTTACTAAAACTGAGTTAAAGGCAATACCAGAAACCCCGTCAGCATGCCCACAGAGCGTTAGTTTGCAAATTCCAGTTTCTACATGCCAAACTTTTATGACTCCGTCGCTGCTACCGCTGACTAACCATTCACCATCGGGGCTAAATTTCACACAAAAAACTTGCCCTGCATGACCCATCAGCGTGGTCAAACAGTCTCCTGTAGCTCGATCCCATAACTTGATTCTATGGTCATAGCTACCAGTGGCAAAGCAGTTCCCGGTTGGACTAAATGCTGTGCAATGTACTTGGCTGATGTGCCCCTCACAAGTATAGAGGCATTTTCCAGCTTGCAGATCCCATAGAACCACCATCGCATCTTCGCCACTACAAACTAAATAACGATCGTCTGGGCTAATTGCCAGCGACCAAATCCCGGCTTTTTCTAGCTGTAAAGTTTGAGCTACTGTTTTCGCCACGCGATCATAGATCAAAATTTTGCCTTGCTGATAGTATCCCACGGCTAGATATTGACCTGACGAGGTGAAAGCTACACAGGTCACCATCTGAGCCGGTAAAGGTAAAATCACAGACTGCTTTGTCTCCAAGTCCCATAGCTTTACTGTGCAGTCAAAACAGCCGCTGGCTAGCGACTTGCCATCGGGACTGAAGTCTAAAGCCCAAACCCAATTGTCATGCTTGCCGATTGCCACTGATGTTTCTGTCGCCATATTCCAGAGGCGAATTTGTCCTGCAGCATCCCCTACTGCAATCGCTTGTCCATCCACACTCCAAGCAACCGATGCAATCGCATAGTGATGGCCTTTGAGTATCCGAGTACAGTGCCCGGTTTGGGTATTCCAAATCTTTAGCGTTGAATTAAACTCGCTGACGGCGATCGTTTGTCCATCTCGGCTCCAATCAGCGGAGAAGACGCCCGAACTATGGCCAGATAATGCTTTGAGGCATTGTCCGGTCTGAACATTCCAAATCTGAACTGACTCATTTGCCCCAGCACTCAGCATCCTATCTCCACTTGGGTTGAAGCGCAGTGACAGGATTGGATAATGACATTGAATTGAGGTGCTGAGGCGTCGCCCAATCGTCAGATCCCAGAGTTGAAATTGGCAATCTGCACCGCCGCTAGCGAGAAGACCGTGCGGGCTAATTGCTAGTGCCTTAACCAGAACCGGTTGCTCTGGCAATGTATCTAGGCACTCACCCGTCGCCGCGTCCCAAATTTTGATGGTGCAATCGTCACTCCCGCTCGCGAAGATCTGCCGACCGCTGAGGGTCGCAGAGGCAACTACCTTAACTTGGTCGGTGTGCTCCCTCAAGGTTTGGACAGATTCTCCCGTTGCAGTCTGCCAGATTTTGATCGTGTAATCGTCACTGCCGCTAGCCAGCCATTGCCCATCTGGGCTAAACGCCAGTGACCAGATCACATCAGTATGTCCTACCAGTACCTGCAAACAATCTCCCGTCTGCGTATCCCAAAGACGAATCGTTTGATCCATGCTGCTGCTCGCGAGTAGCTTTCCATCAGGGCTGAAGATAACTGCGCAAATCCATCCCGTATGCCCAGATAGGCTGAATAACTTTTGTCCGGTTGCGATCTGCCATAGACAAACCGTTCTATTATTGCCCCCTGTCGCCAGCAGCATATTATCGGGGCTAAGCGCAACAATGATTGCAACTCCGAAGGTTTCGGCAAACACGGATCGGCTTAGATCTGCACCCGCAAAGTTGACTCGATGAAGTGTCACATCTTGAAGATCAGCTTGCCAGATGTAGCAGCCAGAAAAATCGTAGCCGCTCAGATCAACTGACATCTGTCGCAGCAGGTTTAAACTGTTTCCAGCAGCATAGCCCGGTTGATGCCGCGAAGTAGCTAGCAATTCCTGCAATCGCTGTTCGAGCCAAGGTTTGCCGTTGCTGAGCAGTCGGTCGATCAGGGGCGTTAAAATCAGCCGTACCTGGGTTGCCCGAATATAGTCTGCCGACTGCGCTTTGATTAGGGCATAGTGGTTAAAGAATAGCGTAGATATAGAAGTAGATATGTTGAACAGGCTCACTTCTTGCTCAACTTGCTGAACCAGTCGTTCAGTCACGTATTCCATCACAACGGGCTGTTGCGTGTAGTGGCCTGCTTTAATCTCAATCAGCGATCGCCGTCCCAAGGAGCGCAGCGCCTCTAACAGTGTTTGTTTAGCAGGTGTTGAAGTCAGATCGCTCTGGAGTTCGTTAAGCGACACAAACTCTCGGTTAATTGCCAGCCAGTACATCACCTCTTGTTCAGTCTGCGACAGTCGCTCAAACTGATGCGCTAGCAAATCGCGAATATCGTCAAATATCAGTGCTCCTTTCTGCCGTTGCATGTACTCCAAAAATCTAGAGATCCGACCATCAAATAGATCCTCAATTGCGGCTGAGACTATTTTCAATGCAAGTGGATTGCCTGCATAGTGCTCCACGAGTCTCTGCCAATCTACATCAGGTGCATCTAACATTGAGCGCTGTTGAATCATTGCTCGTCCATCTTTTATATCTAATCCTGCTAGCAGGAGTGATCGGATCGGAGATTGATTGCCGTCAGATAGAGCAATTTCTTTCGGCTTTTCTCGACTGGTGATGAGCAAACAACTCTGGTGGCGAAATTCTCCCACCTGTCGCAGCAATTCACCATAGCCTTCGTAGCCTTTCCGGTATCGCCCGACCCGTTCACCAGACTCAAAGACAGTTTCCAGGTTATCTAAAATTATCAAACAGCGCGCCTGCCGTAAATAGTGCAACAGGCGCGTCAGGCGACCATTCACCCCTGGTGGCAGCGTGACGGCAGTCTCCTGCTGATTTGAGAGCACTTGGATTAGATCGACCAGCAGTTCTTCTGGCGGCGGCGCGTTGCGAAGCGATCGCCAAATCAGAAAGTCAAATGAGTTCAAATCAGCTTGACTCAACTGCTCTGCGACTTGAACAGACAGCGTGCTTTTGCCGATACCGCCCATGCCTAACACCCCAATCAGACGACAGCGATCTTGGACAATCCAGTGCTTAAGCTGGGTTTGTTCATCACTGCGTCCACAAAACTGGGAAACATCTATTGCTTCGCCCCAATCTTGCTGAGGCTGAGACAGTGCTTTTTCCAGTGTGGCAATTGTAGCGGTAGTGGCAGAATCTGATAGAGCAGACTCAACGTGCAGGTTTGCCTGATTCAGTGTTTCTGGTGATTCAGCTTCTGGAACTAGATCAGTCAGAGAGCATGTAGGATCACCCGGAGTCGTCACCGGCTGAGCTAAGGTGCGGGCATGTCGTTCCACTGAAGCCTGAAGATTGCCCTTCGTGATTTCCTGCTGCATCGCTTCAGAAAGCAGTTTCCACAGCTTGAAGCCCACATATTTCAAGTAGGTTTCGTCATAGCGACTTTCAGCAGCCATTTTGGCGTAGCTGCGATTCTGCCAAGACTGCCGCAACACAAACTCCTGCACATTATTCAAGCCCTTGGAACCCAACACGGTGTCAATGATTCTGAGCGCTTCTTCAATGTTCATACCAGCAGAACTGTCTAGAGGATCAAGTTTTAACTGACTTTATCAGACTTTTTCCGACATTTAGAATCATCAACGCCAAAAAGTTAGCAAAAGTGGTCGATTTCTCCGTCAGAACACCTGTCTTTCACTAACTTTTTCCAATTAGCAGCGGCTGGCAGATTTCATATCGTAGATGCATAAGCAAAAGAAACGCTGAAAGCCATACAGGAAAAGCAATCTAGCATTCTTTGCTCGGCAAATCATCTTTGGTTTGCCATCTCAATCTACAAACAGAACAACAAGGAGAAACAACAATGGTACGGTTTGAAAAGAAAGGCACTGACGGCAACGATAAGCTGGAATTTGGCGCTTTTGCCCAAGACATCTTCGGTTTTGGCGGCAACGATACTCTGTCCGGTGGCAATGGCGACGACGCAATTTTTGGTGGCCGCGATAACGACATCATTTCGGGCGGCAACGATAATGATACCCTCAGAGGTGATGATGGCGATGATTCAATCTCAGGGGGCGCTGGCGTTGATTCGATGCGTGGTGGTGACAACACTGACACTCTACGCGGTGGGGACGATAACGACAGCCTATACGGTGATGCAGGCAACGACAGCTTGTATGGCGATGATGGCAATGATCTGGTTAAAGGGGGCACAGGCAATGATTTACTGAAAGGGGGGGTTGGCAACGATACCCTCAGAGGCGAAAACGATAATGACACCTTAAGAGGTGAGATTGGCAATGACCTGCTAGAAGGTGGATTTGGTCTAGATACGCTGGAGGGTAGTCTGGGTGCTGACACCCTCAGAGGGGGTGATCAGAACGACAACTTGAACGGCGGATCTGGGCGAGACAGTTTGTTTGGCGATGCAGGCAATGACATTCTGAATGGCGGCATACCCACTGGATCTGATTTGGCAACAGATTCTCTGGATGTCATGGTGGGCGGTGCTGGAGACGACATCTACACCGTCGATAACTTCAAAGAAACTGTGACCGAACTGGCAAACGAAGGAACGGATTTGGTGAACCTTGTCAGCAATCTGAGTTCCAATACGCTCTATACCATGAGTGCCAACGTCGAAAATCTGGAGATCATATCTTTTGGTAGTGTTGGTGCCCAAGCTTTTCCGACTTCGAGTGAAGTGAGAGTGCAGGGGAATGAACTCAATAATGTCATGACAGGTTCCCTCAGCAAAGACTTTCTATCTGGTAGTCTTGGCAATGACACTCTAACCGGCGAAGACAACAATGATGAATTGTTTGGCGAAGGGGGGAGTGATGTCTTGGATGGTGGTAGTGGTAGTGATCGCTTGGTGGGTGGAAATGATAACAGTAGCGACACGCTGAAGGGTGGTTTCGGTAACGATACCCTTAGCGGTGGAGCCGGTGCTGATGTGCTGGAAGGAGGAGAGGACAATGACATCTATCAATTTGTCGAAGCCATTGATACAATTGTAGACACTGGTGGTATTGATCTGATCACCAGTAGTAATGATTTCTCTCTCGCTAATCTTGGCACGATTGAGAACCTAGAAATTCTCAGCGTTGGCAACGCTACAGGCAACGCGCTCAACAACATCATTACCGGCTCTGCGGCGACCAATACCCTTAGCGGTGAAGCGGGTGATGACACCCTGATTGCTAGCGGAACAAACGATCAGCTATTGGGTGGTAATGATAACGATATCCTCGTAGGCGGTAGCAATGGCACGGTCAAGACAGGAGGAGCAGGTAATGACTTGTATTTCACGGAGTTTCAGCCTATTAATGCGACTAGTCCTCTTCTTGCTTTGGGTAATCAAACCATCAACATGGATGCCGGACAAGACACACTCATCTACAAGGATCTGACTGTTGACTTCCAAGATGTAGGGCCCAACGTCATACCTGTCATGACTGTAAACCAGTTCAATATCGGCGCAGGTGGCGATTTCCTTTCCTTCCAGATTAAACCCAATCTGACTTTAACGTTGGATGTGGTCACTGTAGGCAGCAACACTGAGTTCCGGGTCAGCGATGGCATCTCTGCCAACACTGGTTTTGGTTCAGGACAGCTATTGACTACTCTGGTCGGAACGACTGGATTCAATATTGGAAACATTGGTGCAAACATTGCTGCTGGCAACCAGGCAACGTTTACCTTCAGCTAGTAACACCTCAACTAGTTGGGGGTTAGGGGGTGAAAAAGCTTTGCCCCCTAACCATGCTCTCTCAAGCTATATTCACGCTAGGCCTATGTCGTGCAAAAATATCAGCTTAACGCTTATCTTTCTGTCTAGTATTTCATTCACACTTGGTTTAACTTTTCTGCCTCTATATTTCTTTTCGCCTATGACTATGCTTCGATCAGAATCCAGTCTATGTACCTTCCCTTAATAATCAGCAGGAACATTAATCGATCTGAGAAAATTATTATGCGTATTCTTTTTCTACACCCAAATTTTCCTGGCCAGTTTCGCCACTTGGCAACCGCCTTAGCCCAAGATCCCAATCACCAGGTTGTGTTTGGCACCATGCGCGAAACTGGCAGCATTCCTGGCGTACAAAAAGTTCTGTATCAGGAAGCCCGATCGGTGAGTCCAGAAACCCATCAATATGTCCGAGATTTAGAAAGCGCCGTGCTGCAAGGGCAGGCAGTGTATCGGCTAGGGCAGACCCTTAAAAGACAGGGATTCGTTCCCGACGTCGTCTATGGACACTCTGGCTGGGGAGCGACGCTGTTCATCAAAGATATTTTCCCGACTGCCAAATTGCATTGCTACTTCGAGTGGTTTTACCACGCTCACGGTTCTGATGCCGATTTTGATTCAAACCAACCGCCCAGCATTGATGCCGAAGCCCGAATTCGGATCAAAAACGCACCAATTTTGTTAGATTTGGCGACCTGCGATGCTGCCCTTTGCCCAACGCATTGGCAAAAGCAGCAGTTTCCCGCCGAATTCCACAGCAAGCTGAAAGTTCTTCATGACGGCATTGATACCACCTATTTCGTGCCCCGCCCCAACGCCAAGCTAGTAATTCCTGAGATTGGACTAGATCTCTCCCACGTAGATGAACTCGTTACCTACGCCACCAGAGGCATGGAACCCTATCGCGGCTTTCCGCAATTCATGGAGGCGGTATCGCTGATTCAGCAGCAGCGCCCTAACTGTCATGTGGTGATTGCCGGAACCGATCGGGTGGCTTATGGTAAGACTTTACCAAACGGCAAAACCTACAAGCAGTTGATGCTCGAAACGCTGCCGCTAGACTTATCGCGCCTCCACTTTACCGGCGGCTTACCCTACGATCAGTATCTCCAGATTCTCCAGGTTTCGTCTGTTCATATCTATTTGACCTATCCTTATGTTTTGTCCTGGTCAATGTTAGAAGCTATGTCAACAGGATGTTTGCTGATCGGTTCACGCACGGCTCCGGTAGAGGAATTGATCAAAGATGGTCAGAATGGTTTGCTGGTTGATTTCTTCTCACCAGAACAGATAGCTGAACGAGTCAACTATGCTTTGAGTTATCCTCATCGGATGGCGGAAATCCGGCAGCAGTCCCGCCAGACCATTCTACAAAACTATGATCTGGCGACCCTGCTATCCCAGCATTTGCGATGGCTTCAGCCAAAGATGGAAGTACAACAACCTTCGGTCGCGCTCCCATCTACACAACCTGCTAGAACCCGTCAGAAGCAATCCACCAAAGGATTTGCGGTTGTTTAACTCAACCTGTTCTAATCTCTTTCCTAACA
Organism: Pegethrix bostrychoides GSE-TBD4-15B; assembly: GCA_019359155.1. Classification (GTDB taxonomy): domain Bacteria; phylum Cyanobacteriota; class Cyanobacteriia; order Elainellales; family Elainellaceae; genus Elainella; species Elainella bostrychoides. The sequence goes on from JAHHHV010000053.1 coordinate 8,995, forward strand.
ACTGGTTGTGGGTTTTGAGTAAAAGTTGATCAACTGGTTGCGGGTTTTGAGTAAAAGTTGATGAGAAATTTTGAACGGAAAGCTCAAATAGAGCCATCGACGGGAAAGAAGGCTCTATTTTGATAGTTTTCCTGCCCCTTTTCCCGATATTCGCGATTTCAAGGTACGACAAATCTGGGTCTCTCGCTGAGACCTCAAAGGGAATGGATGGAGAAGCCGTTAGCTCTGGCAGAAATGCCTGAGATTGATCATCGTGTACGCCAAGGTTTTCAAGGCGTAGTGCAACTTGCTGAGCCGCTCGAAACGCATCAGCAAACGCCGAAACTTATCCTCCCAGGCGAAGACTCGCTCGATGGTGTAAAAGCGTTCCTGAACAATGGCGAGGTCGAAAATCGGTTTGCGTCCACGCTTTGGCGTCCTTCTACCACGCGGATTTTCAGGAATATTCGGAACCATGCCGCGATTGAAAATGGTTTTGCGGTTCGCCCGACTATCGTAGACCCCATCGGCCTATAGGTAGAAATCGGACGGAAACGCACGTTAAGGCTGAGATGGTTGCGTGACGTGGGTTAGAGGGTGCTATCGATTATTCTCCGCTGAAATTCATATTAACAAAAGCGAAGCAATATTAAGGGATATTAAGGGGACGAAAGCCGAGGTGGTGGGAGTGGTTCGGGAGGTCAAAGCGGAATTTGCCATAAGGATTGATGTGGAGAAAGCGGGCAGGAGATAGATAAGGAGCATCAGGATGGGCGATCAAGTCGGCAGTGGGTTGAGGGTCTAAAGAATCGAGGCATTTTTGGAGGTAGACCGTGTTCCAGGAGACGACAGCATTGGTCAGTAAGGTGAGGCAAGCCGCTTGATTAGCGAGGTCATCCGGAAAAGGATGGTGGAGTCGAGCTTGACGTGCGAAGAGGAGGAACTGTCTGAGTGCATGGAGAGACTCACCCTTATTGAGTTGAGCGTGAATTAGGCAGCGCTGCTGGGGGAAATTAAGATAGCGAAGGATAAAGATAGACTTGACCAAACGGCCATACTGTTGGAGCGCCCTGTAGATCGGGTCATGTTGGGGCAGGTTCTGAAGTTTGCTAACGAGTAGGGAAGCCGAGACCCAGCCGAACTTAAGGGAGGCCGCGATTTGGAGCAAATCATCCCAGTGAGCGATGATGATGGCCTGGTCAATTTTATCGGCGAACAGGGATTTGAGCTGCGGAAAAGGAACTTTACCGAGATGAAAGAGTTGTTGACTCGCGAGGTCACGGATGCGAGGAGAGAACTGAAGTCCGAGCAGATCAAAGAGGGCGAAGATGATTTCAGTATAGCCAGCGGTGTCAGTAGAATGTTCGAGGATATTAAGTTCAGTATGATTATCGAGGATACCGTCGAGTACGTAAGTAGCATCCCGAATGGTAGAGGGAATGACTTTGTGAGCGAACTGAGAGAACTGGTCAGAAGTCCAGGTGTAGAAGGTGACGCCTTTACCATAGCCGAAATACTTGGGTAGAGCAGCAGCCTGTTGATTTTTAACAGCAACAGGAAAGCGTTGGCCGTCTGAGGAAGAGAGGGTGCCACCGCCCCAGAGTTTTGCGAGCGGCAATTGAGCTTGGTAGTTGACGATTGCGTCAATCGCGGGCTGTAGGGTGTCTTCACGCAAGAACCAGTGGGTATGCCAAAGCAGACGGTCATAGGAGAGGTCAGCTGATTGAGCCATCGCATGAACACCGAGATTGCAGGCTTGAGCGATGATGGCGGCATAGAGATAAACCGTCGTTTCGTGAGAGCGTTCGGGATCGCCGCCGGCGTGAGTCAGACAATGAGAGAAGTGGGTGGCGAGATCAACCTCAATCAAGAGGTCAGTCAAATCGACTTTGGGCAAGCACTGGCCTAGTCGCAATTGGAGCTGTGCCACCGAATCGGGTAGTTCCTGAGCTGGAAGGGGTGAGATGACGAGCCTGTCTTGTTCGAGCCTGAGCAGATCATTGTCATCGAGCGAATCGTTCAAGCGCAGCAGATGGGCTTGAAAATCAGCTGCCAGTTGTTTGAGACGCGGTTGAGGCTGGGTGGGGCATTGGAGCAATTGAGTAAACTCAGAGCGCAGGGAGGGCCAGAGTGCAGGTGGAATTAGATAGGTATTGGGAGGAGCATAGCGCCTGCTGCCCTCCAACCAGACGGCCCCCGAGCGCAGAGAGAGGCGTAACTGCCAGAGGATGCCCAGCTCGTAATAGCGACGGCGAATCTGCTGCTGCTCATCAAGGAGAAAGGGCTTCCAGGACTGTGGGAGACAATGAGTTGGGGCATCACTTGGGATCTGGCGCTTGCCCTGAGCATCGAGAGCACGCAGAATCAGCAGTGCCTCTAGAAGCGGATGCGGTTCTCGGACAGAGTGAAACTGCAAGGTGTCGAGGAAGGCGGGAATAAACTGGCGTAAATAGCTGTAGCGGGTGACAAAGAAATCGAGGTAGTGATCCGGGTGAGGGCGGATCAAGCGCCCACAATCGTGGACAGCAGCTTCGAGGAGCGGTTGAGGCACCCGCTCAAAAATGGCTGAGCGCACCTGGTCATCGGGAATAGCCAAATCCAGCAGAACAGCGCCCAATTCTTGAAGCAGTCTCACTTTCTCATTGAGTGCGACCTCAGCCTGGATATGAGCCGATTCGCGATCCCGGCGAGCGCGAGCGTAGGTATCAGCCAAGCAGCGAATGAAGAGATCGATGGCTTCATCAATAATTTCAGCGCGGAGGTGAAAGACAAAAGCCACCAGAACCGAGTAGCGCTTTGGGATAGCGGTGCGTTGAAGCGCTTGAGCGGAAGCACGTTTTCCCAGCTGAGCCAGGAATTTGATGCGATTGGGGTTGAGCCTGGCCAGGTTCCAGGCCGCCACGCCTTGCTGGTTGAGGATCTGAAGTTTGCGGAGGGTTTTGAGGATGGCTTGAGGCGAATTCATGGTGGCAGGCCGCCGCAGCCAGGATAAGGGTGTCATTGCCAAGGATTCGTCAACAACCAGCAGCTGGTCAAGGAACTGGCAGTGCAGTGGAGAGAGCAGCGGCTGAATCAACTCAAAGGTGAGCTGCATAGCCTGTGCCCGAACTTGGCCGACCAAGCGCTCCAGGGTAGAGATGCCTGGACGAATGATTTTATCTTGGTATAACTTCTGAATTGCCAACTCAAGCAGCAAAGTGGGTTTGTCATGTTCGAGGGCGCGGTTGAGCAACCAGGCTTGAAGTTGAGCCAGCGAGGTTTGAGAGCAGGGCAGAAACCCCAGATATTGCTCAGCCGCCTGACGATGGCGGCGAGCAGTTTGAGGACGATGGCCGTAGCGATTGAGGCCAGCAGGATCTAGCTGTAGCTGATGAGCGAGGTACTGAATGACAGGTTGAGGCGCTGACAAGAGATCATCAGGACAGAAGCCGAGATAGCGGATTGAGCAGAGCCCAAGTGCAAAGCCGAAGCGGTTGTGAGAGCCTCTGAGGGGAGCCAACTGCTCTAAATCGCGCTTGGAGAGCTTGAAATAGCGCAGCAAGTCAGTTTCACTGACAAGAGCCGGGAAGTGAGTGAGCGCATGGCGCTGGGAGCGGCTTAAGAAATTAGCAGGCATCAGGTGTTGCTCATGACAATTAAAGTGCCTGTTGCGTAGGGATACAGAGTAAGCTTATAAAGTGCTACCCACCACTGTAGTCTAGAGTGGTATGCAGATATGGGAAGATTGAAAGCGAATCGAGTGCAAAAGCACTTTCGAGTGGATGTGAACACGCCGGAGAAGCTGGATCGTTTAGCGATTCAGCTGGGCTATGTTTACGGTAGGGGAGGGGCACTTGGAGAATTGTTGGATGCGATTGCCAACGAAGAGGTAATTTTAGTGCCGAAGACCTCGTGGCAGAAGCTGTTAGGCTCCAAGTAAAAGTGACTACCAGAGAGCGAGTTGAAAGTGGGATACAGATGTCAGCGCAATGACCGCGCTCCAACCGTCGCGTGATGGAGTTGATTGCTGCTAGAAATCAGACTCAAAGATCTGTCGGGCCGTTAACTGCAACTGTGCGAACTCAACAGAAACCACTCTCTCATTACCGCTGAATCGACCGACCTCGCGGTAGTCTTGGCCATCGAGCGTCAGCACCAGCACGGTTTGAGCTACTGGGTCAAGCAGCCAGTATTCAGGAACGCCAATCGCGGCGTACTGTGAGCGTTTATAGATATAGTCTCTGTCGTGATTAGGTTTACCGGGGCTGAGCACTTCAGCAATCAGGCGTGGAGGTGGCATGTCCAGCGTGATGGTCAGTCTCTTCTGGGTGAGTTGCAAGTGCTCTGGGCGCAGCACGACGAGGTCAGGGAAGCGGTTAGCGGGGTCTTTAGGCTGAAGCGTTGGCACCTGCACTTCGCAGCCTAGAATCACGACTAATCTGGGCGGAATGATGCCACTTGTGGCCAAGATTAGGAACAGTGCCCGCCCAATCCAACTATTTGGCTCTGACTCTGGAGGCAACTCGACTAACTCCCCGTTGATAAGCTGATGAGGAGCTTCGATGTCGATGTGATCGCCGTAGGACAAATAGGCATCAAAGCTGTGAAATTTAAGCTGAGCTTGGGTCATCGCATTGCTCCCCGGATGAGTGAAAAGCAGCATTGTTGCTTGATTCTATCTTGTCATGAGCGCTGAGGCTTGTCAGTCGCCGGTGAGAGAGCCGTTGGCTTGTTGTTGTTTGGCTCTGACTTTTTCTCAAATGATGCGAGCTAGGTGAGCCAGGATTGGATTAGCTGGGGAAGGGCATTCGAGCCATCCCCGCTCGGTGCAGATGAGGCTGTAGCCTGCATCAAGACTGCGATTGTGCGATGTTTTGTGCCTGGATTGAGCCTGAGTCAGATTCAACTTGCTGCGGTGGGCTTCGGCTAGGGACTGCCCCGGCGCTTTTGGCGCTGGTGAGAGCGACTGGGCCAAATCCAGATCTACCGCATTGCATTGCTGATGTCGTGCTGAGCACAAAGGCTAGACCTGCACGGCGATAGTCGCAATCTCTGCCCCTTGCCAACATTACCCTATCCTTACCGATAAGCAAAACATAGATAAGTTAACCTCGCCAGTGCCGATTGAATCGGCTTCTGTACGCCCAGGCAATTGTGGGGTTGGCCAGATGAGTTGGGTACAAGTGTGAAGCCGGTGCCAGAGCAGTTTTTGTCGAGTTGGCCCCGGCCATCATTGGCTTAAAGTATTCTGGAGCCAAGCCGAGAAGTCTGCCGCTGAAGTAAAGCCCCAGATGGCCTCACTTAATGCATCCAGTTGAGGCATAGAGAGCTGTTCGAGCGAGTCGAGGGCAGCATCTGGTAGTAGTCCCAGCTGCTGAGAGAGTTGACGGCGGACAAGGGTTCGTACCACCTGCTCAGCTGTTGTGGCTGCTCCCAAGATAGGTGCTCCTGGAGATGCAATTGGCGTTCGGTGAGCAATGAGGTTCTCAATCGGTAGATATTTGTGCCCCAATTCGTCATACCAGTAAAGCCACTCACGTTCCAGCCCCTCATGCAGCCCCCGCTCAGTGCCGATCCCCAGCCCTAGTTGCCCTGCTGAGGGACATAATGGCTTCTCTAGGCGGTAGACCTCAAACGGCTGATGCTGGTCACGTCGCCAGTGATCTGGGTTGTAGACCACATAGTAGCGCACCCCGATCTGGGCATACTTTTCAAACTTACTGTCATACTCACCCCCCGGTATCTGAGAGACAATCTCCAGCACCCATTGCGGGACAATATTGTTTTCCTGAGCGACGACATAGCTGAGGCGACCCTGCTCGCGCTTGTAGCGAACTGCGCCCAGAGCAAGAAACGCATCAGGGCCAATCGCCGGGAGCTGTGTGTCATAGTAGAGGCCAATGTTCACCCCAAAGAACCAATCCTGCCGTTCCGCCCAGAGCAGTGCGAGGATAGCCCGCAGCAGAACTGGCAAGAGGAGTTGGAGCTCATTATCTACAGGTTGGTCATCAGAGTAGGGCAGATCATCTTCAGTTAGAGAATCAGGCGGCTGATACTGAAGCATGAGCAAGACCTCCGCAGCGAGCATACCCGAATTGTAGCGCTTGGTCTGTTAGGACAAAGACCTTTGAATCCATCGCTGGCCCATTCGAGCCTGGTGCAAGCCAGCTCATCTGGTTATTCGAGCCATTGATGAGCAGATGAGCGACCAATCCAAGCCACCTCGCTTCAGCCTCAAACCCAATCATCAATTCTGTGAGCAGCACTTGAGCCCTCATAACTTTGGCGCTCAAACTGTTGGCAGATCCAAACGCTGGAAGCGCCAACGACAATCTATCCTTACCGATAAGAACACGCCATAACCTCACCTCAAACTAACTTGTCGATAGACGATTAAAACGGATAGAGATAGACTTTAAAACAACATGCGAGCCTATGCCAGCTTCCAGATCCTTTCCGCCACTCACCGAAACCGTTATACAGCAGTGCTTACAGCCTACAGGCAATTTAGTGACTCTCATTAATGTCCTTATCGTTATCGAGATTTGCTTGTGAGCAACGTTCTATGTCTATCGATATGTATTTGCTTGCAGATAGGGATATATCGATAATGATAAATATAGTTTATTTGTCGTGTGCCAGGATAAATGTCTGCTAGTGAGCATTTGTGCCAGGATAAATGTCTGCCAAGTTGCG
>JAHHHV010000054.1 GCA_019359155.1 Pegethrix bostrychoides GSE-TBD4-15B
CACCCCAGTCGTGATCCACAGGCCATTAACCGCATCACAGCAGCGCTAGAACCTTTGGGATTGGTCAGTCATCTCACTTGTACCAGCTCTTATTCAGGTGGATTCCATCTGTATTTTCCGCTCAGCTCACCTCAAAGCTCTTGGGAATTAGCAGTTGCGGTGACAGCACTCCTAGAATCGACCGGCCTCAAGCTCTCTGCCGGTCAGCTTGAGCTATTTCCTGATCCAAAGCCCTATCGCGTCGAAGGTACAGCAAGTCTATTTAACGCGCATCGTCTACCCATGCAGGCGGGATCATATCTGGTAAATTCAGACTTCCAGCCCGTTTGGAGCAGTCCAGAACGATTTGTTGAACAGTGGCAGTTAGCCTCAGATCAGAACTTGCTGGATAGGTTGGCAATTAAGCGAATTATTAAACAGGTCAAGCGGTGCTGCTATCAAATTTCGGGAAAAGCCGATAAGTTTGTTAATGACTTGAATGCAGAAATTGAGCCTGGGTGGACAGGAAAAGGACAGACAAACTACCTGCTAGGGCGTATTACCATGCGCGCCTATATTTTCAATCATATTCTCACTAACTCTCCGCCCTTAGAAGGACAGGCGTTAATCTCAGAGATTGTCAGAACTGCGAAGTCACTTCCGGGCTATGAAATCTGGTGCCAGCATCAGCATGAGATCGAGCATCGTGCTACTGAATGGGCGAACTGCATTGAGAATAGTCATTATTTCCACTATGGTGATCAAAAAGGACGGTATAAAGGCAAGTTAGAACCATCTGATCTGGAACCCGCTGCTTCAGGACTACCCTCGTGGAATCAACAGCAGTCTGATGCTGCTAGAGAACGAATCAAACTAGCAGTTGCCCAGCTTCTAGACATGGGAACATTGCCCGTTCGTCCCACAGCTCGATTTAAAGCATTAGTACAGTCTGGAGTTGGTGGTGGTTCACTCTACCGGCATCGTGATTTATGGCATCCAGATTATTTTGATAGCCATTGTCTTGATCACAATCAGGAGCTTGAACATCAGACAAGCTTATTAGATAGGGCAGGCGGTGATAACCTGCTGCTCAAGGATTCTAGCGATTTGGCCTCCGACTCTGATTCTATAGAGGGTAATAATTCTAATCTTGCGCCTGTACAGGACGAGCGAGCTGCTCAGACTGTTGTCGAACCAAGAGCCAGCCTCCAGCAAATTCGGACAGAGTCAGGACAGCAGGCTCACTCAGCTCGCATCCAGTGCCGTCCTAACTCTGGCAACCCGATTTTGGTGGTCGAAGCCCTCGCTCGATTTACGCTGATGCAGCTCCCCCGTCCAGACGACTAGCTAGACTTGTGGCTGGTCTTGACTCGCGCAGCGGCGGCATAGATTTTTTCGTTCGCTTCTGCTGACTTAAACAGGTCAACTACAGGGTGAGGATAATCTACGCCCAAACGCAGATCAAACTGCTGCTGCTCTGTGGCTGAGAGCTTCCAGGGTTCGTGAACTTTGCTGGCGGGAACCTGCGCCAGCTCTGGGAGCCAATGCTTGACGTAGCGGCCTTGGGGATCGTAGTCTTTGGCCTGCTTGGTGATGTTAAAAAACCGAAAGCCACGTGCGTCATTGCCAACCCCGGCTGCGTAGCTCCAGTTTCCCCAGTTGCTGCATACGTCATAGTCAATCAGCAGCGACTCAAACCACTCTGCTCCCATCCGCCAGTCAATGCCAAGATTTTTGGTGAGAAAGCTGGCTACATTTTGCCGACCGCGATTTGACAGATAGCCGCTGGCTGCTAGCTCTCGCATATTGGCATCCACCAATGGATAGCCTGTTTGTCCCGCTCGCCAGAGATCAAAGCGTGGCCAGTCCTGTTTCCACTGAATCGGCAGGTTTTGGAGACCGCTAGGCGCAAAGATGCGGCGGTTGTGTTTGGCGCAGATAAACCGAAAATAGTCTCGCCAAAGCAGCTCAAAAATGAGCCAGTAGGTAGATTCGTTTTGGACATGCTGCGTTTCGTACAGCCGTACCTGCTCGTAAATATATCGGGGGGAGAGACAGCCAGCGGCCAGCCAAGCTGAAAATTTTGACGAGTAGTTTGCTCCCAGCATTTCGTTGCGGGTTTGCTTATAGCATCTCAGCCGATCTTGCTGCCAAAAATACTCTGCTAAGCGTTGCTTGCCCGCCTGCTCTCCTCCCTGATACTGCAAAACAGCGCGAGGCTCAGCGTCGGCTGGAGTTAGGCCCAGCGTCGCTAGGGTTGGTAAATCACCCGGTTCGACTGCGGCTGGCAGGCTGGGCAGCTGACTAGGAGCGACAAAGCTAGGATTGACCGTAGACTGCTGCTCTACCTGCTTGCGAAACGCGGTGAACAGCTCTGGGAGTTGGCTCAGCTCAAATGGTAAATCATTTGGATGATAGAGCGTATGCCCCCAAAAAGTAGCCGAGCTTACCTGCTGCTGCTTTAACGCCTTCACGAGTTCTGTCTCAACTGTTGTTTCTTCAGACGTGACCTCTGCGTAATAGTAAACAGCCTTCGCCCGTAGGGTCGTCGCTAACGCTGGAATCACCTGCTCAGGCTGTCCCCAGCGCAAGACCAGATCGCTGCCCAATGCCTGAAGTGACTGCCGCAGGTCAGCCAAGCTTTCGAGCAAAAACTGCGCCCGGAATGCGCCTGTCTTGGCAAATCCAAATGCGGTCTGGCCGAACTGGCGTGGATCAAAGCAATAGACTGGAATAATCGTGGCCTGCTGCGCCAACGCCTGATGTATGGGTTCGTGGTCATGTAGTCGCAGATCGTTGCGATACCAGATTAAAATTCGGGTTGACATGAAGAATGATGGGCTAACGGTTGCCTAATGATCGCCTGATGATTGATCGCTGTATATAGCCGCTTGAGAAATAGCTGCCCAAGAGCATCTACCTGAGACCCTTAACTATCATATTGGCTACATTCAGCTTAATCTATTCTAGAATTTATGAATCTAGAAGTGATTGAAGTTGTTAAGAATACGCTAGGATTAAATTCAAATGATTTAGTCTATTGTGTAATGATGACAACTTCCAGACGTTCTCCTAACGCAACGCTTGTTACAAAATCTGCAATTGATCAAGCTTCTGAAGCCTTGCAAAATTTGCCTGAGAAGACAAAAGAGAAGCTCTCTCTACGAGAAGCTGTAGATGTTTTGCGGGATCACATCACGGCAGCTTTAGACAAAGGCTATTCCTACGAAGATATTGCCGTGATGTTAGCGAAGCAAGGTGTTTCAATTGCGCCTTCATCGCTCAAGCATTACCTGGCTCGCAGCAACCGCCAGCTCAAGCAGGCATCGGGGACGCCAATCAAACGCAGACGCACTACCCCAAAACCTTCGGAAGTCGAGTCTGAAGGTCTGCCTGATATTGACCTGATGGAAGAACTGGACGAGCCGGAAACTGACCCGACCCCCAAGCGAGGCCGTCGCCCAGGCAGTGCCTCAGCCTCCAAGACAACTCCCCGCGCAACCTTGTCCCGTACTAAGTCTGTTGCTATGGCTACCGGCACACGCAAGCGTCGAGGCAGAGCTGCCACTTAAGTCATCGGCTCAGGCAGTAGTCTTGGCGACATCCTAGCGATAGAGTTCTCTCCCAGCTCAGGGTCTAGAAGCAGATGTTCTAGACCCCAGCTTTTGATATTCAGTATTATTCAGCATGTCCACGTCAGAAAGCTGAGCCTTCATGGTATAAATGTAAAGGTTTTTAAATATACTGGACTTGGACTGCATGGTGCGCTTGAATCCAGTGACTGAATCCCGACTCATTGAGATATTCCAAGCACCTTATACATAGTAAAGAGATTGGATCTAATTCATGACTGCAACGACAGAAAATTTTGCCAACTCACCCGCTTACCCGCAAACCGCGACCAAGCTTGCTGACCTCCAGCTTAAAGATATCCTCAAGACGCTGCCGCGTGAATGCTTTCAAAAAGATCGCCGCAAAGCATGGCTGCTGCTGCTGGGAAACGTCGTGGCGGTGGTGCTGGGCTATGCGGGACTGGCGGTCTGCCCCTGGTTTTTGCTACCCTTCGCCTGGATTTTTACCGGCACGGCGCTCACTGGCTTTTTCGTGATCGCGCATGACTGCGGACATCGCTCATTTGCGAAACGTCGTTGGGTGAATGACTGGGTTGGACATATTTTGATGCTGCCGCTGATCTATCCGTTTCACTGCTGGCGTATTTTGCATGATTATCATCATGTTCACACCAATGAAGTTGATGTCGATAACGCTTGGCAGCCCTGGTCCCCTGAAGCTTTCCAAAATTCGCCCAGCTTTATCCAGGCGGTCTATCGGGGCGTGCGGGGACGCTTCTGGTGGCTAGCTTCGATCGTACACTGGGGCAAGCTGCATTTTGATCTCAATCAGTTTGCGCCTCGCAATCGCAACAAGGCCAAAATTTCAATTGCGGCAGTCGTGATCTTTGCCGCTATCTGCTTCCCGACGCTCATCCTCACGACCGGGGTTTGGGGCTTCGTCAAGTTTTGGCTGATGCCCTGGCTGGTTTATCACTTCTGGATGAGCACCTTTACGCTAGTGCATCACACGGCTCCTGACATTCAGTTTCGCCCTACCGCCACCTGGAGCGCTGCTGAAGCTCAGCTTGCAGGAACAGTCCATTGCAGTTACCCGCGCTGGGTAGAAATTCTCTGCCACGATATTAACGTGCATGTGCCGCACCACCTCTCCGTTGCGATTCCCTCTTACAATTTGCGGATGGCGCATGAAAGCATTCGCCAAAACTGGGGTGAGCATATCCACGAGTCGCAGTTTTCCTGGAAGTTTATGAAGCAGATTGTGGATCACTGCCATCTCTATGATCCAAACGTGGCCTATCAGCCTTTCAAGTCGCTTGACCAATCGTCAAATCGCTAGCCGTTTGGCCTAAATTGGGCTGGTTGCAGAACGATTGAAATTGAAAACGATTGAGATAATCAGCCAGAGGCGTGAGAGTTTGACTCTTCGCCTCTTTTTGTGAGCAGGCGGTACATCTAGACTATACAACTCAATGCAACTCAATTTTCAAATATTCTCTGGCTAAGATTTAATCAGCAGCTCTTGATTCAGCAGCGATCAATAGCGATCAATTTAGGAGTAATTTCAGCTCTGCCAGCAGCTTCCCAAGCTTCTTGGCGGTTCGCTCATCTAGCTCTGCGGTACTCAGCTGCTTCAGCAGCGCTTTAGCCTGAATTTTCACTCTAGCCTGCTGGCTCTGGGGCTGGACTGCTGGCTCAACCGTCCGGATCTGCTGATTAATCTGCTGACGTGACCAGTTGGCCGCAATCGCCTGCTCCAACAGGGCATCTCTGGTATCAGGATCCTTGACGCGGCCAATTAAGCGAGCTTTACTGTACTCCATTTGCCCGGTCTGAATGGCCTTAATCAGCGGCTGGGGTAAATTTAACAGCGGCAGCCGATGGGTACGAAAACTTTCTGGGCTAAACCGCCCAATCACCTTAAACAGATCTTCGATGGTCTGTTCAGCTTCGCTGGCTGCGGAGATCGCAGCGCGGACACCGGTGTCCGTACTGAACTCCCGCTGCTGACGAGATCTACGGTTAAGCAGCGCCACAATTTCAGGTCGTGGGAGATGCAAAGTCACTTCCAGCATTCGTAAAATGCCCTCGGTTTCCTCAATTGGATTGAGGTCTTCGCGCTGAAAGTTTTCTAGCAGCTCTAGCTGAATCGCCTCGGCATCATTAATCTCCCAGATCTCGACCGGCACTTCGACCAGTCCAGCTTGCTGACAGGCTGCGTAGCGTCTGCCGCCCGCGACTAGATGGTGCTGCCCCTGTTTCCGACGCACCCACAGCACGCCCCGAAATCCGTAGCGCTGAATCGACTGCACCAACGACGCGGTTTTGGCGCTGTCAAAATACTGCCGAATCCGATCCGGCGCGACGATGATTTCGCTGAGCTTGAGCAGAGCCGTCTGGTTTGAATGCTGAGCTGCTGAATGACCTGAGTGATCAAAGCTAGGGCTAATTTCACGAGGATCAATCTCACTGGGGCTAATGCTTTCTAATTCTAAATCGGCAATTCTCGCCTTCATGCCCTGAAGAGCTTCGCTGAGCTTAATCGCCATGGCGCGTCTCCTGTGTTGCTGAGTTATCCTGCATGATCTCCTGCATCACCGCCTGATAGTCTGACCAAGCATCCTGCGCCTTAGGATTCTTGACGCGATGCACGGGCACGCCTTCCAAAAAAGCATACTGATAGGCTTTGTACTGCCGAATCCAATGCTGAAACACCGGCAGCCCCTCCGCTTCCAGAAACTTTTTGGCCTCAACCACATCGCTGATGCCCTGCGTGCTGGCTTTGGTGATCAGCGCCCAGTGATGACGGCTGCCCACCCCGGTCAAAAGCTGAGCCGTTTGCGCCGTGACGCGCAGATCGTCGCCGCTAGTGGTTGTGGGCAAGACAATCAGCGTGGCCGTATCCACCAGTGCCTTCAGGTCATCGGTATCGGGGCGGGCTTTGGTGTCAATTACGTAGGCGCAGGCTTGGCCAGAATAGCGGGCGAGCTGGATCTCGTTGATGACCCGAAACGCGCCGTCTTCAAGTCTGGCTCGTCCTGCCCAGGCAATGGCGCTACGGTTGGGATCGCCATCGACCAAAATTGTCTCGCCAAATTGACGCAGATATTCAGCAAAATGCACGGCTGTAGTCGTCTTGGCTACGCCGCCCTTGAGGTTAGTGATCGCTACGATCAGCGGATTTTGGGCGGTGAGCTTGCGAGTGGTGACTTGAGCTGAATCAGATAGCGGCAGGACGGCCATAGCTTGCTGTCAAGGAATTTAAGATTAACAAGATTGAAAAGATTAACAAGGCTAATGCTGAAGAAAGCTGAAGAAATGCGCTCTTGGAATTGCAGGGACTTGTAGAACAGGTGCTTGGAGTTGCTCTGAACTTATTGCCAAGCTGCGTTATATCTTATCGGCAAATTCTTGACTGCAACTAGGGAAAATCTGGTTTGTGATAAAACTTCGCTGCGGACACCGGTGTCCGTTTGGTTAGAACAGCCCAGAATGGCCGAGAACAGCCGCACAGTAAGATTGCTGAATCGCCAGATCATACAGTACAGTCTGTGAGGATAGCGCCTGCCTAGTTTTTCAAGATCACACCTATGAGATCACACCTGTGAGATCACATATTTGGCAGACGGGTTTCAACTTCGCTCAACTCCTAAACCCCGCAGATTATGGGACGCTCATTCAAACCCAGCGCTATCGCCTCCCCGACGACTCAGCCTGCCTGGTGGTTTGCCTGCTCGGCGGGGCGGCTGCTCGTGGATGCGGCGATACAGCCCCCGGTTTTGCCAGATTTATCTGAACTCGGTCTGACTCCTGTTCGCAGCCAGCCGCTCGGAATGCTGGACGAGGCTCCTTGTTACTCGGCGGAGCTGCCACCCGACACTGAGGCTCCAGCCAACATGCAGTGGGTGAAATTGCGCGAGCTGTATGGCCGCATGGCAGATGATTTGTTTGCGATTGCCGGACGGGCGATGCAGATTGTTGAATGGGATCGCACCCACCAGTACTGCGGCTGCTGCGCCACGCCGACCGCCCATGCGCCCACCGAACGCGCCAAGCGCTGCCCCAACTGCGGGCTAGTCAGCTATCCCCGTCTGTCGCCTGCGGTGATTATGCTGATTGCGCGGGAAGATGAGATTTTGCTAGCTAGAGCGCCGCGCTTCCCGGCGGGAATGTACAGCATTTTGGCAGGCTTCGTCGAACCCGGTGAGTCACTCGAAGAAACAGTGGTGCGTGAGGTGCGCGAAGAAGTGGGCGTTGAGATCGATCAGATTCGCTACTTTGGCTCGCAACCCTGGCCTTACCCCAACTCGCTGATGATCGGCTTCACGGCGCGCTATGCGGGTGGCGAGATTGTCGTGGATCAGCAGGAAATTGTTGAGGCCAGGTGGTTTCACAAGCGAGATCTGCCGCCGATTCCGCCGCCGCTGAGCATCGCTCGTAAGATTATTGACTGGTTTGTGGCACAGTCCTAGCAGATAGCGCCGTAGTGAGACTTGCAGTACAATTGCACCAGCTCAGAAACAAGCGAAGAGGTGCGAGCTGTGGCGACAAAGCTGCTGATTGTGGAAAGCCCCGGCAAGGTCAAAAAACTCAGCCAAATTCTCGGCTCCGATTGGCTAGTGAGAGCCAGCATGGGGCATGTGCGTGAGCTAGCTAACGACGGCGTTGACTCGCTGGGGTTTGACCTGAGCGAAGATGCGGTGAGCTGCCGATATACGGCTCGCGGCTCGCGCGGTCAGGAGACCATCCAAAATCTGCGGGCAGCCGTGCGTCAGGTCAAAACCGTGGTGCTGGCCACTGACTATGACCGCGAAGGCGAAACGATTGCTTGGCATATCCAGCAGGCGCTCAACCTCAAAAATCCACAGCGCGTGGTCTACAGCGAAATCACGCCCGCTGCCGTCCAAGCCGCTGTCGCCCGCCCCCGCTCAATCGACCTCAACCTGGTCAACTCAGGACTCTGTAGAGCTGTGCTCGATAAGCTAGTCGGCTATCGCGGCTCGCCGCTGCTCTGGGCTTTGCAGAACGGAGCTAAGAGCATGGGGCGCGTTCAAAGTGCCGCCTTGCATATCATTTGCAGTCGCGAGCGGCAGATCCAAGCCTTTGTGCCGCAGGATTACTGGAGTGTCTTCGTTGAATATGCTGAAGGATTCCGGGCTTACTACCGCGGCGCTGCCCAGGCTGCTGAACCATCTGCCGAGCTATCTGCCGAGCCGCCCGCCATACCCGCCGAAGCCACAGACGACGCAGCCAGCCCCACTGAAGCCCCCCGGCTCGAATCCGCCCGCGTCACCACTGAAGCTGAAGCCAATCGCCTCGTCCAGCTCGCCCCGCAGTCCGCCCATCAGGTGATCACCATCGAAGGCAGAACCACGACACGCCAGCCGCCCCCCGCCTTTGTCACCTCCACTTTGCAGCAGGCGGCGGGTTCCCGACTCCGCTTCAGCCCCGAAAAAACGATGCAGGTGGCGCAGTCGCTCTACGAAGCCGGACTAATTACCTATATGCGAACCGACAGCGTTAGCCTCAGCCCGGAATTTTGCACCCAGGCTCGCCAGTGGCTAGAGGCCAACGACCCCGCTAATCTACCCCAAAAAACCGCAAAGCATCGTCAGGTCAAAGGCTCCCAAGAAGCTCACGAAGCGATCCGTCCCACTGATCTCTACCGCCCGTCTCAAGAGTTGCGCGTTCAGCTTTCAGCAGATGACTTTGCGCTCTATCTGCTGATCTGGAAGCGCTCTATGGCAACCCAATGCCAGTCGGCAAGGCTGCGTCAAACCCGGATTGTCACCCAGTCTGGATCGATTACCTGGCAGGCTAGAGGTCAGGTAATCGAATTTCACGGCTACAGCAAATATTGGAACAACATTAGCGCGGACACCGATCTGCCGCTGCTGCAACCCAATCAAACGTTGACGCTGAGCCGCGCCGCACATGAGCCAAAGCAAACCCAGCCGCCGCCGCGCTACAGCGAACCCAAGCTCGTGCAGGCCATGGAGCGCCAGGGAATTGGCCGTCCTAGCACCTACGCGCCCACCATTCAAACCCTGAAGCAACGACTCTATGTAGATCTCAATAAAGGCAGCTTGCAGCCAACCGAACTGGGGCTGGAGGTGGATGCCTTCTTGCAGGATGCCTTACCCGACCTGCTAGAAGCTGAATTTACTGCCCAAATGGAGCAGGCGCTCGACCAGATTGCCGCAGGCGAACAAGACTGGGAGCATTACCTCACCGACTGGAACCGCAGCTATTTCGCCCCGGCACTGCTAAAAGCCAGACAGGTGATTCCGCAGCATCTCACTAGCAATCCTGCCCCCCGCCATCATCAGAGCCATCATCAGAACCAAACGCTAGAGCGTTCTCGCAGCCGCTGTCCCCAGTGCAATGCCTATCTCGCCAAAGTGCCCAGCCGCAAGCTCAAGAAAAAATACTTTCTCAAATGCACCGACTGCACCGATCTGGTACTGTTCTGGTCTGATAAATCGCGGCAGTGGGAAGCGCCTCGCCCCAAAAATGCCGACCTGCCCAAGCCAGAGCCAACCGAGCATCCCTGCCCGATCTGCAAACAGCCCCTAGAATCCTACGCCTACGAAAAAGACGGCCAGGTGAAGCGACTGCTGCGCTGCTCCGACCCCAAAGCCAGAGCCGACAAGAAACACCAGGATGCTGTCTATTTCCAAACGGCACAGGGCTGGTGGAGTCCTAAGTTTGGGGCGCTGGAATAATTAGCCTAATCATTAGCCTGCCGCCAGCAGCGCTACCGGAAACTGCGACAAAATATCGCTCGCCTGATTGGTGCCTGCCGTCAGCTGTCCCGTCAGCAGGTTTTTCCAGCCCGTTGCCTCTGGCAGCTGAATCGCCGTATCCTGCCAAACTTCACCCAGCGGATAGGCTCCCGCCTCCACCAAGCCTGTACAGAAACGCGGCACGACTGTCACCACCGTTTTGGTTTGATGCGTCCGCGCCAATGCAATCAGATGATTTGCAAACTTTCCTGACGTCTGCAACGGCTGATAGCCTCCTTCCAAAAACAGCGCTGCGTAATCAGCTCTCGCCTTCAGCCCCTGCATCGTCAAAAATAATTTAATCCGCCCATCTGCCGGGTGAGCCAGCAGTTCTGGCAGCAGTCCAGCTATGTCGGCTGACAGCTTGTGCTGCATCTCGTGCAAGTCAGCCTGCCGCTGCTCAAAGTCAACCGGGCGACGATTATCGGGATCGACTAAGCTCAGATCCCAGAGTTCGCTGCCCTGATAAAAGTCGGGAATACCGGGTGTGGTCAGCTTCAGCAAGGTCTGAGCCAGCGAGTTGAGAACGCCGTAATGCGCCACCTGCTGCTGAAATGGCCGCAGCTCCTGCAAAAACTGATTGTCTTCGCTGTCGTTCAAGATCGCTTCGATAAACTTGCTGCAGGCATCTTCATAAACGGGGTTATTGCTTAGCCAAGTCGTATATACTTTCGCTTCGCGGATTGCCTTTAGCATGAAATCTTTGATCCGTTCCGTGAAACCTGCCAGCGAGGATGCAAACGGCAACGTCCCGACAATTGTTTGATACAGCGCATACTCATCGTTGCGGTCAGGGTAGCGGTTGAATTTAAAGCTGGTTTTGTGGCGCTCGTTGATCTGACTCCAGCGCTCGACCTGCTGCTGCCAGCGCTCCGGAATCTCTGAAAGCACGTTGAGTCTAGCTCTCACGTCTTCGCCGCGCTTGGTATCATGGGTTGAGGTAGTGCTCATGGCATAAGGCCAGTCAGCCTGCCGAGCGCGGTTAAACTGGTGAAACTCATCCAAACTCACGCCAAACCGCGCCGGGTCGCCGCCCACCTCATTCAGTGACAGCAGCCGATAATAAATGTACAGCGCTGTATCCTCAACGCCCTTTGCCATTAGCGGGCCGGTATATTGCTGAACGCGCATCACCCAATAGATCCACTTGTCTTTCTCAACTTGGGGCAGCGACTCGTCGTAGTCTAGCAGCAGCAGTTTTTCTATGAAATTCAGCTCGTTACGCAGCAGCGGAACCTGCTCTCGACTGGCCTGAATAGCTTCGGCAATGTAAGGGCGATCAGTTTCTAAAACGCCTGTATCGGTTGTATAGGTGCGGTAGACGGAGAAATGTACCAAGAGTTCAATGATGGCGCGCCGCAGGCTGTTGATCGTGAAGTCATTGCCGTAGCGATAGCGTTCTGAAATCTGCTTCAGAATAGTGGCCAGATTATCCACATCTCCAGCCAGATTCTTATCTAGGATTAGCCGCTTGGTTTGATCAATCACGGTTTCGATGGATGCTGTTTTCCCGGTGAACTGCCGATAGATCTGATCAAATTTGGCCTGGTTCTCGCTCTGGCAGAATACGCCGTTGACATAGTTGAGATAGTCGTAGCCAGAAGTTCCCTCGGTCTTCCAAATCTGAGGTAGATCTTCTCCGGGCTGCAAGATCTTCTCGACGCTCACGTAAGTATCGCCAACTTTTTCTCTGAGCCGATCCAGATATTCGGTCGGGTTGTAGAGTCCGTCAATGTGATCAACTCTCAGCCCGGTAAACTTTCCCTGATTAACCAGATCAAAAATCAGCGTATGCGTTGCGTTAAAGATTTTTAGCTGCTCCACGCGCACCGAGATCAATTCGTTCACCGTAAAAAAGCGGCGATAGTTCATCTCCTCAGCGCCAACTTTCCAATAGGCCAACCGAAAGTACTGATCGGTCAGCAGATTGTCTAAGAGGTCATAGCTGCTCGGTTCGCCAGGATTGCCGTTAAAGGTCTTGATGTTGTCGTCAATAAAGCTTTTAACTTCACTCTGATCGCAGTACAGATCCCAAAGCAGTGATTTGACGAAGGCAACCTGATCCTGGCGCTGCTTGCCGGAAATATCGCTCGGTACGCTCTTAATCGAATACAAAATCCCTAGCAGGCGTACAAAAACTGGATGGTTACGTCCCAGCGCCTTAGCCAATGCGCCCAAGTTGTGAGTCATCAGCGTCGCGTAAGACTCTAACTTCAGCGGAATTTTCAGGCTGTAATAACCCACGCTGAGGCCAGTTTGATCATACTGAATTTGAATCTCGCCGTTCTCCAGCGACTCACCGTAAAAATTCCCCAATAGCGGCACTAAAACAGCTGCCTGATTGCTGTCAAACGGCGAGTTCCAGGCAATATCAAAATAGCTAAGATAGCTGGAGGCGGAGCCATTCTCTAGAACATCCATCAGCCACAAATTATCGCCGTCATAGGCCATATGATTGGGCACAATATCTTGCAGCCAGCCCATCTGCTGCGCCTGCAACTGCTGCACTAGCGACTCAAAGTCAGCCTGCTCACCTAGCTCTGGATTCAGCTGCGTGGGATCAACAACGTCATAGCCATGCGGGCTACCTGCTCTTGCTTTGAAAATGGGTGAGGCGTACAGGTCAGAAATTCCCAGGCTTTTGAGATAGGCGGCAATCTCCTGAGCGGCTGTGAATCCAAACTCGGAGTTAAACTGGATTCGATAAGTGGCTAGTGGCAGTCGCATAGGATGTTTTGGGCGTGCTAGTAGAAGCAAAAGTTAGAAGTAGACCATAGTTAGCAGTCGATCAGTAGATAGCTGCTCAGGCTCGGTAACCCATGGCTTGGCGCATCGCCTGAAACTCGGAGCCACCTGATAGAGTATGCGGTCACTAGATAGCAGTGCATCTATCTGTCGCAGTATTCGCCAAAAGCATTCATCAAAAAACTAGCGCCGGAATCAAGCTCAGATTCTGCCAAAAATTTACTTCTGAGCCGCATCCATAAAGAAAAGATGAAATGCTCAGCTCTAATGTGGTTGCTGAAATCAGAACTGGTTAGAAATAGTGTGTGAGCCTTGAAGTTAATTGAGCTGCTTCCAATCTGGCTATGAGTTGAGGAGTGAGCAAAGAGACACCAACAGGTCTCACTTGTTTTTTATGGGTAAGGGGTTTAAGATGACGCAACAAGCTGGTTTGAACCTAGAGGCTGAACAGCCGCCAATCACTGCAACCGTAGCTCAGAACTCACCTCGTCTGGTTCTGGGTCTTCCAGTCTACAACGGTGAAGATTACCTGCGTGTTGCGCTTGACTCCATTTTGGCTCAGACCTACACTGATTTCCACCTGGTGATTGGCGATAATGCTTCTACAGATGCCACGTCAGCCATCTGTCAAGAATATGCGGCTCGCGATCAGCGGATTTCCTACCATCGCCATCAGAAAAACCTAGGCTGCGGCGGCAATCACAACTTTGTATTTCAGCCCAATGACGCAACGTACTTTATTAACCCGGCAATTAAAGAGAATGCATTCTACTCAGCAGCGTAAGCAATCGAAGGATGCTTAAAATAGCGCTTGACTCGCTCAGGCAGTTTCTGGATCTTCCGCAAATGAGACAGCAGCCGTTG
>JAHHHV010000055.1 GCA_019359155.1 Pegethrix bostrychoides GSE-TBD4-15B
GTGTTGCGGAGGCGTGCCCTATAATCGACACAGCCCTACCTGCTGGGTTAAACAGCCGGTTGGGTTAGCTGGCTAGTTGTGCTGATTACACTTCTAGTCAGCGACCTCGCCTCGAATCTCTGCCTCACTGGCTGAGTTACGCTGCAACCAGTTGCAGAATCATAAACTGAAATTTGTCTCTGTGCAAGTAGGGATGAGCGGTTTTTGACATTCGTTGAGCTTGGGCAAGTCGAGCAGACCATCAGAGCCAATGCTGAAATAATGCTAACTGGTTGCGGTGGATATACGGAGCTTCGCTGTCCATCTGCCTAAATTGGGACTAATTTACGGATAGCTTGCTGTCCATCTGCCTCTGTGGGATAGATAGGCAGCGAGGTATCTGTCCATCTAGCTGGCTCTGGGTAGATGGACGGAGACTGTCTGTCCAATAAATTGTTAGCATTCCACGCGCTGACGCACCTTCAAGGTGAAAGAAATTAGATTTGTTAGGTGAGTATTTATGCTTATTGAAAATCTAATTTCTTAGGAGGCTGCTAAATCTGAGTCAGGATGTAATCTTCGGTTTCAGGTTGTGTTGCACAAAGTTTCATCAAACAGCCAAAATTGAGTAGAAGATTTTGAGGGCACGGGGGCTAGATGGCAATCAGTCAGAGAGATATCAAGCTTCTGTGGGGCAGAGCCGCAAGTAGATGTGCTTTCCCAGATTGCAGACTCCAGCTTACCCAGGATAGTGAAGCTACTGAGAGCAGTTTTCCAATTGGTGAGCAAGCACATATCGTAGCGAAGGAGCAAAACGGTCCTCGCGGCGATAGCCCACTTACATCTGATGAAAGAGATTCTTATGCTAATTTGATTTTACTTTGCCCTACTCATCACACAATCATTGATAGAAACCCCGAAGATTTTCCAATCGAGAAACTACACTCTCTCAAAACTGACCATGAGCTTTGGGTTCAGCAAACATTGTCCCAAACCTGGAATTTAAACCAGCAAGCCAGGGATTTGATTTATACAAGTCTAATTGACTCAGCAGTGGAATACTGCCACCTATCTGAGTGGAAGCAATGGACGTTTAGATCTCTAGAGCCTATTCCAAGATGGTCTTATAACTTGCCTCAAGACTTTCTCTCCTTTCGACGAAAGGTGTTTAGTACTGATTTTCCCGGTACGCTAACAGAATTAGAGAAAGCAGTGAGAACCCTAAGCATTCTACTTCACAAGGCTGCCAGAGTTTTTCAGAAGCATTGCCAAATTAAGGAAGATAGCAATGGCAATCTATATTACGAAGGCGTTCGGTTTTACAAAATTCCAGAGTGGGATGCAGAAAAATACAACAGATTGAGCGAAGAATTTAATATATGGGTTGAAGAGTGTCATCAGCTTGTTATTGATGCAACAAAGGCAGCAAATTGGTTTAGAGAAGTTGTTCGGAGAGATATTAATCCAATGTTCTTTGCTGCTGATGGGAAATTTGTTGCAACATATCCTTGGTCAGGAGATATGGGTCTTTCTCACCAATATCTGTTGCCAGAATATACCCAAGATGAGAAGAGCAGCCTTCCTGATTCTTTACCAGAAGATGAATAGTTCTGTCATCTGGTATGCAGTTGCCGCACCCTAACGACCCTATTGCACATCGACCGCTGAGAGGTTATCTGTAAGTATTCGAGGTTGTCTGAGTCCGGTGATTGCGGACGTTAGACCACACAACACCCCATTGGAACGTAGTTGAAAAGCTATCGGTGAGTCGAAATGCTAAGTAGCTTCAGTCCTGAGTATGAATACAGGTCAGAAACTCATGCACCATTTTCAAATCCTGCCACTGGGTTATGATGAAGTTACTGACTACGCATGAGTGAAGACAACTATAGGAAAATCTGTTGCTGTCTAAATATTTGTGCCGATTATGCGCCCGAACGTTGACCCTCAGAAGATTGGACGATTGATGCAAGTCTTGGGTAGAGAAGCTCAGGGTGCAGGCAGCATTTATTTTACGGGTGGTGCTAGCGCCTTACTAATTGGATGGCGGAGTTCCACGGTTGATATTGATATTCGTCTAGATCCTGAACCTCCTGGCATCTTTCAGGCAATTGCCAAAATCAAACAAGAATTGAACATCAATATCGAACTCGCTTCCCCACAGGATTTCTTACCCCCACTTCCAGGCTGGCGTGACAGGAGCATCTTCATTGGCAAATATGGTCAAATCTCGTTTTATCATTATGACTTCACAGCCCAAGCGCTCTCTAAGCTATCCAGGAGTTTTGACCGTGATATCAAAGATGTGGAAGCTATGTATACACAGAAACTATTTTCCTTAGAACAACTGCGGGATAGCCTTGAAGCCATTGCACCCGAATTGATCCGATTCCCCTCTCTTAATCCTGGTTTGCTGAGGGTCAGAGTTGAAAAATTCATTGAAGATTGTGAGAGCAACTCAGAAGAAGGGCAGTCATGAATTTGAGTGAGTTGCCAGGAGCAGAGCTAATTCTACCTGGACTGGATGATCTTTATAATGGCAACATAAATACAGTTGGAGCATTGCTCGTTACAATCGCAGCAACGCGCCTAGCTGAAGCGGGCTTAGATTTCCCCCAAGATCATCTAGCCATAGAGCCAGAGCTCACTCTGTACGCCAATCTTCAAGATGAACGGGATGATCCCTACCTCTACTACAATGCGTTGCTAAGTCGCCTGAATAGCTTTTGCAATGCACTTGAACTTCGTGATCAATACAAGCTATCTCAGTGAGCGACTGAAGCTTCTGTCAATTCTAGGTTTTGGGAAGTATCAAGTCTGCAAAATAAATGGTGTCAAAGTCCTGGTTGCAGCAGTCCCGATCGCTGCAGCATTGTGCGACTCCACTGCTCTGCTGTAGCTGCAATCTCCGAGCGCTTAGAGTCATCCTGCCAGAAGACTTGTTGCGGAATAGCCTAACGACGCTATTCGTGGAGTTGAAATCTGGAGTTTTTGGCTTTTAAGACCCTGCTAATAGTGTAGATTCTTTATTCCGCAACAGGTCTAGAGATCAAGCCAATGTAACTTCCGTCTGCCTCGCTATGGGCTGGTCACCAATGGGACAGATTTTGTCTTCTTGAAGCTAATAGTCCAGGCAATTCCCTACTATGCCCGTTCACGGCAATTTATCCTGGGGCAAGACCGTGATTTGGAGCGGGTCTTGCAAATTCTTAAGCATCTGGCGTCAGTGGTTGGGCAAACAGGGCGTTGATTTTTAGAGGGCTGGCGGGATACCCAATTGGGCGAACCAGCGTCCGCCCTCTGAAGGTTGGTTTACCGCACGAGTACGCTCATGTATTTGCCGGGGGAAATCGGTACGGGCAGCAAGGGCGAGAACTGGCTGCTGAAATTTGTCTCTGTGCAAGTAGGGATAAGCGGTTTTTAACATTCGTTGGGCTTAGGCAAGTCAAGCAGACAATCAGAGCCAACGCTGAAATAATGCTAACTGGTCGAGGTGGATATACGGAGCTTCGCTGTCCATCGGCCTAAATTGGGACTAATATACGGATAGCTCCGTCCATCTGCCTAATAATTGTTATGCCGCTCAGCTCTTCGGTAAGGCGGTACTTAAACTCAATTCCTCGAATCTATAGCTATTAAAGCTGATCGAGCATTCGTTTCAAATCCTCCAGTTCCACATCAACTGCTGCATGGCTAAGAAGAGTATTCGAGGATTTAGTATCGGAAAGCTGGGACTGCAATTGCTGGGCAGATCCCAGTAACTGCGCTTTCATAGCTGCCAGTTCTTCATCAACGTTCCCCGACTCTAGCATGGCAAACTGACTCTCTAAATCGGTTCCAGCAAGTTCTGCTGCTGCCTGCGAGCGTGCTTCCATTTGCAGCACTTTCTCTTCCATGCGTTCAAATGCTGTCATTGCACTGCTAGCACCTAGATTGCCTACTGTTTTTTGCAGTTGCCCATTCACCTCAGCAGCCGCAAGCTGCGCCTTCAGCCTAGTTTTCATATTTTTTGCTTCAGAGATTTTGGCTTCTAGAAGAGTTAGATTTTGTTTAAGGTTTTTAGCTGAAGCTGGTTCTTGATTGAGCTGAACTTCAAGACTACTGAGAATTTTAGTGTGCATCTTTTTCCGGATCAGAGCTTCTCTTGCCAGATACTCATCTCCTTTTTGCAAGGCGAGTTGTGCCCGCCGTTTCCATTTATTGACTTCCGTTTGTGCCTGTTCATACTGCTGTTGAAGTTGCTTTTGGCTAGCAATTATATTGATGACTGCTTGACTTGCGTTCTGCGAGTCTGCTTCCATCTGCTCGATCGCCCTATCCAAAAGCTTTTCTGGATCAATGCCTTGCTGAAACAATCGATTCAAGCCAACTAAACCCAACCCAGCCACGGCTCCACCTGCTGCCATTGAAGCCATACCAACCCCAACTGCACTTCCACCGATGGCTATACCAACTCCTCCAATCGCCGCTGAAGTTGCTGCACCTGCTGCTGCTCCGATCGCCGCCGCACTTGTAGAGGAAGCATCATCTTCAATGAGCGCTCGCAATGCTTCGTAAAGGGCAGCACCTGTTAACGCACCAATGGCAGCGAGTGGAACGGCACCAAGGCTGTAACCTGTCCCACCTGCTAATATTCCAACCTTGCCAATAGAAGCACCTGCAACTGCTCCTCTAACAACTAGGGCTGTTCCTTCGCTCAGGTGATTTTTCTCATGAGTAACGTCATCGGAGTTCAGCTCAGCTCGAACGATGCGACTTACGCGATTGAAAAACTGCCCCATAAGACTCTACTCCTGCCTCTGTTAGCAACACACAACACCTCAAGCCTAAGCGCAACTAACTTTGAATAGTCGGTGAAGGTTTCGCAAATTTATCTCATCTTCAAAAAGCTCTTATCAATTTGAAGCCCTAGACAGCACAAAGAATCATAGTGATCTAATCGCGAGGGTGATCAACATTTTCAGGTAGAATCAATCGAGCCACTTGCAGGAGCACCGCCCGTATGGACAGCAGCATAGAGAGTAACTCAGCGCAAAATTCAGCTAGCTTTGCCAAACTCACCCGATTTCTGGCGCAGCTTGACGCAGAGCAGATTTACCACACGCTGTCGCATCATCGTGAAGAGAGCGTTATGGTGAATATTGCAGTGCCAGGTCAGCGATGGGAAGTAGAATTTTTTGTAGATGGTTCAGTGGAAGTAGAGAGATTTACTAGCGCAGGTGAGATGAGCGGAGAAGAAGCGCTGGCAGAGCTATTTGAAAAATATGGCAGTGCAGTAGAAACCGTGGAGTGATGGTTCATCCCCAATTCCGACCACCAGAAAAGCGCCGCGCTTGAAGCAATAGACGCTATCCTGAGATATTGGTAGCGTTCATTTAACGGCTAGCAAAGGAAAGCTCGTGATTGATCTTAGACAGCTCCGGGAAAATCCAGACCAGTTTTTGGCTCGCCTAAATCTGCGCGGCGATTACAGTGCCCCGATTCGGGAAATCTTGGCGCTTGACCAGCAGCAGCGGCAGATAGAGGTGGAGCGCTCCCAGCTTCAGGCGCGCAGCAATGAGATTGGCAAGCAGGTAGGGCAGAAGATTAAGTCAGCAGCCAAAGACGACCCGGAAGTGCAGGCGCTCAGGGATCAGGGCAATCAGATTAAGGCACAGCTGGGCGAGCTAGAGCCGCAGGAAAAGGCGATCAAAGCCCAGCTTGAAGCCCTAGCCTTAACGATTCCGAATCTGCCTGATCCGGCCACGCCCGTCGGCAAAAGCGAAGAAGAAAACGTCGAGATCAAGCGTTGGGGCGACGAGTATCTACCCGCCCAAGCCGAGCTGCCGCACTGGGAGATTGGCGAACGGCTGGGCATCCTCAACTTTGAGCGCTCGGTGAAGATTGCCCAGAGTCGATTTGTGACGCTAATCGGAGCCGGAGCCGCGCTGGAACGCGCCCTGATTCAGTTCATGCTCGACCGTCAAACTGCCGCAGGCTACACCGAGATCAGCCCGCCGTTTTTGGTAAATACAGCCTCGCTGACGGCATCGGGTCAGCTGCCCAAGTTTGCCGAAGAGAGCTTTAAGTGCGATAAGGACGATCTCTGGCTGCTGCCAACTGCCGAAGTCGCGATCAACAGCCTGCACCGCGACGAAATTTTGGAAGCCGAAAGCCTGCCGCTACACTACTGCGCCTACACGCCCTGCTTCCGCCGCGAGGCTGGCAGCTACGGTCGGGATACGCGCGGCCTAATTCGGCTGCATCAGTTTGACAAAGTTGAGATGTTCAAGTTTGTGCATCCCGATACGTCTGGGCCGGAGCATGAAAGCCTCTTGCAGAATGCCGAGGCTATCTTGCAGGCGCTGCGTTTGCCGTACCGGGTCATCACGCTCTGCACGGGCGATCTGGGCTTTTCGGCAGTGAAAACCTACGATTTGGAAGTCTGGATGCCTTCGCAGGGCAAATACCGCGAGATTTCGAGCTGCTCTAACTGTGGTGATTTTCAGTCGCGGCGGGGCAACGTCCGCTTTAAGGAAGCTGGCAAAAAAGGCACGCAGTTTCTGCATACGCTGAATGGCTCTGGGCTGGCAGTGGGGCGAACCATGGCGGCTATTCTGGAAAACTATCAGCAGCCTGACGGCATGGTGAAACTCCCTAAGGCGCTACAGCCTTATCTGAACCGCGAGATGCTTTAGCCCAGCGATTTCGGCTATGGATCAAACAAAAGCAACGGATCAAACAAAAGCAAATAGGTCGCGTTGGGCATGAGGCGACGCGGCCTGCTCAGATGCGGCTGGGCAAGCTTAGCCCGCAAAGCCCTGGTGATGGTTAAGCCCCTGTTATTTTCTAAACCATTTGCTAAAAAACTAGAGCATCACATCGGTGCGATCTGGCACTTTGTTCACCGCTACAACTCGTCCTCACATCTTTAGGACTACCGACCTTCGTTCTCTGACTGAAACCTGTCAGGCAGGTGTTCTGGTTCTTCACAAGTTCCTCACAACTTCGGCGTAAAACTAATTACATTAGATCGTGAAGTTTGATCATCTGCTGAACAAAAAAAAGTTTCGGGAGAATTGTAAGATGCAGAATAAATATACGAGAATTCTAGTTGCGATTGATGGTTCAGAGATGAGTGAGCAAGTTTTAGAACATGCTATTTCTCTAGCTCCGGCTGCCGAAACCCGTCTGATGCTAGTTCATGTTTCACCGCAAGTTGAACAAAGCTGTGAGGACGCTTTGAACTCCGCTCGCTCGTTGAGCCAGCATCATGTTGACGTGATGCGTTCCTACTGGAATAAAGTTAAGGCAGCCGGATCGGTGGCTGATTTCCGAATTCCCTGTGGCCATCCAGGAGCGGAAATTTGTGAGTTGGCTCTACGCTGGGGGGCTGAACTGATTTTGATGGGGCATCGGAGCAGCTGTCCCGACGTAGAATTTGACAGCATGAGTCGCTATGTTCTAGATCATGCCCCTTGCCCCCTGCTGATTTTGCCTCAATCTATACATTCGTCCGCTATTCAGTCCAATCCTATTCAGTCCAATCCTATTCAGTCGAATCAGTTTGCAAGCCTGCGGTAAGCTATTGCAAGTACGGCTTTAGCAACGCCGAAGCCATGCCGAACTCTATCAAGACATATACTATCCATTCAGGTGAACTCACTTGAATGGATTTTCAAATAGGTTTTTGAATCGGTTCAATCAGAGAGGTTTTGTAACTCTAGAATTGGCAACTCTAGAAGCTGATCTGTGCAAGCTCGTATATTTTTTGTCCCGCTGTATCTTTTCTAATTATTACAGATATATTACGCAAATATATGATTGCAGCATATTGTTAGCATTTACAATTCTCAACTGATTTTGTTGAGCTTCTGGCCATCAACGAGCCTTCCTGTGGCTATGCTATTATCTATGTCTGTTCAGTCTTTAGCGGTCTTTGCGGTTGTCGACCCATGTCCTGATGCCCTGAAAACTCGTCCTCCATGAAAATATTAGTGATCGAGGATGACGAACTGGTTGCCCGCGCGCTCAAAATTATCCTCACCAGCCAGAATTACGCGGTTGAGGTAGTCCCCAACGGTCAGTTGGGTTGGGATCTAATTGAGACATTTGACTACGACTTGATCCTGCTAGACGTGATGATGCCCCAGCTAGACGGCATTAGCCTCTGTCGTCAAATCCGCTCTAAGGGTTTTCAAATGCCAATTCTGCTGCTGACCAGACGAGACAGTAGCCACGATAAAGCGATTGGTCTAGATGCAGGCGCTGACGACTACGTGGTGAAGCCGTTTGACCCGGAAGAATTGGTGGCTAGGGTGCGGGCACTGCTGCGTCGGGGTGGTGCAGTTGCCCAGCCTGTGCTGGAGTGGGGCGATTTGCGGCTTGACCCTAGCAGCTGTGAAGTCACCTGTGGCAGTACGCCCCTGTCCCTCACGCCCAAAGAATATGCGCTGCTGGAGCTGTTTTTGCGAAACAGTCGGCGCGTGTTTAGCTGCGGCATGATTCTGGAACATCTCTGGGCTTATGAAGAGATGCCAGGAGAGGATGCCGTCAGGACGCATATCAAAGGGCTGCGCCAAAAGCTCAAAGCGGTTGGGCTGCCGAGCGATTTAGTTGAGACAGTCTATGGAATTGGCTATCGATTAAAGCCCGATACTGCCGATCATCAGCTATCTGCTCAGGTATCTTTTCAGAGTCATCCGCCGGTGTCGCCGCAGACTTTAGCCAGCATCAATCATATCTGGCAGCGATTTCAACCGCGTGTCAGTCAACAGGTGGAGATTCTAGAGCGAGCGGTTAGCGCCTTGGAGCAGTCCGTCCTGGAGCAGGATTTACAGCAACAGGCGCGACAGGAAGCCCATACGCTGGCCGGATCGCTGGGTCTATTTGGCTTGCCAGAGGGATCGCAGCTGGCTCACTGCATCGAGCAGCAGTTGCAGGCTGAGCAGCCTTTGGCAGAAGCCACCGCCCTGCGAGGATGGGTCAAGTCGCTGCGGCAGGAGATTGAACGGTCGCGTGCTGACTTCGAAACTCAGGCTGCGCTAGCTGAAGACGAGCGGCAGCTGTTAATTATCAATGGTGATGCCCAGATCACGCAACGCCTAACGAGCGAAACCGCGATTTGGGGACTGCGAGCCACAGTCGCTGCCAACATCACCAGAGCCAGAGACAAAATTCTCCTAGAGCTGCCAGATATCGTGATTTTAGATCCGGCAATTGCGCCGACGCTGGAGGCCAGTCTGTCCTTGCTGAGCGAACTGCGTCAGCAGGTTCCCCCGGTTCCCGTGATTATCTGGACTGAGCAGTGTGACTTGAGCGAACGCTTGCAGATTACCCGTCTAGGTGGGCGCATCTTCATCCCCCAATCGGCTCCTCCGGCGCAGGTTTTGGAGGCTGTCCACCAAGAATTGCATCGGGCTGATCGGGAGAAAGCGGGAGTGATGGTGGTCGATGACGATCCGCAGCTGCTGGCTGTTGTGCGAGCGCTGCTCACCCCTTGGGGATTTAAGGTGACCACGCTGGCGGAGCCGCAGCAGTTTTGGGACGTACTAGAAGCCAGCTCGCCCGATCTGCTAATTCTCGATATTGCCATGCCCCAAATTAGCGGCATCGAACTTTGTCAGGTTGTGCGAGCTGATGCGCGCTGGAGCGATCTACCAATTCTATTTGTGACAGCGCATACAGATGCGGAGACAGTGAATCAGGTGTTCGCAGTGGGTGCAGATGATTTTGTCAGCAAGCCGATTGTGGGGTCAGAACTCGTGACGCGCATTGTCAACCGACTCGAGCGCAGTCGGCTCTCACGTCAGCTCGCCAAGCTCACCCAGTCTGCTTTGAACCACCCAACGGATTAATATGAGCCGATTCATGGCCCTGCTGAGTGAACTCGCTCAAGATCTGTCGTATGGCGTTCTAGCTTTGCGAAATCGCCGCAACCGTCAGCGCCCAGAAACAGCCCTGCAAGAGAATGAAGAACGGCTGCGGCTCGCGCTCAACGCCGCTCAGATTGGCCTGTGGGATTGGAATATTCTCACTGATCAAATTATCTGGTCTGCCGAGCATGAACGGCTGTTTGGTCTTGCTGACGGTACATTTGACGGTAGCTACCGGACTTTTGCCGCCTGCGTTCATCCGGAGGATCGAGCCTCTGTGTTGCAAGTGGTCAATCATGCCCGTGCTGAAAAAACAGACTATTGCCATCAGTATCGAATTGTTTGGCCTGATGACAGCATTCACTGGATAGAAGGTCGGGGAAAGCTATACTGCACCGCGGGTGAGGTGGTGCGAATCCTGGGGACAGTCGTTGATATTAGCATCCGCAAGCAGGCGGAGATGGCTTTACAGGCTGAGAAGCGAAATTTGGAACTGCGCGTGGCAGAGCGCACTGTCGAGATGCTGCAAGTGAATCGCCAGCTCCAAAAAGAGCTGAATCAGCGCCAAAAAATGCAGGCCGATCTGCAACTCTCGCAAGCCCAGTTTGCAGGCATTCTAGATATTGCCGCAGATGCGATTATTTCCATCGACCGTCAGCAGCAGATCACGTTGTTCAACCAGGGAGCCGAGCGGATCTTCGGCTATGCCGCCGCAGAGGTGCTGGGGCAACCGCTAGATATTTTACTGCCAGCCCGGTTTGCTCAGCTGCATCAGCAGCAGGTGACTGACTTCAAAAGGTCCCCGGTACAGGCGCGGCGGATGGGAGAGCGGCGCGAGATTTTTGGTCGGCGTAAAGATGGCTCTGAATTTCCCGCCGAGGCTTCTATCTCTAAGCTGGCGACGGGACAGGAAATGCTGTTCACAGTATTTTTGCAGGACATCACAGAGCGCCGACAGATTGAGCGGATGAAAGATGAGTTTGTCTCTGTCGTCAGCCACGAACTTCGCACTCCGCTCACCTCAATTCACGGCTCTCTCGGCCTGTTGGCGAGTGGCTTACTCAAACCCGACTCTGAGCAGGGCAGGCGGATGCTGCAAATTGCGGTAGACAGCACCGACCGTCTAGTGCGTCTGATCAACGACATCCTGGATATTGAGCGGATTGAATCTGGCCGCGTCCAGATGGAAAAGCAGCTCTGCCAGATGGCAGACTTGATCACCGAAGCTGCGAACATTGTGCAGCCGCTGGCTGATCAAGCTCAGGTAACGCTATCGGTTAGATCTAGCTCATTGCAGGTTCAGGCTGATCCCGATCGAATCATCCAAACCTTAACCAATTTGCTCAGCAACGCGATTAAATTTTCATCGAGCGGCAGTACGATTTGGTTAACGGCACAGCAGCAGGCTGATCGTTTGCTAGTTACGGTCAAAGATCAAGGATGTGGTATTCCAGAGGGCAAGCTAGACAGCATTTTTGAACGCTTTCAGCAAGTAGACTCTTCCAACTCTCGCAATCATGAAGGGACTGGCCTGGGATTGGCGATCTGCCGCAGCATTGTCCAGCAACATGATGGCAAAATCTGGGTAGAAAGCAGCTTGGGTGAAGGCAGCAGCTTCTATTTCACCCTGCCTGTGGAGCCATCCCCAAGCTGGCAGCAGGCTGCTAGAACCTCAGCAGATGCCTGTGTGGATTGGACGAGTCAGCCCCTAGATGAATCGCTGCTGCTGCAATCGCTGGGGCAGGGCTTGGCAAAATCACCTGGCTCAATCCAGGTGCTGATTGTAGAGGATGATCAAAACTTGGCAGAGGTGTTGGTAACATTGTTTGAACAGCACAGAGTGACGGTTTTTCATGCCAAGACCGGACAAGAAGCGATTCGCTTGAGTCAGCACATTACGCCTGATCTGCTGGTGCTGGATTTGATTTTGCCAGAGGGAGACGGGTTTACGGTGGTTAAATGGCTACAGCAAGAGCAGCAGCTCCAAGAGATCCCGCTGATTGTCTATTCTGGAAAGGATTTAGACATCTCAGAGCGCAATCGGCTCAGATTAGGGCCGACCGAGTTTCTGAGTAAAGGGCAGGTGACGATTCAGGAATTTGAGCAGCGGGTGATGGCACTGCTGCAACAGGTGACAGCAACACAAGCCACAGAACAGCAAAAGACAGCAGTGAATTACCGTGAATTACCGTGAAACGAATTTTAGTAGTTGACAATGAGGAATACATTCAGGAAGTTGCAAAAGTCTGTTTGGAGACGGTGGCTGGCTGGGAAGTGCTGCTTGCTGGCTCTGGCAAGCAGTGTTTGACTCAAGCCGAAGCTGAACAGCCAGATGCCATTTTGCTAGATGTGATGATGCCCGATATGGATGGGATCATGACGTTTCAAAAACTTCAAGAGAATGTGGCGACTCAGTCTATTCCAGTCATTCTGCTAACGGCAAAGATGCAGGCCTCTGACCGTCGTCGCTATAGTCATCTCGGCACAGTCGCAGCGATTGCTAAACCCTTCGAGCCGCTTCAGCTAGCCGCACAGATTGCTGCTGCGCTGGATTGGACAATAGAAACCTAGAAATTGTTCTCTTGATCTAGAAGCGTAGACAGGCAAACTATTCTCGTCAGATTACGATTTCGATGAGCATTACCGGGAGAGGAACAAGATGCCACTCATTCGTTGACAACCGCCAAAGGAAATGGAACGTTGCTGAATAGCGGTATGATTTTGCAAAAATTGAAACGAGGTTCCAATACCCAGGGCTATTTCATTCCAATTGTGAAACTGATATGGTAGTTAGGCCATCTCTCAAACCCTGACCTCGATGCCTCAACTTGCTATCGTCGAAGCCTTTGCCGACCTCTGTGATACTCGTCGCACAGC
>JAHHHV010000056.1 GCA_019359155.1 Pegethrix bostrychoides GSE-TBD4-15B
TGTTGACTTAACCGGACAATATAGTTCTTGGGCATAGTGAGTGGTCACGATATCTCGAAAGGTTGACTGTGAATAACCGCTCTATTTTCCCTTAAACTCACAATTTTTAGCTTGACAGACTACTAGACCTGTTGGGAAAGAATGAGAAAAATCGCTGAAAGGCTTGTACAGACTGGATTTCAAGGATTTCGACGGAAAAAGGATTTCAGGTCGAATCGTCATGGGGTGTCTCCAGGAATTAAGTAGTACAGTAATCGACTTTCCTGAGAGATTCAGCCTCTGGTCGGGTAAGGGAAAGTAGGTCGCCCTATTCCCCTCCCCTCAGAACCGGACTTGACAGTTCGCCCATCATCCGGCTCAAGCTCTCTTGCAGCTCAGAACTTTGACCCATGTGAATCTGGCGATGACAGTTTTCGTGCAGATGAACCAGGTTGTCCACCTCGTTCGTTCCGCCTGCTCTCACCGCAACTTGATGGTGGGTGTGAATCGCTTCTCCGTTAAACAGGTGTTCGCCACATACTGGACAGTTCCACTGCTGGTTTTGCGCCACATGGTAGAACTTCGAGCCGTTTGACCAATACGATTTTCCGCATTGGGTGCGGCGTTGTTTCCAGTAGGGCTGCAAGGTTGGATCATCTGGAGATGCATTTCCTCTGACTTTGATGTGACGCCGAATCATCACCGTGCTCAGTTGATAGAGAGTAATGATTTTCTTGCCACCTTGACGGTCAGAAATGCTCGCCTTGAATATCCAACTATCTCCCGGAGAGAGGAGAAAGTATTTCTTGGCGACCCAGCGTTTCCCTTTGTTGGAATGTCTTCTCAGTGACCATTGCCAGAGCATTTTCCATAGCTCTGAATCCACAAAGTTGAACACCCGTTTGCTTGCACCCTGTTTGTAGTAGTCGCTCCAGCCCCGAAGAATGGGATTGAGGTATGAGATGACTGCTTCGGGTGCTACCGTTTGGTGTGCAATCAGCCATTTTCTAATCTGTTTGAGAAATGCCAGCACTTTGTCTTTTTGCGGTATTGTGAAGCAACCATCGCGGAACTGACGGATGTGAAACCCTAGGAAATTGAATCCTTGTTCGACAGGAACAATGTTGGTTTTATCGGCGTTCAGTTCCAAACCTCTTGTTTTTAGCCATTCCTCAATGAGTGGCTGGATGTCCAAAATCTCCGCTTCACTCCGAGCAGTGACCACGAAATCATCACAATAGCGGACGAATCCATACTGGGTTGATTTCGGGTTGCCTCGTTTGAGTAGGTGTTCGATGCCGTCTAACGCAATGTTGGCTAGAAGTGGCGATATCACTCCACCTTGAGGTGTCCCGCTCGTTGTTGGATGAAGAATTTCAGATTCAACATAGCCTGCCTTCAACCATTGATGAATCAAGTTGCGACCCGGTAGTTCTCCAATCGCATCGAGAATGTACTGATGGCTGATGTTGTCAAACGCGCCTTTGATATCGGCATCCAGTACCCATTGGTCATTTGAGCAATGGTTCCCTTGCCTGAGCCGGATGTGGCATTGGGCAATCGCATCCTGGACAGACCGGCCTGGGCGAAATCCGTAGGAATTGGCCTCGAATCTCGTTTCCCAAACTGGTTCTAAAGCATTCTTGACAATCGCTTGTGCGACGCGGTTTGCAAGAGTTGGAATCCCTAATGGTCTAGATTTCCCATTGGATTTGGGGATGTAGATCCGTTTAACTGGCTGAACCTGCCACAGGTTGTATTCCTTCATCTCGTTGACCAACGCCACTCGTTGTTCTGGGGTCAAGGCCGTCTGACCATCAATACCAGCCGTCCGTTTTCCCGGATTGTCTTGAGTGACGCGCCGCACTGCAAGTAGCAGGTTGGAGTAGCTTTTAAGCATCAGCTTCATCAGGCTTCTCACCCGCTTCCACTGTTGGTTCTGAGTCGCACGATAAATGCGCTGTCTTAGGTTCCTCACGCGCTTCTTAACGAGCTTCCAGTTGACGGCTGCCCAGTTGAGAATGCCTGCCTCTGCTCCAATGTCATCGCTGACTCTATCTTTCACAGTGGATTAGGTACCTTTACCGTGACCTTATCGTTGAGAACCTGCTGGAAGTCTGCCACCTTTCGGTGTGGAACAAAGCTTGTAGCCGTTAGGCTTCCCAAGGGGTATTCCTATTCCCTGCATTACCAGGAACCTTCGCTTTCTCCAGCATCCTTTACCCACTGCGTGATTCACCGTTCTTACGATTGGCTTACTCTGAAGCTTGAAGCGCATCAGAGAACTCATTGGGTTTACCGTGTTGCCCATATTAGACATGCAACGAAGCCGGGTTTCATCGGTATTCCGGCAGGAGTTTTGTTCCTCTACTGATTCCATGTGTCCTGAATCAGCCGACCTGCTCACCATTTTGGTCAGGGTGTATCAGCCTGATTTCACCCCACAAATAATAACGGAACCTAGATGATTGACTGTTCGTTAACCCCACTTCGTCTTCCCCTCGCCCATTGACTGATTTAGGCTATCGGTTTCTAGGCTTTCGTGGTCTGCATTCCACTGGGTTCATTACTTACTGCCAGCGTGACCGGAGTCAGAGACTCTGTTACGGGGGGACAGGGAAGAGGAAATCCCTGGAGGAGACGGCTCCTCAGTCTTTCAGGTGAAATCTCACCTTAATACGCACCTTTCACGTCGCACACACACTTTATTTTACAGACTCGGTTTTGGCGCAGCTTTATCTGCCAAAACCTGCTTGCTCAACAGCTGGCCTTCGCCGTCTAGCTCATAGACAATTGGTACACCCGTCGCCAACTCCAGCAGCGGAATTTCGGCCTCGCTGATCTGTTCTAAGTGCATGATGATGGCGCGCAGCGAGTTGCCATGCGCCGCCACCAGCACCGTCTCGCCCGCCAGCAGATGCGTCAAAATCCGCGATTTGAAAAACGGTACGGCACGCGCCACCGTGTCGGCCAGACTTTCACCGCCCGGTGGTTTTACCACATAGGAGCGCCGCCAAAGCCTCACCTGCTCATCGCCATACTGAGCGACAGTATCAGCCTTGTTGAGCCCTTGCAAATTGCCGTAGAAGCGTTCATCGAGTGCCTGCGCCGGAAATACCGGAATTTCTGCGTCCGGGTCGCCCACATGCTGATCCCAGCCCTGCCAGTCCGGGTCATCTGCGTCATGGTGAAGCACTGGACTTTTGCCCTGCTGGATCACGCCTGCTGACTCGACCAGGCAAACTAGCCCCGTTTGGATGGAGCGAATCAGCAGGCTGGTAAAGCAAATGTCAATCGAGTAGTTCTTCAGCTTTTGAGCCGCCAGCGCCGCCTCGGCTAGCCCCTGATGGCTCAGCGGCACATCCACCCAGCCCGTAAATCTGTTGGCTGCGTTCCAGGTGCTCTGACCATGCCGAATCAAGATGAGCTGAGCCATATGAACTGAGCTATGTTGGGTTCTGCTTTAACTATCCCAGATTAATTCTCCTAGAACGTATGTAGCTTCAGGAAGTTGGTGCCGCCCGTCTGCCGCATGGGGATGCCGCCCATAATCAGCACCCGGTCGCCGCTGGCCACGAGCTGACGTGCTTTCAAACAGTCTTCTACCTGCTTCAGCACATCCTCAAAGGTGTCAGACTCCTGCTCAATCATGAGCGGCTGAACGCCCCAAACCAAGTTGAGCCGATGGTAGATGCGCTCGTTTGGCGTAATCGCAATCACGGCAGCTTTAGGGCGCTCGGAGGCGGCCAGAATCGCCGAATGTCCGGTGCTGGTAAAGGCAACAATGGCCTTTAGCTCTAGCACGTCGTCGATGGCGTTGATGGCTTCGCTGAGGGCGTGCGGCACATCGCTCTTGGCAGGCGGATTATTGATATGGGTCAGCCCTTTCTCGACTTCGTGGGCAATCCGCGACATCATTGCGACCGCCTCGACCGGATAGGCTCCCACCGCCGACTCGCCAGAGAGCATAATCGCGTCCGTGCCGTCTACAATCGCGTTGGCGACATCGCTGGCCTCGGCGCGAGTGGGGCGCGGGTTGTGGATCATGCTCTCCAGCATTTGGGTGGCGGTAATCACCGGAATGCACAGCTCGTTGCAACGGCGGACAATATGCTTTTGCAGCATCGGCACGCGCTCTGGCGGGATTTCCACGCCTAGGTCGCCTCTCGCCACCATGATGCCGTTGACCTCGGCTAAAATTTCCTCCAGGTTCTGAACGGCCTGGGGTTTTTCAATCTTGGCCAGTACCGGCATATCTGCATGGCCGCGCTCAGCCAAAAACGCCTTTAGCCTCTGCACGTCTTCAGCGCGGCGCACAAAGCTCAGCGACACCCAGTCCACGCCCTGCGACAGCCCGAACTCTAGATCCTGCATATCTTTTTCGGTCATGGATGGCAGTTGCAGCACTAGGCTGGGCAAGTTCACCCCCTTGTGGCTTTTTAGCCGCCCGCCTTTGACCACGATACATTGCACGGCACTGCCTTCAACGGCTTTGACCATCAGCTCTAGCAGCCCGTCGTCTAGCAAAATCTGCGTTCCTGGCTCGGCTTCTTCGGCCAAAAACGGGTAGTCAATGCCTGCGGTATGGGGTGCGCCGCTGTACTCGGCGACCGGAACGAGCTGGAACAGTTCGCCTTCAACCAGCGATAGCCCGCCCTCCGGCATCTCGCCGACTCGAATTTTTGGCCCCTGCAAATCCTGAAAGATCGTAATCGGCATATCTAGCTCTGCCTCGACTGCCCGCAGCGCGGCGACTGTTGCGGCGTGATCGGCGTAGCTGCCGTGCGAAAAGTTGAGGCGAGCCACGCTCATTCCGGCTTTGACCAGCTTTTTTAGCACGTCTGGAGAGCGACTGGCAGGCCCAATCGTTGCCACAATCTTGGTTCGATGGGTGGGTGCTAGCATAGGTTGGCTCAATCTCAATAAAGGATTTGTGCCAACACCATAAAACTTTCGTCCGTTAAAAGAATGCTATCGAGCTTACAAACAGCTGTTTTTCTGGATATTTTTGAGCATCTGTATAGTCTGAAACAAAAATGATGTAGTCTACAGAACAAATATTACGACGACAAGATTAATTAATTTCAGACAAAGCAGCGCTAGGAAGATTTAGATTATGAGTCTCTATGGCTCAAGTTAAGGATTTGGCACAGCTCTGCTCCACCTGGTGGATCTCGTTCAGCAGGTCTTTCAGCAATAGCTTGACGTTGCCGCTGGATGTCATGGTTCTGTCCCAAGACTCTAACTCTTGATTCAAATGCGTCGTGAAAGCGGCTTGCAGCTGTTGCTCGATTTTTTCGTCGGCCATATATTCAGCCAACGTTGGCCCCGCTACATCCTTCCACATCAGCCGCACCAGATTGTTCGGCTGGCCGCGCTCAGCGCATTCAAAAAACCACTGCAAGATATCAACTAGCCGCACTGTCTCGCGTACCGTAGGCGGAAACAGATAATCACAGCCCTGTCTGCACTGACAGTAAAAGTCGAGAAATAGCGCCGAGGCTGGATCAGCATAATGCGGCTTCAACTGCTGGATGCTGGCAATGAGCTGTTTAGTTTCAGGAGTAATGTCCATAGCGGGTTGGGGATCTAGACTGTTGCCAAGATATCACCCCAGTTTTAGAAAACTCTGCTTACTAGGACACCTTAAATCAAGAGGCTGCCCGTAGCCAAACCAACTGCTGCTGCTGCAAAGCTCGCACCCCATCCAGCGTCAGGTTAGCCTGCGGCAAGATCTGCGCGACGGTTTGGGTTTGGTTGTCGTCACAGACTTTGAGAAACCGCCACTCCGGATCGCTCAAATGCACCACCTGATAGTCTGCGTTAAATAACGTCTGACTCTCCCAGCCTTCCATGCAAAGGCTGCGGCTGGGGATAGCGCCGAGCAGCGCTGCGTCTAAGCTCCAGTCAGAGCGGCTAAACGGCGGACGCGCCAGGAAAAACTCGTAGTGGGCAATAGATTCTGGGTCGAGCAGCTCCACCAGACGGTAGCGCTGGCGTTCGGTGAGGGTCTGGGCGCGCTCCAGCAGGTCGGGCGCTTTGACCAGCAGTCGCTCCAGCTGCCAGGTGCGAGGATTGGAGAAACCGACAAATTCGAGTCCTGAAGCGTCGATTAGCTCAAATAGCGTTTCGATATTATAATCAATCTCCTGCGGATGCACGTACATATCCGCAAAGCATTCGTCCCGATGGTTCTCAATCGACCAGCGCTCCTGTTCGCGCTTCACCAGTCGGTTTGTTTCAGGCAAAGCCGCAAAGATCTTCCGCCCAACCTCCACGCCATCCCGATAGTCACCGCGCTGCCCGCCCTGAATCAAGCCAATTGCCTGCTGCATCAGCTTCACCTCCCAGCGCCCCAGCTCGCCATAGACGAAAATATGCATAATGCCGCCGGGAGCCAGCTTTTGCGCCAACGCCTGAATGCCGCGAATTGGATCGGGCGTATGGTGCAGCACGCCGACGCAGTTAATCAGCTCAAACTCGCCGGGAAGCTGTGCCGCATCAAACAGGCTGAGCTGCTGAAACTGCACCCGCTCTGCCCCAGATCGCCGACAGCGCTCCTCTGCTACGGCCAGCGTTCCGGCGCTTAGATCAATGCCAATTACTTCAGCTTCCGGGTTGAGATGCACCAGATATTCCGTGCCCACGCCGGAGCCGCAGCCTGCATCCAAAATCCGAATGTTGCGGCGCTGCGGCAGGCGGTTGGCGCAGAAGCTGTAGGCTGCCTGCCAGTTCCAGCGCCAGTTATATCCCGGCGGCGGCTCGTCTAAAAGCGGCTCTGGCGGAAACGGGTAGGTGTCGTAGAGTTTGGCAACTGCGTCGCTAATAGCTTGGTCGGACATGATAGGAAATGATTGAGTCTGAGCATCAGGAAGCTGACGATGAGCATTGCCCGATTCAGCCTCTGTTCAGCACTATCTCACAAAACCATCCCCAAAAAACCATCCCAAAAATTGATCAAGCTCTCTGCATCGAACTAATTTGAATGCGATAAACTAACAGGCGTTCTGCACATACCCAAGAAGCAACTATGCCGCAATCTGCGTCGCAATCTGCCCTGACTCGTCCTCTCGGCTTTCTCGGATCTGCTAGCTTTTCAGCCATTGTCCTGCTCGCTGCCTCTGCCCAAGCTGAGCCAGCCAACAGCACAGTTGATATAAAGCCCGCTGCTTCTGGATATGTCGAGTTCTCGGCCAGCGAACCCAATCAGTTTGCCCAGCTGGATCAGGATGGTCAAGCAGATTGCAGCTGCCAAAACTCACAGCTTGGTGCAGGTGTCGATGCGGTCGGAGATCTGGCAATTGATCAATATGGCTGTGACTGTGCAGGCTGTCGTAATTTAGCAATGCGGCTACTGGAGCCTGGAACGCTATAGTCTATCCCAATTGAAATGCATTTAGAATCAGAGGTGTGAGATCTGGGCTATATTCAATTTCCTGCTGAACTACAGTCATACTGGAAAATTTGCAATAAATTCTGCAATGGTTCATCTTGATCCAGGTTCGCTCCAATCTGTGCGTCAAGCCGTCTATGCGATAGCTGAGGAGAACTGTATCAGAACGTTCGGCCTATACCTGAATATTGCTGGTTTGATCCAGAGACGCTGGAGTTTGCTGGATTTCGTTTGGTCAGCGGTCAGTATCAGGGAATTGCCGCTCCAGATGCCATATTCCACAGGGAAACAATCGCCAGGGAAACAATCGCCAGGGAAGGATGGCCGCAGCTTCCTCCTCCCCTGGCTTAGAGACTATTTCCGCTCTGCTGATGCAGCCTGCGCCAACTGATAAGGACTCGTCAGCTTGCTGAGCTGCTGCATCAGCAAACTCAAAAACAGCCCGACGTCAGTGACAATCCCCACCGACTCCACCGAGCCGCGATCGCTGAGCTTTGTGACGACTGCCGGATTAATATCGACGCAGACCATTTTCACGCCTGCCGGAGTCATGTTGCCCACGCCAATCGAATGCAGCATGGAAGAGAGCATCAGAATCATATCTGCACCTTCAATCAGCCGTGCGTAGTCAGCCTGCGCCTCTAGCAGATCCATTTTGGTGTCAGGGAGTGGGCCGTCGTCGCGGATTGAGCCAGCCAGCGAGAACGGTACGTGATGCTTGACGCATTCATAAAAAATGCCGCTGTTGATCAAGCCCTGCTCCACCGCCTCCGTAATGCTGCCTGCCCGCCGCACGCTATTGATCGCCTTCAGGTGATGCCGATGTCCGCCCCGCACCGAAATGCCGCGCTTCATGTCCATCCCCAGCGATGTCCCCATCATCGACTGCTCAATGTCATGCACCGCAATTGCGTTGCCGCCCAGGAGCGCCTGCACATAGCCATCCCGGATGAGCTGCGCCAGGTGATCCGCGCCGCCCGTATGGATCACCACTGGGCCACCCACCACGACCACCTTGCCGGCCCGGTCGCGGATTTGGCGCAGCTCCCAGGCGATTTGCTCCACCAGCAGCTCCACTCGCCGCTCGCTAGACACGCCTGATCCCATGAAGCTAAACTCCTTGTCGGCAGTCCGCAGATCGCGTGACTCAGCTTTGCGGACGGTGCGAATCCCCTCCACGCCGACGATGATTTTTTCGCTCCGCTTCAGATCTCGCAGCAGCCGACATTCAGCAGTCGCGCCGCTAGGGGTTTGCGCCACCACAATTGCCCCATCCATCCGCTGATTTTGCACCCGCACCCACTCGCAGTTGACCCGCACCTCGGTGGGATAAATCGTGGTGACGTAAAAATCGTCGGGCGCTACGCCGTCTTGCAGCACTTCGGCCAGCGGATTGTCGCAGACCTCCTGCGGACGCGGCACGGCTCCTAGATCAATCAGCTGCACCATGATCTCTTCCATGACGCTGTGCGAGGGAGCAGTCACCCGAATCTCGGCATTGGAGGTGCTTTGCTTCTGCTCGCCGAGGCTGAAATTGAGCACCTGAAAGCTGCCGCCGCCTTCAGTGATAATATCCAGCGCTCGGTTGATCAAGCCTGAATCGAGCAGATGTCCGGCCATTTGAATCGTGCGGCTCTCGACGGTGGCGGCGGCGCTGTGCAAAGGCTGAATCGGCTCGGTGGTACGCAGCGTCAGGCATTTGGCCGCGCCGCCTGCTTTCAGGAACTCGGTCAAAGGCGTTTCTAGCACCTGAAATCCGGCTGTCCCTAACCGCTGCTTCAGGCCGTCGCTTGCCCGATTCATAATAATAATCTGGTTGATATTCACCGCGTTGCAGGCAAAATTCGCGGCATCGACCTCTTCAACCGCAATCCGCTTTTGCTCCGGCACGCGCATTTCAATTAGGCGGTTGGAATAGGCATCAAAGGCAGGCGGATAGTAGAGCAGATAGCCATCTAGCAGCGGGCAGAAACAGGTGTCTAGGTGATAGAATCGCTCGTCCATCAGCCGCAGCGACAGCACCTCAATATCCAGCCACTTGGCCAGATAGGGATGTGAATCTAGCTCCGAACGGAAGCCGTAGCCCGCCCAAAGCCAGCGCCCTTCGCGATCCAGCAGCGCATCTCCAGCTCCTTCAAATGGCAGATCCTTGGGCAGGGTATGCACCGTAAAGCCGTTCTGCTCAAACCAGGCTTGGAAATACGGCTCTTCGCCCTGCCGCTCTTTGTGGTAAAACCGACTCAGCACCACCGTATTTTCTAGCAGCAGCCCGGCGTTGGCCGTAAACACCATGTCGGGTACGCCCAGCTCTGGCTTCACCAAGTCCACAATCGCATGTTCTTTAATTAAGTGAAATAGACCTTGCCATTGTTCAGTTGCTCGCTCGCGAGAAGACTTGTGAACATTGCCTTCCATCCAGGGATTGATCACATAGTCTACGTCATAGTGATCGGGCGCGCAC
Organism: Pegethrix bostrychoides GSE-TBD4-15B; assembly: GCA_019359155.1. Taxonomy (GTDB): domain Bacteria; phylum Cyanobacteriota; class Cyanobacteriia; order Elainellales; family Elainellaceae; genus Elainella; species Elainella bostrychoides. The sequence continues at coordinate 9,834 of JAHHHV010000056.1, forward strand.
ATCAAAAACCGAATTGCATCTGTACTCATAGTCAGTCAGGTAAAGTGAAAATTTTTGGAATTGGTTAGGATCAAAACTGCGCTCATGAGCGCTACATTTTTACTCGGCTATAGCTCGCTTAGCCCCATAATATCAGCCCCATAACATCAGCCCCACAGTTGAACAGACCCCAACGCCTATCTTATTACGCCACAGAAAAGCATCGCTAGCACCCAGAGTCAAGGAACCCTGACGACCTGAGTTAATGACCCGACCTGATAGCCTAGAAATAAAGCAAGGCAGTCCCGCAAATTTGGCATGGAAGTTTGGCATGGAAGTTTGGCATGAAGATTTGGCAGGTTGATTTCTATCGTCGTCCGCTGCAAGACGCGCAGGGCAACCCAATTTGGGAGCTAGTCGCCTGCGAGCCGATTCGTGACGCTCAGGCGTTTGCGGCTCAAGCCTACTGCCCGCAGCCTGGGGTGAGCGCCGACTGGCTAGCCCAAGCCCTGCAATCCTTTGCGACCGCAGCGGGCGGACTGCCCCAGCAGATTCAGCTGTTTCGGCCTCAGTGCTTGAGCCTGCTGGAAACCGCCTGCCTGCCCCTCAGCATCGCCATTGAGCCGAGCCGCGACCTGCCCGCCCTGAAGCTGCTGCTGCACGAACGCGCCGCCCAATACCCAACGCTGCCCAACTACAGCCCGCCGCCGCTGGGTCAGCCCTATCAGCCCACTGCAATCGACCAGCCGCCGCCCTTGCCCCTGCCCGAAAACCTCTGGGGCGAGCGCTGGCAGTTTGCCGCATTGCCCGCCAGCGAGCTGATTCCCGCTTTTCAAAATCGCCCAATTCCGGTGCTGGAAATGCCTGCATCTCGGTTGCCGCTGACGCTAAAGCTGCCGTCTGATCTGCCAATTCCCGGCGTAATCATCGAGGCGGGACGGCGCGCTATGCCCCTGACGCGCTGGTTGCAGCAGGTCAAGCCCTATGCGCTCAGCGCTATGTCTGGCGAGCCAGATGGGCTAATCCTCGCAGCCGGACTCGTCGATCGCTGGGTGCTGACCACCTTCAGCGATCCGGAGGTGAACGCCGCTGGCCGTAGCTTTCAGAGTCGGCAGCAGGCGGCGCTAGGGCTACATTTTCTGCTGGTGCAGCCCGATAGTTCCGGCATGACCTACAGCGGATTTTGGCTGCTGCGAGCTGGCCTGATAGAATAGCCACGCAAGCGGCGGTGTGACAAGCCAGGTTAGAGCTGGAAATCAGAGGTGGAATCAGAGGTGGAAATGGAAGTCAAAATTGGGGTAATGGGCGGCAGCGGTCTTTATAATATGGAAGCCCTTCAAGATATAGAAGAGCGCCAAATTGACACGCCGTTTGGTGCGCCTTCAGACAAGCTGATTTTGGGTAGCTTAGCGGGCACCCGCATCGCTTTTTTGGCTCGGCATGGCCGCCACCACAGCCTGTTGCCCAGCGAAGTGCCCTACCGCGCCAACATCTATGCCATGAAGAGTCTGGGCGTGGAGTATCTGCTGTCGGCTTCGGCGGTGGGTTCGCTCAAGGCCGAAGCGCGCCCGCTCGATATGGTGATCCCAGATCAGTTTATTGACCGCACTAAAAACCGCGCCGCCACGTTTTTTGGTGAAGGTCTGGTGGCGCACGTCACGTTTGGCGACCCAATTTGCCCCAACTTGGCGGCGGTCTTGGGCGATGCGATTGACAGCCTGAAGCTGCCGGATATTACGCTGCACCGGGGCGGCACCTATATCTGCATGGAAGGCCCCGCCTTCTCGACTAAGGCCGAGTCGCAGCTTTACCGCAGCTGGGGCGCAACGGTGATTGGCATGACCAACCTCACCGAAGCTAAGCTGGCACGCGAAGCTGAAATTGCCTACGCCTCGCTGTCGCTAGTTACAGACTACGACTGCTGGCATCCAGATCACGATAGCGTTACGGTGGAAATGATCATCCAAAATCTGACCAAAAACGCCGTCAACGCTCAGCGCGTCGTCCAGGAAACCGTGCGTCGTCTGGTTGCTCAGCCGCCAGAGTCGGCAGCACATTCAGCTTTAAAATATGCAGTCATCACGCCGCTGGATCAAGCATCTGCTGTGACAAAAGCCAAGCTGGAGCTGTTGCTGAAGAAGTACCTGTAGTTCTGCTGCTGTAGCGAGCTAACCTAACGATTATTCAAGCTGCGTTTGACCTGCCAGCTTTTTCACAAACTGCTGATGCTCTGTGCTGCCCAAACCCTGCTGCAACACCGCCAATACCTGCTGCATATTGCCTAAGAGCAGATCCGACACCGCTAGCCAGAGTCCTGGAAAGACGCGGCTGCAAACTGTGCCTGCCTCATCCGGACTCAGCGATATGTAAGCGCCATCCTGAAGACAAAACCAGTCTAGGCGCTGCTCAAACACCTGCCAGACCAGATATTCCTGCACGCCATTTCGCAGATAG
>JAHHHV010000057.1 GCA_019359155.1 Pegethrix bostrychoides GSE-TBD4-15B
TAGATCGATCTGGGTTTGAGCCTGCGCTATCTGCAAGCCGATCTGCGCAATCTGAATCTCTAGCAATTTAGTGATCTGTCTGGAGGGGTGAGCCGTTAGATCTGGGCTGTTGTCTTCTGAATTAGTCATGATCTGTACTGTCTCCTTAGTTCTTACTCAACTTTGGGGATAAAGCCGGGGTGGCCGCTAGCCGCCCTGGCTCGATATGTGTCTTGAACTCTTTAGCATGGGTTCTAACTGTCAACCATTCCGAAATCGGGCGGCAGATCAAAGACAGAGCAATCCAGCAATCTGCATAGAGCCTGTATTTGTCTAACCGTTAGACGTGGTTCTCTCGTGCCCGATGTCCAGTAGTAAACCGCTCTAGGCGAGATTTCCAGAGCGGCGGCTACATCTTCGGGCGTTTTGTTCTTTTGACGCAGGAAGTTCATGAAAGCTGACTCGTTACGATTTCTCTTCATCTTAAACTGAACTCCTGTTCATGAACAGGAGTTCAGTTTAAGATTCTTAGTGAACTCCTGTTATTTGGGTGTTCTGGGCAGGGTGACTCTCTCCAGCCAGAAGGTGATCGCCCTGCTCATCCCCATATCAACAGCCCTAGCGGCTTTCTCGTCAATCAATACAGAGGAACTACACATGCATGAGTCTGCTTTTCCCGTACCAGAATTCTTTGATGACAAGCTGATCGACTGCTTTCCCGGCATGACTAAGCGCGAGCTATTCGCAGGGCTGGCGATGGCTGGGATGCTGAGCCTTGACCTGGACAATACGGCTCAGCAGCTTGCCGCTGAAGCGGTACTGGCTGCCGACCTGCTCATTCAGGAACTCAACAAGCCGCCAGCCCAATAAAAAAGCGGCCTGCAAGCCGCTTCAGATCTTCGTCAAATTGTTTAGCAGAAATGAGATCGAGCGATGTTGATTCAAGTCAAGAATAAGGTCTTGATGCTGGAAGCCATATCCTACGCTGAGATCATGTTTCCGAAACCGGGGACCTCAGCCACTAGGACGACGCTCAGCCTCATTATAGACGGGCACAAGCTCTCTATCTTCGGAGATGAGGCGGCGGCGGTCTGGCTGGCAGTGCAGCAGAATTCTAACTGCCAGCTGCGTCCTGAACCGGGCGATCCAGACTTGCCCAGCAGCGGCGGAGAGTTCTAGCCCATGAACTCTCTACAGCGTCACACTACTGGATTCCTGAAAATCGCGTCATAACGTCAACCCTCGCGGCTGCTGAATTGCAGCCGCTTTTTTAAGTTCTTTTACCTCTGGAGAATTGGATCATGAATCCCGTAACTGATGCGATGCAAGCTGATATGCGCCGTGAGGTTTCTGATGAGCTGCTGAGCGCGATGAGAGCGCCAAGCCGCGCATACACAAAGGCTCAGGTTGCTCAAGTCGCCAAGGCTCACCAGATACCCCTGGAAGTGGCAGAGGAAGTTGCCGCCGCCATCTTTCAGCAGGTGTCAGGCATCGACATTGAGCATGTCGATTTTCAGTCGCTGATCAAACAGATTGCAGAGATTGAAGCCTCAGTGACGGATCAGGGGCTGCGGCTCTACAAGCTTCAAGCGCTGGCTAAGCGTCACAAACGCAGCTACCGCGAAATCATGGAGTGCTTCAATAAGGCTCTACTCAATCAGCAGCCAATCAAACCGATGTCGCTGGCTGATCTGAGAGCTAAGACCGATACCGATACGCCCTGGCTGATTCCCGGCTGGCTACCGCAGGGAACAAATCTGCTGTTCTATGGCGACGGCGGCACCGGCAAAACGCTGATGGCTTACCAGTGGCTAGAGTCGATTGTCATGGGAACGCCCTGGAATGGCTACCAGGTGAAGCAGGGGCGCGGGCTGCTGGTTCAGTGCGATGAGCCAGAGATTGTGCTCAGGAGCCGGATGGACTTGCTACAGCTGCCAGATGACGCGCCGCTCGACATTCTGACCGACTGGACACTAGACGCGATTGCGAGGCTGCGAACGTACATCGAGCAGCAGCAGCCCGCCTTCATCTTGATTGACTCTCTCTCAGCGGTTAACCAGTCGAGCCTGTTCAGTGAAAACGATATGGAGTACGCCCGCCCCATTCTCCAGCTGACCCAGCTTTGCTCAGAGTTCAACGTCACGATCTGCCTGATTCACCATAGCAACGCCGCTGGGCAGGCACGGGGAACCAGGGCGATCCATAACTCAGTGAGTGAGGTCTGGGGCTTGGCTCATGCTGATTCAGCAGGTGAGCGGATTCTATCGGTGCAGAAAACCCGCTTAGGCCGCGCGCCCGGTCGCTACCGCTTCATCTTTGATGAGGATGCTCACAGCTTCACCTATTTAGGCCATGCCGATGATGAGGATGGGGCGAGCGTGACCCAGGAAGAAAAGATTCGGCTCTGGCTGCATCAAGACGACAATCGCGGCATTGCCTATGCTCCAATCGAGATAGCTCAGAGCTGCTCAATCAGTCAGCCATCAACCCGGAGAGCGCTTCAAGAACTCTGGAGCAAGGGCGTAATTTCGAGGCGACCGAGTAGTACAAGAGGGCATCGCGGATACCTCTATTTCGCCTGTTTGCCTCAGTTTCCTTGGCGCGATCAGGCGTACATTCCGGAAGAGCCTCCGATCAGTGACCTTAGATCCAATGTAAACCCGCATGAAAACAACGTCTTAGCGATTGACGATCGGGGGATCGGGGTAAAAAATACTTTTCCAGTTCAGAGCGGTGAGAAAGAGCGATCGTCCGAACGCGAATCGCTAGAAGTTATACAAGGCAATGGATTGGATGTGATTGGGGCTAGTGATCGGGATTCGGGGATGATCGGGGATGATCGGGCTTTTGAGGGGTCTGAGGCCATTGTGATCGCTCCACCACTCCAGAAAGGTGATCCGGTCGAGGTGTGGATCGATGATGAGTGGATACCTGCAACCTACCGGATCGCCCGTGAGAGGATGTACTACTCAAAGCGGATCAAGAGCCTATCGCCTGCCTCGGATGTCGAGATCAAGGGCAACCGCTTCATCATCTCTGACGACTGCATCAGACGACCGGATCAGGAGAGCTGAGCCATGCCGATGAACCGAAACCTGTACCCCAAAAACTGGGGTCAAATCGCGCTGGACATAAAGACCGCTGCTGATTGGAACTGCCAGCAGTGCGGGCGACCCTGCCGCAGACCGGGCGAAGATGACGAGGAGCTGATCAGCAGAGTCAGCGGCTCCGAGTGGGAGGCCGATCTATTTGAGGCTGTAGATCTGCCTGAAATGGGGCTGACGCTGAAGCGCAAGCTAGGCCGCTTCCTGCTGACCGTCTCTCATCTCAACCATCAGCCAGCAGACTGCCGCCCTGAGAACCTGCGAGCGAGCTGTACAGTCTGCCACTGCCGCTATGACCTGGCTGATATGGCTCGCAAGCAGCGGCTAAAGAGTGAGAGGCTAGGACAGCTCACCCTACCCGTCAGGGATGAGCCATGAGCGGAGCTATCCGGCAGCGATGGCAGCGGCGATATCATCAGAGCGCTGGAATAGGTCAAAGTCTCTGCCGTCGTAGCGCCAGATCTCCACCGTCACATCGTTAAGCCAGTAGGGAAACTGCATCTCTAAGACCCAAGTGCCAGAGAGCCGCTGAAACATCACAAAATTCAGCCGCCGCAGCCGCAGCCGATGCCCGCCAGCTTGAACCGCAGCCGGGAAATTGCTTGTGGAGCTGGGCAAAAAGGGAATCAGCTGGTAGCACCATGCGCCCGTGTCCCAGTTAGATCGGGCTGATTCGGAGCTTAGGCCGATGATCAGGGCGTGGCTGTTCTCAATCAGATAGCTTCGCAGCGGCAACCGATTGAGATAGGGCGTAGGGGTTTCTGGCGCGGTATAGCTGGCGCGAGCTACCAGGTTCCATTCAATCGGGTCTAGAAAATCTGGCAGCTGGCGGTCATTCACAGTTCCAAGATGATGTTTTCCTTAATGGCAAAGTCCAGATTTCCCTGAGCTGTATCGATCAATTCTTCAGGCTCAATTCCTGACTCAGCCATGAAATCAAAATAGAATTCCCAATCGATTTCTTTATCCAGCAGCTTTTGAGTAACCTGCTGCTGAATTTGCATCTGTCGCCAGAGTTCATCTATTTCGCCTTGGCAAGCAGTGCCCGCAATAATAACGGGCGTTTCCATTAGCAGGTTAGCTCTCATGATTAGACAGGCACTTTCTCAGGGGTGATCGAAACGCGCTTGATGTCGGCAGATCCGCCAGCAGTGATCACCGCAGCCCGAACAGCCCTAGAACCAACTTGCTCTTCTTCTGTGTCAGTCAAAGCGCCGAATGGGGCAGAATGACTGTCTCCTTCATATTTGAGATACCAAAGCTTTGTAACTTTGGATTGAGCGTAGCTAGCAGTGCCAGAACCGAAGAAAGCATTCACTCTTGCAGGGCTAAACTTGCTGAGTTTAGTCGCACCTGTTAAGTTAGCGCCAGAAATAAACGTTCGAGTTGAGATAGCAGTTGCCAGGGCAGTGTTTGAACTGGCTGAAATCGTAACTCTTAGATATTCACCTGCCGCCAATTCGATGCCAAACGGCTTGACCGCAGCGGGAACAACAGAACGCCTTGCGCCGCGAGTTCCGCCTACCATCCTTTTAGTAGTTCTGTTGGCTGGATTTCGCAAGTATTCAACATAGTTATCCAGCCCAGTTTGGTATTCCAAACCTTTTTTAATATTCTCGTAACGTCTAGCCATTGTTTTTACTTTCTGCCTCTGAAATTGTCAACGAATCTTAGTCTATTCTGCCCTAAAAAATCCGTCAATACCGCACTAGACAAGACTTTCAGGACTTTTAATTATGTTGATTTAATTCTAAGACCCATGGGTTTCATACAGACATATAGACCCACAAAAAAGTCGCTAACCCTGTAAGGATGGCTAGCGACTTGAGTTGAGCGACGGTCAATATTCAGAATAAATCGGTGTTTTTACGGTCAAATAATCAGACTTTCAAAGAAAAGCGTAATTTCACTTAAAAACCCACTGCACTAGCTTCAACTGCATCAACTTGATCACGGTTGAGCGGAATATCAACGGTGGTTGTATATGTGAAACTTGCCGCATATTGTGTAGTGCCAGCGCGTAAAAACGGAGTGCCAGCGCTAGGGGCATTATAGGATCTGAATTTAGGGCTGTTGATCGCATTCCAATCATTTTGAGCAGCCGAACAAGCGTCTAAGAATTTAGATACAAACTCTCCTACTTTTTGATCGGTTAAAGCAACATTTGCTTCGCCCATAACGAGGCGCAACGAGATGGTAACGTCATTGCCATTAACTACCATCGCGTTAGCTGGCAGCTTTGTTCTAATTGCCTCAAACGATAGATCAGCCACGGTTTAACTGTCCTGTTCTATTAAAATTGCTTGCTAATATAGCCTATCATTGCAACAGAATAAACGCACGATAAAGCCGCTTTCTCACATGGTAGATCAAGCAATTTACAGCCGTTCAGTGACGGTCTTAAAGCAGTTCACTTCAGCGACGCGAGGCGACTTTCAAATAGTCTATGAACCGGGATTTACAACGCCGTGGGATAGGCTACCCATAAACCGCTATTACGGATTTATCACGGATCTGCGGGTGAAGGTGAGAGTCAGCAGCATTCCAGAGAAAGAGCTTCCGACGTTTGAAGTCGAGCAAAGTAGAACCGAGCGCCTAACTGCCGTAAGAGATCTAGAGTGGGCTGGGCATCGCTACGAACTAGGGCTATACATGCAGGCGAGCGGCACTGGGATTCTGCATATTGCTTCAATTAGCCTGCTGAATCGCCAGCCCTACTATCACGTTAATTTGCTGCCTTATTTCACAGATAACAGCCTGATTAATTTAGCCAGCGATGCCCGCATCCTGGCGCGAATCGAAAACGCTGGGTACGGCTTCCTAGCTGGCTTAGATGAGGTCGTGATTTTTGGCAGTGTAAAAGAAGAAGTGACGACACTGCCCGAAGATGCTCGGCAGATTAGTTATTGCCAAAGTTATAGCCAGACTGTTGGAACCTCATCTATTCAACTGTTGCCGCCGAATCCCAACCGATTGCAAGCGACGTTTGTAAATCATCATCCCTCTAATAAAATTTGGCTGAATTACGGCAACAGCGCAACGGCTGGCAGCGGCCTTGCTCTGATGCCCGCTGGCGGCAGTTATGAGATTAATCTGACGAATCCCTACAGCGGGCTAATCAGCGCGGTAGGCAGCGGCAGCGGTACAACCGTCAGCTATATGGAGTGTGTCTAGAAATGCCTCTCTATCAACGCGATCTAATTGGCTATAGCCGGGATTTTCGGGATGATCGGCTTTTTAATTCAGTGCTTCAGCCGCCGCTCTATGAGCTGTCGATCTATGGCTACGATTCCTATTATCTCCAGCGCCAGCGCCGCAAGCTTGAATCATGGGTGCTGTTGCAGCCGGAATTTAAGGGGATTGAGATCTGATGGTTAGACGGAGCCGGAACGCAGGGCAGACAATCAGCCAGCAGATTGATCGCTATGGCGATGGCCAGCGCGAGCAGCGGCAAACTATGAGCGAGCTGGCGCAAAGTTTTGAGTATGAGCCAGAGGATCAGATCATCCCTGACTATCTAGACCCAATTGGGGATACTGGATTTTTCATAACGCCCAATGAGCCTGCTGATCCGTGGGATTGCGCCAGATATCCCAACTCCCCATACTGTGGCGGCACTGGCGTAGATGTTGACAGCATTCTCGATATTTCGCCCGTGAGTCTTGAGCCGTGGGTTTCTGCGAATGATTGCGAGATTTGCGTCAATATCGAATCCAGCCTATTTTGGATCGCACTGCCTACCAATCAGGTCTGTTATCGCAGCAAAGATGCTTCCTGCTATCAAGACCCGCCAGAGCCGCCGCCGCCGCCGCCACCAGAACCAGATCCGCCGCCACCTGGCGGCAGGATTATTACTTTCCAACCAATCGATCCGGGCGGCTATCCACCTGGCTCTGGCTGTTTTGGGAATCACTCGATTTTGCTCAATCCCGGAACTACCAATATTTTCGGTGAGCCTGACGTGATCTTTCCCCGTGGCACATATGGAAACCCGATCGGGATTTATTGGAAAACAGAATTCGATTATTCTGATCCAACTTTCAAAATTCAGCGCGTCTCCTACTCTGTAGTTTCCAGAGATCAGGGCTACGGTGAAGTTAGGGTGCAAGAATGGCAGCAATTTACTAATCTCTGCAAAGATCGTGACTGTAGGGATAGAGCCGGATTCCCTGTTTATCAGGGCTGGCGACCGAACAGCCGCCGCTGTGATCCGATGCCTAGAACAACTCCATCACCGCCGCCTTATCTCTACCCACCACCACAAAACTGTAAACCCTGTATGGCTTCCTGCTGCAACCCGAAAGAAAATCAGGAAATTTTAGAGATTCTGAAGCTGATCGCTAAGCGATTAGGAACGGCTGATTATCCCGTTTCTACTCCTCAGTGGCTTGTTTCTAATCAGGGAAATTCCAGCGTTAAGCATCAGTCATTAACTCAGTTCAACTTCTGGCTCATGCGCCAGCTAGACGCGCTAATCGGTGAATTTCCGATCAAGATTGAGGTTCAAGACTCTGATCCAACCGAGAAGGGAGAGCAGAGCAAATCAATCTCACTGCCCAACCTGGCTGAAGCGGTCGCGGAGATTTACGGGCTAGCGGCAAAGACTTCAATCGATAGCGACGTTCATACCTCATTTCTGATCAGGCTGGCGGCTGAGACTATGGCCGCGAAAACTGCGGCGCTGATTGCTCAGGACTACGCCAGCGCCAACGCTAGCTATCTGGGCTATCAGGGAAATCAGGTTGTAAGGAAAGTTGACTTTGCCTTTGATCCAACTGCTCTAGACAGTTTAGAGACAATTTTGAAGGCATCGCGAAATGATGTTATCGGCTGGCAAAATGATGATAAAGAGAACGTAGCAGCATATTTACAAAAGCTAATGTTTTCAGCAGGTTTGCTGAAAACTGTGTTCTTTCGTAAGGGCAACGATCTAGAGCGAGTCTTGAAAGAAGTAGCGCAATTTATGCCCGATCCTGAGGCTGAAGAATCGGAGGGATGGAAGGAATTTGTCAGGATGATCAACGATCCGGAAAGCGTTGAGAACAAGGGCACGGACATCAAGCCGGAGATTAAAAACGTGAGCCAGAAACAGACTGGGGGAGGTTCCTAGATGCCTCTAGCCCTGACTAGAACCAATCTGCTCAGCCGCGCCACTAGAGCAGCCGTCGCGGGCGGCTCGCTGTCGCGGCGGCTAAACATTAACCCGTCGCTAGCCAGCAACATCGACGACGGCAGCGGCGCGGGCAATCTGCTGCAACAGGCAGCGAAGGCGATCAAGAGCTGGGCGCGGCGATTTGGCGGATTCATTTCAGCAGCGCTGCGAGGGATATCGATCACAGTTAGTTCAATCTTCGGCATTTTCGTTAATGCGACCCAGCAGCTCTCGCAATTCAATTGGAACGCCAGCGACCGCCAGCTAAAGGCAACAATTCAGCAGCGCAATATCCAACTAGCTTCAATTTGGGGCGGCGCGATTGGCGCGGGAGTGGGTTGGATTGCCGGGATCGGGGTCGGTTATGGCTTAACCGTTCTCTGCCCTGTAATCGGCTCAGCCAGCCTCGCTAGACTTGCAGCAGGCGAAACCACGCTAGAGGCTCTAGAGGAGATGCGAAGCACTACAGCGAACGCGCTGCGGGCAACTTCCGGCATCTTGGGGACTAACCTGCTGGTCGGTGGGTACATGAAATTTAGGAAAGCGCTGGGCATCCATCCGGCAGACAACGCGCCGAGCTGGACAATCGCGGGCAAGATTGAGGAGAAAATCGAATCGATTCGAGATCCGCTAATCCAGGCTTTTGTAGAAGAATTTGTTGATGAATTTTTCGACTCGTTTATAGAATCGGGCTATGTTTTCGCCTATGAACTTGATGCCCAGCTCGCAGCGGCGCGAGCTGCCAAGCAGCCGCAGGTTGAGCGGCAAATTGAGCTAACGCCAGATAAGGAAGCGCCAGACGAGAGGCTGATCTTAGTTGGGGATGAAGCTGATCTGAAGACTCAGATCAGAGAAACCATAGTTAGCCACAGGCTGATCGCTAATCGTGACGTGGGTCAGATTGTTGGACAGCCTGCGGAGGATTGGTTTAGAGCGCAGCCGCGCCGCCGCAGCCTCACGATCCTATTCTCTGAAAGACCTATGCCGCCCTGGAGAATAAACAAAGCGGAGAGGACTAGAACAGCGACATACACAATCCCAGATCCGAAAGTTAATCTTAAATGGGATCAAATTAAACGGGCGGCAAAAGCTTACAATTGGGGACGTTTCAGGGTTACAGCGCATCTTTCCAACGGGCGGCAGATGGCTGTCTATGGCGCGTCTCCGAAAGAAGCTGAAGAAAAGCTAAAAGAATTAATGGAATTGAGTACATGTGAGATATTAACCGCATCCACAGCGGAGGAAAGAATAAGGCACGTAAAGCTGAAAAAGGAAGCTGTCAGAATGCATCCTGCATACGGCAATCTATTAGTTAGAAAAACAAGTGATGACACAAGCGGGAAAACAGACTTAGACGGTAAAACCTGGAAAAGTAATCATGTGAGATTTGCACTCTGGACAAAAGATGAGCCTTCAAACTTTAGCGAGATTATTTGGTAGCCATGCCGATCGAAAATCCATCAAGTCAAGCCACATTTTCAGCAGAGAACTTCTCTAGCAGCTTTCCGCTATTTCTTCCAGGCGGGCGGCTCTCTCTAGTTCAGAACGATCCGACAGGCAGCGCGACGGATGCCGCGACGCTGTTCTATGTTCCCTACGCATCTAGTTTCGTACCAGTTTGGAACGATTCTGCGAACGCCTGGGAGAATGCCGTAATACCAAGCGCAGGAGTATCTATCAGTTTCTTGCCACTGCCAAACGCTAGCGCCGATGTGGTTGCATTTGGCAGTCCTGGATCAGAAGTCAGGCTAGCTATTCAGGGCTGGGCTGGCAACACTGCTAGACTATTCCCTCTTAGCTCTAATGGCCTGCGCTGTCTTGACTACGGCGCTGGCGCAAACCCTCGCTATCGAACCTATTTAGGATCGATTCGCACAACCGGAACCGGATCAGCTAGCAGATTGCAGGACTCCAATCAGTTCCGGCATGTCTGGAATGCTTACAATCAAATTGCCAAAACTGTTTCAGTCTATGAAAACGCGGCATCGTGGCTCTATAGCGGGACGGCTGGCAGACTGCTGAACAACAATGCGAACAACCGCGTTGAATTAATGAGCGGGCTAGTAGGACAGTCTCTTGATGTCAGCGGGAAATTTAGCGCTTATGTTCCGGCTGGCTCTGGCGCTTATTTCGCTATTGCTGCAAACGGTTCTTATGATGCATCTACGCTAGGCGTAATTGCTGGACTAACTCCCGGTGAAACGTCTGTAGATTGCAGGTATACAGGTCGGAGTATTTTAGGGGTGAATACAATTCAAGCGTTTGAGTCTACGGGCGGCGGTGGAACTGCCACGATTTACGGCTACGGGCGAAACGGCCTAAGGGGTGTTTGGTTGTGCTGATCTTTATCGCGCCGTCGAGCGCTTTCAACTCATGACCGCGCCAGAGATTCAGGCTCAAATAGTCGGATTTATCCTTTTAGCGCTGCCACTGATAGCAGCGCTCTGGAAATTCTTTAGTCTGCTGCAAGGGATTGAGCAGAGATCTAATGCTGCAATCGATCGGCTTGAGCGTCAGATTGCAGATCTCGGACACCGCGCCGATCTAAAAGATATCAACATCGACCGATTAAACGATCGGCTGACGCTGGGCATCAATGGCACGAAAGAACTCGTTAATCACCTGCGAACTCGCACTAAGGCCGATGATGATCAGCTGCGGTCTAAGCTGGCTCAAATTGAGCGCTATCTCGTGAAAGAAACGACCTACGAATCGAGAGAGTAAAGGGCTGTTCACTCTGCCGATTCTAGGCAAGGTTTAGTCAAGCGTTGCAGCCGCCGCGCTAGAATCAGCTTATCTAGGCTGATTCAGCGGTTAGATAGAAGGTCTGAAAATCCTCGTGTCACCAGTTCAAGTCTGGTTCCTGGCATTCAACAAGTAGCGTAAAGCTATACAGGGCAAGGGTTTTACACTCTTGCTCTTGTTGTTTATGGATTCTCAAGTTTTTGTGAAGGTAGAAAATCTGACTACTGAACTTGAATTTGACGATGAAATGACTATGATATTCAGAGCGGAGGCAACCCATAGCCACACATGATAAACCATGTCTGCACAGCGCAAAGCATCCAAGGGTTCCGTTGGGATTGAAGTCTTCCAAGGTCGGTTGAGGCTTAGATTACCTCGTCAGCTTTATGAAGGTAAACAGAAGTATTTAACGCTGGGGATAGCTGATACTGCTCAAAACCACAAGTTGGCTGAAGCTAAAGCTAGACAAATCGAGCTAGATATTCTGGCAGGCTATTTTGATGCCTCGTTAGAAAAATACAGACCTCAGAGCTACTCAACTCCAGATAAACCTACCAAGGGCAAGGAACTAACACTGAGCGTCTTGTGGAGCCAGTATACAGAGTACAAAGCTAAAACCTTGAGCGTAACCACTATCAACAAGGATTTTAGAAAGACTCGGAATCACATTGAGAGCCTGCCCACACAGAGGCTTGCAGATGCAGTCTCTATTAGAGATGCTTCCGCCCGTACCGTCACGCCATAGTAATTGCTGAGCTGTCGGAGTTCTTCACAGCTCGACTGCACCTGCTCAATAAGTCCATCGACGCGGCGACATTCGGCCTCAAAGTCTGGCGCTGTCCGTGAGTCGAGCAAACGGCTCAAAGTAAATCTACCGGGCTTTGGTCTGACATTCAGCGAAGCAACAAACGGGAGCATCTCATTAAGGCAATGAGTATAAATACTCAGGAAATGGCTAGATTGAGATAAGCGCATCGTTGCTTGAGCACTTGAGCCACATTCTCTTGCTTCCACTGCGCTCCCGATAGCTTCAAGC
>JAHHHV010000058.1 GCA_019359155.1 Pegethrix bostrychoides GSE-TBD4-15B
ATTATGACAACAAGGAGAATGAGAATTAAGGTAAGCTAAAAAGAGAATAGAAAAGAGAACAAGGATTTAGGTGATTTTGTAGCTTAGTTTCTCTGCTAAACTGTCCAGTCATTGGGGTCCACCCCAGACATGCCGCTAATTTTAGAGCTAATTCCAACTCGATTGGCTGGCTCTGGGCGATATTCCTCCAACCTGCTACCGCATCAGATCGCATCTAGAGACTACTTTATGATAATTCCATCTACATCTAGATCATCATCTATATCATCTACATCTATCTCTACAGTTTGAGAAAAAGTTGAAATAAAACAGTCTCTCGAAAAGTATCAACTCTATTGTCAATCTATCAGGTCAATCGGCTAGCAATAATATGCTCAGAAATTATTCAAAAACCTATTACCTGCCGTTTACTTTCTCACGCGATTTCTCATGCGAGCTGACAGGCTGAATCAAGCTGAGCTTTTCGGCATCGGATCTGGGGAGATGCGCTAGAATTGTAGGAGCAAAGCAAGGCATTTGGCAACCCATTGGGTCGCCTCTTTGATAGCCGCTAAGAGCCGCTGAACGACAGTAGATGCTGAGTTCTGGTGAGTTCTGGCTGCTGCCGACTGCTGAGACACATAGGTTTGGAGCTTTTTGCAGGATATGACCTTTTCCCAGGAACCGCCTCAAGACCGGATTGTGCCGACCGACCTCCGCAACGAGATGTCGCGCTCTTACCTAGAATACGCCATGAGCGTGATTGTAGGACGAGCGCTGCCTGATGCGCGAGACGGCCTGAAGCCGGTTCACCGCCGGATTCTGTACGCCATGCATGAGCTGGGCTTAGCGTACGATCGCCCCTTCCGTAAATGCGCTCGCGTCGTGGGGGAAGTGCTGGGTAAATATCACCCGCATGGCGATACTGCCGTCTACGACGCGCTGGTGCGGATGGCGCAGGACTTTTCAATGCGCGCCCCGCTGATTGACGGCCACGGCAACTTTGGCTCCATCGACAACGATCCGCCTGCGGCCATGCGCTACACCGAATGTCGGTTGCGGGCGCTGACCGCTAACGCGCTGCTGCAAGATATTGAAGCCGATACCGTTGACTTTACCGATAACTTTGACGGCTCACAGCAGGAGCCGCTCGTCCTACCCTCACGGATTCCGCAGCTGTTGCTGAACGGATCTTCGGGGATTGCCGTCGGGATGGCGACCAATATTCCGCCGCACAATCTGGGTGAACTGCTCGATGGCGTAATCGCGCTGATTCACAATCCTGAGATTACCGACTTGGAGCTGATGCAGCATATTCCAGGGCCGGATTTCCCGACGGGCGGGCAAATCTTGGGCACTAGCGGCATCAGAGATGCCTACCAGACCGGACGCGGCTCAATTACAATGCGCGGTGTCGCCGCAATTGAAACGCTGGAACAGCGAGGTCGACCGGATCGAGATGCAATTATCATCACCGAGCTGCCCTACCAGACCAACAAGGCGGCGCTGATTGAGCGGATTGCGGAGATGGTGAACGAGCATCGGCTTGAGGGCATCTCGGATATCCGCGACGAGAGCGACCGCGACGGAATGCGGGTCGTGATCGAGCTGCGGCGCGATGCCTATGCCAGAGTCGTTTTGAATAACCTCTATAAGCAGACCCCGATTCAAACGAATTTTGGGGTGAACATGCTGGCAATCGTCAACGGCGAACCGCAGACGATTGGCCTAAAGCAAGCGCTGCAAGTCTTTCTCGACTTCCGAATTGAGACCATTACCCGCCGCACGCAGTATCAGCTGCGGAAAGCCCAAGAGCGTGATCATATCTTGCAGGGCTACCTGATTGCTCTCCAAAACTTGGATGCGATCATTCACCTGATTCGGCATTCGGCAGATGCACCGACTGCGCGCCAGGAGTTAATCCAAACCTACGGCCTGTCGGATGCTCAAGCTGACGCAATTTTGCAGATGCAGCTGCGCCGCTTGACCGCACTTGAGGCTGAAAAGATTCAGCAGGAGCATGAAGACCTGCGGCTGAAGATTACCGATCTTGAAGATATCTTGGCGAGACGCGAGCGCATCTTGCAGATCATTCAAACCGAAGCTGCCGAGCTACGTGCCGCGCATACCACGCCACGCCGCACGGTGATTGAGCGTGCTGACGGCGAGATACTGGATACCGATTTGATCGCCAACGAACAGGCGATCATTATGTTAACCGAGCAGGGTTACATCAAGCGAATGCCGGTGAATACTTTCGAGTCGCAGAGTCGAGCCACGCGGGGCAAGGCCGGGGCGAGAATCAAAGACGACGATGGCGTAGAGCATTTCCTGACCTGCTGCGATCATGACAACGTGCTGTTCTTCAGCGATCGAGGCATCTCCTACTGCCTCAAGGCATACCAAATCCCGATTGGCTCGCGCACCTCGCGCGGCGTGCCCATCGTACAAATGCTGCCGATTTCGCACGCTGAGAAAGTGACCTCAATTGTCGCCGTCACCGAATTTACCGACGACGAGTATCTAGTAATGCTGACCCAGAAGGGCTTCATTAAAAAAACGCAGCTCTCAGCTTTTGGCAATATTCGCGCCAACGGACTGATTGCGATCTCGCTAGAAGAAGGCGATCAGCTGCGCTGGGTGAGGCTGGCACGGGTGGCAGATAGCATCATGATTGGCTCGCGCCTAGGCATGGCGATTCACTACCGAGCCACCCATGACCAGCTGCGCCCGCTGGGTCGCCCGACGCGCGGCGTGAAGGCAATGTCGCTGAGAAAAGGCGACGAGCTCATCAGCATGGATATTTTGCCGAGTCAGGTGGTGGCTCAAATTGCTGAGGTGATGGATGCTGCCGCAGATAGCGTTGGAGATTCGGCTGTAGATGCTTCTGGAGATGTCGCAGAGCCAGCTCTAGAGACGGCAGATGATGGTGCAGAAGAACTTGAGGGTGAAAACCTGGAGACAGAATCGAGTCAGGGGCCTTGGGCGCTGGTGATTACTACAGGCGGCTTGGGCAAGCGCGTGCCGGTGACAGAGTTCAGATTGCAAAATCGGGCGGGGATGGGGCTGCGCTCCATTAAGTTCCGTAAGGCCGAGGATCGGCTCGCCTCGCTGCGGATTGTGAATGAAGATGACGAAATTATCTTAATCACCAGTCGCGGCATCATCATCCGCCAGAGCGTCAACGCGATTTCCCGTCAGTCGCGGGCGGCGACTGGGGTACGGGTGCAAAAGCTAGATAGCGATGATGCGATCATTGCTGTGGCGCTAGTGCCGCCACTGGCTGAGGAAGACAACGCGGAGCTGATCGAATAGGGGTTAGCCTGCTTGGATTGCCGTAACGCTCTGGTTTTACGCCGGAGCGTTTTTTGATTAAGCTCAAAATTCTACTGCCCTACCCCTACTTCTGCCGCGACAATGCCTGCGGGAACTGCTTCACCAGCGCTGGCAGCACCGGACAAGGGGCACGATGATCGAGGTTTTCGGGCTTGCTCCAGGTAAAGGGAGCGCGATGTGCCGCCGACATCCAGAGCAGACGACGGGCCCGGGTCATGGCCACATAGAGCAGGCGATATTCTTCGGAGATTTTGAGGGCGGCAGCGCGGTTCCAGGCAGCGGCGGCATCGGGAATACGGTCTTCGCCATGCAGGTGCGATCGAATCTGGACTCTGGCAACCTCAGAGAGATTAAAGTCACCTAAAAACTGCGCCTGCGACATCACCCGCAGGGAGCCGGGAATCAACTGCTCATGCAAAAACGGAATAAATACAAAATCCCAGTCCAGTCCTTTGGCCTTGTGCATCGTAATGATGGTGAGCTGACCGGGCTGCATATACCGCCCGTCTAGATCGTCCGTTTCGACTGGCTCGAATCGCTCTGAGCGGATGATTTCATGCAGCGCATCCAGCGTGGCTGACATGCTGCTATCGCCTGTCGTCTGCAAAGCAATTCGGTGCGCCAACTTGTCGGCAGTAGCTAGCTCCGCCTGCTCGTAGTGCAGCGTCAGCGCCACAAACGGAATCAGCTGGTAGTGCGGCAGCTCAACCCTCGCCTTCAGCAGCCCCGTGCAGTAGCGACGCGCCTGGATCTGCGGCTCATTCAGTGGCGGGTCAAGCGGGCTGGGGTAGAGAAACTGCTCTGGCGAACTGACAAGCTGCGTAAAATCCTGGGCTGGGATCAGCTGCCGATCTTGCAAGAGCTGTAGGGCAGCTTTCAGGTAGTCCGGGGAATGCGGACGATCCAAAAATTGCAGCAGCGTCAGCATCTCAGACGGCACGTGCGAATGGCGATCCTGTTCGCCCACGTCGTAGATCGCAATGCCCATCTCAGCTAGATTGACGCTGATTCCCTGCTGCTCTGGATGCCGCAACAGCTCAGTAATATAGCGCCCCTGCCGATTTTCGCGCACCAGCACGGCGGCTCTGGCTTCTGGCTCCTGACTCAACAACGCGGCCACCCGCTGAGCCAGCAGGTTGACCGTCTGCTGCACATCCGGCGGAAACCGCACTTCTAAGCCTGCCCCTTCAGGATCGGGGTTCGCGTCGGGCTGCGGGTCGGTCGCGCCCACGGGCTGAATATGCTGCGGGCGAAACGGCAGATGCTCCAGCGGCGGCGACTCAAATTCTGGCAGTCGAGACTCTGGTAGATGGGCTTGGGACAGACGCGCCTGAGCCAGCCTCAACTCCTGACGCTGACGGGCGGCATAGTGCTGGTTCACCCAGTCGAGCATGAAATTAGCCGCCTGCAAAATAATCGGGCTGCTGCGTCCAGCCTGATCCATCTCGGCCAAATGGCCTGTCTGCTGGCAGGCCGCGCAAAACTGGCCAAAAAAGATTGGGTCGGCAGGCGTGAAGGTGGAGTTAATCGCCTGATTGGGGTCGCCGACGCGCACCAGATTCAGCGGCGGATTGGGGGCAGATGAGGGCGGAGCCGCCAAGATTTGCAGGAGCCGGGTTTGCAGCGGTGAAGAATCCTGCGCCTCGTCCTCAAACACCGCCTGAAATTGCTGCTGCCAGAACTGCCGCACCGCTCCGTCTTGCAGCACATGCAGCGCCGCCAAAATCATATCGTCATAGTCAATGAAGCCGCGCTGTTGCAGCAAGCTCTGGTAGCGCTCGTAGAGTCCGGCGGCAATCGCCAAAACCGCATAGTCGGGCGCGTCGCTGACCGGACGGCTAGCCGCCGCCAACTGCCGGAGGTTAGCGGGCAGTAGACCAGAGCTTTTGGCTTCGTGGATGGCCGTCTGCGCCAGATCTGGCAGCACCTCGGTTCGCAGAATAGACTGGCGACGCAGCCGCTCGGTGTCTTCGCCGTCAAACTGGCGGCCTTCAATTAGGCTTTGGTAGGTTTTGGGATGTGCCTTGATCCAGTCTTCGACGCTGGCGCGAATCAAGCGGTTGCTTTGATTGGGTGAAATCAGCATCAGGCGGTCAAAGTCGAGTCCCGACAGCTCTGGATGCCGGGTGGCAATATGCAGCGCCAGCCCGTGCAGCGTCTGCACCATGAATCCCTGCGGCGGCACGCCTAAGTCGCGCAAATACTGCCGAATTTTGCTCTTGAGGTTGGCAACTGCCGAGCGGGTAAAGGTCACTAGCAACAGCTGACCCTGCGGCTGGGCGGGCAGAAAGTCTAGCTCACCTTCCTCCCAGCCGCCAACGCTGCGGGTTGCAAAATAGCGCTCGGCCAGCAAAATTGCCGCCGCAATTGCCATGCCGGTTGACTTACCAGAACCCGGAACTGCCGAAATGGCCAGCGTGCCACTCTGCCAGTCCGCCATGCGTCGCTGTCCGGGGCGCAGGGTTTGGCGCAGCCGCTGCAAGAGCTGAGTCTGAGGCGACGGGGTGAGGATTGACATTTGTGACTTTGCGTCGAATAAATATCTGTTTAGCGCTTGGAATCAAACAAGAACATCTGAACTATTAAAATTCTAGCGAATCTAACGAAATTGAGAATTTGTATCACGCCTGGTAGGACTCCCACTAAAAACCGGTAAAACTCTACAGACAAAAGTTCATGTCAGATCTATCCAGCTTCTCAGAAACCGCCTCAGATCAGCCCAGTCCTGATGGCTCAGACTTCAAATCCCGGTTCAAAGCCATCCGCTCGCATGTCTTGAGCCGATGGATCTTGCTAGCGACGGTGATCCTGTTTGCAGCCAGCGCGATCCGCCATCTGATGCTGATCTCGACCGGGTTTGATCTGGGCATCTATGACCAGGTGGCCTATCTGCTCAGTCGCGGCAAAGCGCCGATTTCGTCGTATCTAGGCTTTCACCATCTGGGCAATCACGCTGCCTACTCGTTTTATCTGCTGGCGATTCCCTACGCAATCTATCCCTCAGTGTACTGGCTGTTTGGGGTGCAGGCAGTCTGTCTGGCGCTGGGGGCTTGGCCGACCTGGATGCTGGCGCGGCAGGCGGGCTTGTCGCAGGCTTTGGCGAGCGCTATGGCAGCGGTCTATCTGCTGCATCCGATTGTCTTCAACGTGAATATGTTCGACTTCCACCCGGAGGTGATGGCGCTGCCTGTGCTGCTGCTGCTGCTCTGGCTGGCGCGGGCTGAGGATCTGCCGCCGCTGCGCCGCAAGCTGTGGTTTGGCGTAGCGCTGATTTTTGTGCTGGGCTGCAAGGCATCGCTGTCGATTACGGTAGCGGCAATGGGGTTCTGGCTGCTGCTGTTTGAGAAGCGGCGGTTTGTGGGCGGACTGGCGCTGCTGGGCGGCACGGCCTGGTTTTTGCTGGCGACGCAGTGGATTATTCCCGGCTTGAGCGGGGCAGAAGCGGCAGCTCTGGGACGATACAAAGAGCTGGGGGGTGACTCAGTGCTGGGAGTCGCCAAAAATTTGCTCCTGAATCCCGGTTTTCTGCTGCAAAAAGTCTTCACCAGAGCCTCGCTGCAATATTTGGGGCTGCTGTTTCTGCCGTTTGTCTGGGGGCTGTCGCCGCGCCATCTAAAGCCGCTCGTTGTCACGATTCCGCTGATTGTGATCAACATTCTCTCTGCTAACGGCGCTCAGCGTGACTTGGTGCATCAGTATTCGCTGCCGATTCTGCCGTTTTTGCTGCTGGCGGTGATTGACTCGCTGGCGCATGGGCAGGGACTCTTGCGGCAGCGACGCTGGATTATAGTCTGGGCGCTGCTGGTGTTTCTGGCGCTGGCGAAATATGGCCGCTACTATCCTGAATATGCAGCCAACCTCAGCACCTGGCAGGCCAGCCGCGAAGCGTTGGCACTGGTGTCGCCTCAAGCAGGCGTAATTACTGACAACTGGCATGCCGCTCAGCTCAGCCACCGCGAGCAAATCACCCTGCTGCGGGGCAATCGCAGCTTCCAAGCAGATCTGCCCCAGTCCGACTACGTGCTGATTAACGTGACGCATCCCTGGGATGATGATTTTGAAACCACTAACCGGATGTTTGAGCGCTTCAAAAAGCGGCCTGAGCTGCAAATCAGCTATCAGCGCGACGGGGTGTATCTGTTTACGCGCAAGCCGTCGTGATAGGATGCCTTAGCTTTAAAACACAAAAAACTGGTGCTCACTGGTGCTCAAAGATCTGCTCAGCCTGCCCACCCGTCGCCCCCTTGCGCCCCGTCAGAGCCTGCTGTTTTGGCTGGGGCTGAGTCTGGCGTTTGGGCTGGTATATGGCATTTTGGTCTGGCAGCAGGCGTTTAGCGGCGAGTACGTGGTGCAGGACGACGCGCGGCAGCATGTGTTCTGGATGCAGCGGTTTGTGAATCCGCAGGCGTTCCCGAATGATCTGATTGCCGACTATTTTGAATCTGTCGCGCCTGCTGGCTATACCTGGCTTTACCGCATTGCCGCGACGCTTGGCCTCGATCCGCTGCTGACCAGCAAGCTGCTGCCGCCGATTTTGGGGCTGTTGAGCACGGTGGCCTGCTTTTTCACGATGCTAGAAATGCTGCCGCTGCCGCTGGCTGGATTTGTGGCCTCGCTGCTGCTGAACCAGACGCTCTGGATGAACGACGATCTGGTGTCAGCCACGCCCAGAGCTTTTTTCTACCCGCTGTTTTTGGGCTTCTGTTACTTTTTGCTGCGCCGCTGGCTGCTGCCCTGTCTGGGGCTGATTTTGCTGCAAGGCTGGTTCTATCCGCAGGCTGTGTTCTTAGAGGCAGGGCTGCTGGTGACGATGCTGGTGAGCTGGTCAGAGGGCAGGCTGCGGCTGAGTCGTTCAGTCCGCGACTACTTGTTTTGCGGGATTGGGCTGGCGGTTTGCGTGGCTGTGATGCTGCCCTATGCCCTTGGCCTGTCGCAGTTTGACCCGGTGGTAACACTGGCCGAAGCGCAGCAGATGCCGGAATTCCAGAACGGCGGTCGCTCGGATTTCTTTAACGACAATCCCTGGAAGTTTTGGCTGACGGGACTCCGCAGCGGCCTGATGCCCCGGATGGCGCGACTGCCGGAACTGCTGGGTGTGGCGCTGCTGCTGCCGGTGATTCTTGGGTTCCGCCGCGCGTTCCCCCTAACGCGACAGCTCCAGCCCGCCGCGCTGCTGCTGCCCCAAATGCTGGCGGTGTCGCTGTTCTGGTTTGGGGCGGCACATCTGCTGCTGTTCAAGCTGCATCTGCCGAGTCGCTACACGCAGCATACGTTGCGAATCCTGCTCTGCTGGGCGGCGGCGATGACGATTGTGATCGGGCTAGATGGACTGAAACATTGGGCGAATCAGCAAGCCGATCAGCCACAGCGCTGGCGACGCTGGCTGACGATTGGCGTTGCGGCCATTACCGCCGCCGCGCTGGTGCTCTACCCTAGCTATACGCCCGAATTTCCCCGCGCCCGGTACATCAAAGGCGAGCAGCCCGCGCTCTATCAGTTTTTCGCCCAGCAGCCTGCCGAGACGCTGATTGCCTCGCTCAGCGAAGAAGCCAGCAACCTGCCCAGCTTTGCCCAGCGCTCGGTCTACGTGGCCAAAGAATATGCCATTCCCTATCACATGGGCTACTACGCACCGTTTCGGCAGCGGGTGCTGGAGGTGATCCGAGCGCAGTACAGCCCGAATCTGGCCGAGCTGAAGCAGTGGATGCAGACAACAGGCGTAGAGTTCTGGCTGCTGGATCGCGCTGCCTTTACGCCCAAATATCTAGAGGAAAGCTGGATTGACCAATACCCAGAGGCGCTGCGTCAGGCCAAGCGCTGGCTGAAGCGCGAGCCTCCGGCCTTGTCGCGGGTGGCTGAGGATTGCGTCGCCTTCCAAAACGCTCGCTTCGTTGTGCTCAACTCAGCCTGCATTCTCAGCCCATGAACCTCAGCCCATGAACCTCAAACCCCGCAATCACTATCTGGCACTGGCGGCGCTGCTGCTGCTGGGCTTGAGCCTGCGGTTCTGGCAGCTGGATAGCAAGCCGCTTTGGCTAGACGAAGTGCTAACCGGACTGTTCACGCGAGGCCACAGCAGCCAAGATCTGCCGCTGAATCAGTTTTTGCCGCTGTCTGCGCTCGATCAAATTTTTAGCTTCCAGCCTAACCAAACCTGCGCTGTGCTGACGCACCGCCTTGCCACAGAATCGGTTCATCCGCCGCTGTTTTTCTGTCTGCTGTACGGCTGGATGGACTGGCTGCGCCCAGAAAACTGGATTTGGGCAATGCGGGCTTTGCCTGCGCTGTTTGGCGTGGCGGCGGTGGCGGCAAGCTACTGGCTGAATCGGGTTGCCTTTTCGCCTGTTGCCGGACTGCTGGCCGCTGCGCTGATGGCCGTTTCGCCGTTTGCGGTCTATCTGTCTCAAGAAGCCCGTCACTATACGCTGCCGATGCTGATGATCACGCTGGCGCTGGCGGCACTGGTGCAGATGCAGCAGGATCTAGTCAGCCAAAAGCGGCTGCGCCTCCCGATCTGGCTGGGCTGGAGTCTGCTGAATTTGCTGGGGCTATATATTCACTATTTCTGCCTGCTGGCGTTCATTGCCCAAGTTGCGGCGCTCTCGGTTTGGCTGCTGAGAAAACCAACTCGCTACTGGATCGCCTGGGGGCTGAGCCTCGGCGCGGTCGGGCTGGGCTATCTACCCTGGATACCCATGCTGATTGGTCACTTCAGCCGTCCCGAAACCAACTGGCTGATTCCCTACAAACCCGACTGGCTCGACCGCCTCGAACCAATCTACCAAACCCTTGCCGGCTGGACGCTGATGGTGATTGCCCTGCCCGTCGAAAATCAGCCGCGCTGGATTGCCGCCTCTATGGTGCTGATCACGCTGGGCTTTCTGGTCTGGCTGGTTTGGCAGCTCCGCGTCGGGTTTCGCCACCTCTGGCAAGAGGCTGGCCAGCGTCCGGCTATCCTGCTGATTGCCAGCTTCACAGGCTGCATCCTGCTACAATTTTTCGCCATTGTCTACCTGCTCGACAAAGATCTCACGGTCGTGCCACGCTACAACTTTGTCTACTATCCGGGGATCTGTGCGCTGCTCGCCGCCTGTCTCAGCCGCAGTCGGGCGGCGCTGGTGCTGATTGGCGTCGGCGTACTCAGCAGCTTGTTTGTGGTGAACGGGCTGGTATTCCAAAAGTCGTATCACCCGACTCAAGTGGCTCGCCGCATGGCCTTTGAGCCACAGCCCGTCGCCATGGTGATGACCTACGAATCGCCCCAAGAAATTGCGCTGGGACTCAGCTTTGCCTTAGAACTCCGCCAGCTCTACGCCGCGCAGCCCGATCCACCCGTCCGGTTTGCCTTGATTGACCGCTCAGCAGGCTACAGTCAGGCTTGGAGAACGCTAGAGCAGCTCGACCAGCCGCTGGCTCCGCCACTCAACCTTTGGGCCGTTGCCTCGCCCGGAATGCGAACCAAAGAATATCCGCAAAGGCTCACCCTCAACGCGCCGCCCACGGATACTACTCGCCCCAAAATGCGCTGCCAAGTTGACCCCGACCAGCTCTACCGCCAGGGCTTTCCTTACCAGCTGTTTCGCTGTCTGCCGCTCGTTAGGCAATCCAAAGCGAGTTCCCAACCTGACGGAGCTGGCTTATGACATGATCAAAAACATCTACGACTTGAAAGCGTATGTCTGATCCTGAGATCACCACTGAACTGTTGCAGACGATTGATATTTTAGAGGAGCTAGAGGAGCTAATGGATCTGGCTCCGTCGCTGGATATAGAAGATATTTTGCAGGAGGCTTGGCTGAAAATTAGCCTGACGTTTCCGGAAGACTTTCGGGAGGCCACTTCGCTAGATGCGGGTTCTGAAGGGCTACGGCGCTATCTACGAGTCAGAGCGTTCTTTGCTGACCCAATTCAGCATCCGCTCAGCCAGGAAGATTTGGCAATTTACTATCAAAACTTAAAGCCGCCGGATGCGGAAAATGACGCAACCGATATTGAGTAGTCAGAGTGGCTGCTAGCGATTCTTCCCTAAATCGGCGTAGATGATTTCACCATTGAAAGAGAACTCTGAGTCAAAGGTTGGAACTGAAAAGGCAGATCGCTTCATGTCAAAACTGTTAGGTCGATTTACTGAAATACTGCTCTGCCAAATATAAATCGTCACTCAACATCTGTAGCTATTTTGCGACCGCTCATCCTTCAAACTCAAGTACTTCACCGATAACTTACTGGTACGCCCCAACCCAAAAACGAAGCCAGTTAACGGTTCGCTTAACCCGCCGCAGGTAAACTCGAACACTCACAGATGATCTTTTGTCGGTCGGGTTCAAGCGGATTATGGGGGGACAGGACAGAAGTAGAGGCGATAAACTCAACTTCAAGACTGGGAAACAGGGTGGGTGACGACCATGCAACGGGCGACAGTAGATGTCTACTAACATATCGA
>JAHHHV010000059.1 GCA_019359155.1 Pegethrix bostrychoides GSE-TBD4-15B
TTTGAACCGTGCGAACTTGGGGATGGAAGTGATGCATGAGCGGAATGCGCACAACTTCCCGTTGGACTTGGCGGCGGGTGAGTCAGCGCCTGTGGCGATTACGGCACCTGCGATCAACGGTTAGGTTCTAGCCGCGAGCTAAGGCTCAGATAGTGAAAAGCGCCCCCGTTACAGGAGGCGCTTTTTGTTGGGCTTGAATTAAAATTTGTCTCTACGATGCAGTAGCAGCCGTCCGGCTATGACTTCTAGGGCGCTACCTCAGCCGTCTGGTCGGCATCAGCAGGTGGTTTGCCTCCCATCCGAATCTCAGAACAAAACGTTGCCAGCGTTGTGCTGCCCTGCCGCTTGATTACGTTGGTTCGCAGCCGGAAGTTCTCGCTAGCAAACCAGATCCGCTCTTCGACCGTCACCTGCTCAGCCTCGCTCGTTAAGATCAGCACCTGATCTTGCCCTAGCTCATAGCGACCCAGGACAGGCTGATCGCGGTTGAGGCGGCTAATAATCTGGCCTTGCTGCGGCTGAGCCGGATCGGGGATAGCCACAACCAGACTAGACCCAGACTGAGGCTTGGGGTTATGCTCAACAATGCCGTTTGACCAAGTGATTTTGAGGCCAACTGTCGGCGCAGATATCCCCTGCTGCTGACAGAGCTGCTGCAAATCTGGGTCGGCGGTGCCTAATGTCTCAATCATGAGGTCAGCCTTTGCGCCCTCTGACTGATTTTGGGCAAGTCGATGGCTGCTGCGCTGCGACACCCATTTCCCGGCACTCTGCTGAAAAAACTCGGAGATATTCATGACTGAAGTCAACGATCCACTAACCAAATAAGAGATAGTTCCCATCTTACCTAGAAGGCGGCATTCCTACTTCACCAAACAATCTGCCGACAGCAGCTTCCAGCCCTGCTGAGCCAAAACACTGCATTGAGTCTGCCGCTGCTCTAGGATGGGCTGCCCCTGCGCCAAGTTCTGCTGCGCCGCAGTGAGGGCAGCTGGATATTGCCGAATCCACTGAGTTTCCAAGCGCTTTGCCACGAATGAATCTTGATCAACGAGCCAAAAGTCTATGCCATAGCGCTGCACAAACTGGCGCAGCACTTCAGCATCTAGCGTATATTGCGCCTGGATTAAATCTTCTGCTCGCCGCCGAAACTGCACCGCATAGCCCTGGTGATAAGGCACAGCATATTCTGGCGCAACCAGTACCGAGCGCTGAGCAAACGTGGGAATATTGTCGGCTTCCTGAAGCAGCGAGGCCACAAGCGTCTCTTCAGGCTGCGCTGCCAAAAACGCATAGAGCGGCGGCGACTGTCCCTGCTGGTAGCCCGTTTTTGGGAAACTCTCAGCATAGAGCGGGTAGAGCACCAGCAAGCTGCTGAGTGAAAGCAGACTGCCCCAGACCAAAACCCGGCGGGGAAACTGAGCAGTCGGCTGTTGCAGCCAGCGCAGCCCCGCTTCGATGAGCAGCATCAGCACCAGCGCCGCCGCAAAGACCAGCACGAATCGCAGCGGATAGGCGGAGTAGCGGCTCGGCAGATGCAGCCGAAACAGCAGGGCGTGAGCCGCTCCGAACAGCAGCAGCGCGATGACTGTAGTCTGAGCCAGCACCGCTAGGTTGGGCGTGATGTAGCGGACAATTGGGAAGCGGCGCGGTAGATAGAGCAGTAAGGGCAGCAGCAGCCCTAGCCCTAGCAGCTGCGGCTTAAAGGTGGGAAACAGCCCGCTACGACTGCCCGACAGCCAGAACTGCCAGTCGTCATCTAGCCAAAATCTAGCTCGACCTATGGCCGCAAAGTCGGGCAGCGCCCTAGCTTCAGCTGCGGTAATCACCGCCCCATGCGGCGAGTTGTTTAAGCCGTCTAAGTTTAAGCCGTCTAAGAAGTAGGGCAGCAGCACCAGCAGGCAGCAGCCCAGTCCAGCCAGATAGAGCCGCCCGTCCTCGCGGTTGATCGACAGCTTGCCCCGCCGCCAGCGCCAGCACCGCAGCCCCAGAATTCCGGCAAACACCAGCAGGTACTGCGGATAGAACAGCCCTTCTAGAAGAATCACCGCCAGGGTTGGCCAGAACGCCCGTCGCATCACATAGTTTAAAAACGCCAGAAACAGCGGCAGCATAAAGGCTCTGGGTGTCGCTGAGGCCAGATCATCATGCGACCAAAACAGCTGATTGAGCAGCAGCGCCGCCAGAAATCCGACAAACGGCATCGGCAAAAGCTGAAGGCAAACCCGAAAGCCGTAGCTCGTGGCCAGCAGGCCAAGCGGCAGCGGCAGGAGCTGACTCAGCTTGAGCGGATCGATTTGCAGCAGCGCAAACAGCCGATAGAAAGCCGTAAATCCCCAGGGCGTGACCGACTGAAAATAGTCAGCGATATAGTCATCTGGAAAGAGCTTTGGGTCAAACCAGCGCCGCATCCAGAACAAATACTGGCGAGCATCATCAGCCACGCTGTAGTCTTGCTCCCAGATTTCTTGCAGCCCTAGCAGTCCATACAGCAGCGCCACCAGCAGGCTGGCGACAAACCAGAACCGCACCTGCTGACGGGAGCCAGGAACCAGGGTGGCATAGAGACGTTTGGCAAACATGAGCGGCAGCCGGGAGATTCGGGAGTATGAACCTTTGTGTAGAACTTTGGCCAGAGCTTCGGGTAGAGCTTTGCGCGGGTAGCCAGAATTCAGTACACTCTTAGCTTCTTGTGAATTTTAGCAGCTTCGCCAAACGGGCTTCGGCATTCTGGGCAGGGTGCGAGGCCAGGTGAATCTGGCTAACGAGATGAGCTGATACGTTCTGATAGGCTATGGACAGCAACATGGAACCACAGGGGGCGGAGCAGCTCAACGAGAGGCGGCGAGCCATGCCGCTCTGGTTAAAATATGGCGTGATTGCGCTGATTGCGGCAGGCGTTTTTTTTCGGTTCTACAACCTCGACAAAAAGGTCTACTGGATCGACGAAACCAACTCCTCACTCCGCACTCTGGGCTATACCCGTCCTGAAATGATCGATCAGCTGTTTACGGGCGATCTGATTCAGGTTAGCGATCTGCGCCAGTTTCAGCAGCTTGATCCTGACCGGGGCTGGGGCGACAGCATTCAGGCGTTGAGCGCTACCGCCGAACATACGCCGCTCTATTTTCTGGCGGCGCGTGCCTGGATTGGTTTAGTCGGACATTCAGTGGCGGTGATGCGGGGGGTGGCGGCTTTCTTTAGCCTGCTGGTTTTTCCGGCGCTCTACTGGCTCTGTCAGGAGCTATTTAGGGCTGAGCCGGATGGCTCCAGCCGAGCCAAGCAGCCGCTGCCGGATGCTCAACTGGTGGGCTGGATCGCAATCGGGCTATTTGCAGTCATGCCCATCCATCTGGTCTATGCCCAAGAAGCTCGACCTTATAGCCTGCTGTCACTGCTGATTGTCACCTCTAGTGCGCTGCTGCTGCGGGCGTTGCGTCTGCCCAGTCGCCGGATCTGGCTGCTCTACGCGCTCTCGCTGATTCTGGGGCTGTATAGTCAGCTGTTGTTTAGCCTGGTGCTGCTGACTCATGCGGTTTATGTATTGCTGGCTCAGGGGCACCAGGCTCAGGGGCACCAAGCTCAGGGGCAACCTCAGGACAGGCAGCGCTGGCGGCGCGGCTACTGGGCTGCTGCGGGCGCTGCCTGCCTCAGCCTCACGCCTTGGCTGCTCAACCTGGCCTACAACTGGGAAAAGGTAAAGCAGTCAACGACCTCAATCTATGACGGCTCGCCAGAAGGCAGCATTCTGGATCGCTGGTTTTTGAATTTGAATATTGCCTTTTTGAGCCGGGAGCTGGGGGCAGCCAATTTGCTCCTGGTGCTGGTGGTAATCCTGGCGCTGTTCCTGCTGTGCCGAATTGCGCCCAGGCGCAGCTGGCTGTTTGTGCTGCTGCTGGTGGCCGTGCCGTTTGTAGCGCTGGCGCTGCCGGATCTGATTGCTGAAGGACGACGCTCCTCGCGGATTCGCTATCTGTTTCCCAGTCTGTTTGGCCTGCATCTGGCGCTGGCCTATCTATTCGCAGCTTTTGCGGTTTGGGCAAAAACCTGGCAGGACTGGTTCTGGCGCACGGTGATGCTGGCGCTGGTGATTGCTGGACTCCATGCAGCGGTGATTAGCTCGCAGGCGGTGGTCTGGTGGAATAAGAGCACGCCGCGCAGCAGCTACTATCCGATCGTGGGTGAGATGATCAATCAGTCGGCCAACCCGCTGGTTGTGATCACCAGCTCTCCCACTGATACGCTGGCCTTCAGCGCTTGGCTGCGCCCTGATATTGCCGTCCAGCTCCCCCGCAACCCCCGCAAATTTAAGCTGGCGGATGGCTATGATCCCACCTATTTGCTCAACCCCAGCAACCAGATCAAAAGAGTACTGACTCGTCGGGGCTATCAGCTGAGTCTAATCTATGCGGACTACGCCGATCCGGCTGAGGTGGAGGAGCGGCTGTGGCTGGTCAAACCGCCTGCCTCAA
Organism: Pegethrix bostrychoides GSE-TBD4-15B; assembly: GCA_019359155.1. Taxonomy (GTDB): domain Bacteria; phylum Cyanobacteriota; class Cyanobacteriia; order Elainellales; family Elainellaceae; genus Elainella; species Elainella bostrychoides. The sequence continues at coordinate 4,473 of JAHHHV010000059.1, forward strand.
AATGAGCCAGCCTTTACCGCTGACTCCAGCGCTGGCCTTCCAGCTTCACCCGCAGCTCGTCCTTGATGCGGCTCATAATCGAAGCTTCATCCAGCGAGGCCAGGATGCGATCCACGACAGCTTTCGGGCCATCTGGCCCCCAAGTTGCGCCGTTGGCCAGGTAGGTTTTAGCAACTTGGCCAATGCTGTAGGAAGCCAAACCGCCAATGCTGGCCTGGGTGAGCGAAATGGCCATGTAGGGCAGTAGCGAAGCCCCGCCCGTTGCCGGAGCGCTCAGCCCCAAAAAGCCCTTGAGCGAGCCTAGTCCCAAAATGCCCAGCAGTTCGGTTGCCGTGACGCTGCCCATGCTGATCAAGATTTTTTGCAATAGCTCCACCGCGCCCTGCTGCGTCATGGTGATGCCGTAGAGCCGCGACAGGGTAAAAATCATCGTGCCGTCAATGATGGCGCTGGTGAAAATATCCAGCACCGTGATTGGGTTGAGCGCAATGGCCACTGCCTTAGTCATCACCGTATTCCAGATGATCTGATCGGCGCTGCGGTCGCGGATCGTCATTTTACGCTGCACAACCTGCTCGTTGATATCATCGGCGTAGAGCATGGTGTTTAGTGCTACGAGCGATTTACCTTCGCGGTGCAATATCTCCAATATTCGCAGCTTGAGTTCGCTGACCTGCGCTGCGCCTCGGCTGAGCTGAGCGCTGATCCGGCCATCTGGCTGCCGCACGGCCTGAGCAATCAGCGGCGAGGCAGCGGCCATCACAATTTCGTCGGGGGAGAGCAGTTCGCGCAGTCGCTCGTCGCGGATTTTTTCGTAGATCGCCTGTCGATCAGCCTGCGGATACTGGTCGATTTTGTTGAACACCAGCAGAATCGGCTTGCTAGCCTGCCGCAGCTCCGAGAGCGCCTGAAACTCGATGTTGGTGATATCGCCTGCAATCACAAACAAGATCAAATCGGCCTGTTTGGCTAGCTCACGGGCTAGGCGTTCGCGGGTTTCACCGTTTACTTCGTCAATGCCGGGACTGTCGATCAGCTCGATGGCAGAATGGCCGCTGCCCGGTAGCGCCACCCGCAAAATGTCGTTGCCATCGCCCACCGATTCGCGGCTAACGCTCCATTGGGTAGACTGTACCGTCTGAGTAACGCCGTGAATTGGGCCAGTTTCAAAGATCTCTTGTCCCAGCAGCGCATTCAGCAGCGAGGACTTGCCGCGCCCCACCATGCCAAACACGGCAATCTGGATCACCTGCCGCTCTAACTTGTCGAGCATTCGCTCCAGGCTGGTTAGCTCGACTTCTAGTCCGGCGCGTTCGCGGGCGGAGAGGTCGAGTCCGCTGACCAAATCCCGCAGCACGTCCTGCGCCTGCCGATAGTTGAGTTCGGCCTGCACGTCGCCCAGTTCACTCAAGATTTCGGCCAGATCTGCGTCGGTGAGGCTGGGTTCGATTTCGGTCGGAGGCGTTAAGTCTTCGGGGTTCAAGCTGGCCTCCGCAGAGCGTTCGTGAGCAGAGCGGCAGCAGGCGTTTGGTGCAGGTGCGCTTTGTGGGCGGAGCCAAACAGCTGCATTTTATCCAGGATTACCTGCTGCATGGCGGTAATCGAATCGGTCATGCAGGGAATTAGATCGGCATTGCTCGCCGCGCAGCGTTCGGATCTGAGCATCCGCATATAAGCCTGCCGCACTTCGGTATTGACGTTGAATTTGCAGACTCCTAGCTGGATCGAGCGGCTGATCAGTTCAGCAGGCAGTCCTGACGCGCCATGCAGCACCAGCAGCACGTTTTCACCGACGTTTTGCCGGATCTGGATCAGTCGCTGAAAGTCTAGCTTGGGTTCACTTTTATATTCACCATGCACATTACCAATCGTTACGGCTAGTGAATCAACCTGCGTCGCAGCAACGAACGCTTTAGCTTCTATCGGATCGGTCATCTTGGCGGCTTTTTCGGCGACCGACAGCCCATCTTCGGTGCCGCTAATTCGGCCAATCTCGGCTTCCACAACTGCGCCGTACTGATGCGCTAATTCGCTCATTTGGCGAGTAAAGGCTAGATTTTCGGCGTAGGGTAAATGCGAACCGTCCGCCATCACAGAATTCATGCCTGCATCGAGGGCAAACTGAATTGCCTCTGCGGCAACGCTGTGATCGAGATGCACCGAGATGGGCACGCTGGCTTGACGGGCGGCTTCGAGGCAGAGCGCCACCAGCGGTGAACCGCCAAACTTAAACGAGCTGGGGTGTAGTTGCAGCATAGCCGGACTCTGACAGGCTTCGGCAGCTAAGACCACCGCCCGCGTGCCTTCCAAGTTGTAAACATTAAACGCCCCAATCGCGTAGATATGGCGACGGGCGGTTTCGAGCAGTTCGCGGGTGGAGGTGAGCATGGGGCTGAACGGCAGTAGTGCAGCAGGGGCTGAATCTTGATCTTACCTGACATCTACCGAGTGATGTACGCCCGACGCTGATGCTTGCCTACGGAACGCTCCGCAAACGCACGGAGCGCAGGCTTCTTCCGTCACAGGGCTGCTGTCAAAGCTCAAACAGAATCCCTTGCGCGGCGTTGCTGAATAGCGGTATGAATTCGCCCCCCAGCCCCCAATTCATAGCCCTGCGGGCATCGAAGAAAGGGGGAGCCGGATTCCTCAAAGTCCCCCAGAATTGGGGGACTTAGGGGGCGAGGAGACATGCGACTCAGGTAGATTCATACCTTAATTCAGCAACGCCCAGAATCCCTTGCGCCATTACAGACTGAATTTGAGCACTGATGCTTTGTAGGGGGTAACCGGCACGGTTCGGCGGTGCAGCTTTGAGTATTGTCTGCGATGGTTTGGCGGTCGGTGGTATTCTGCTCTGCCACCAAAGCTGGAGTCGCTGAGTTGGCAGCAGAGCATTGTGCAAACCAGCTGGGCTATCGCAGCAGCACGCTCATAAACTTACCTTGCGCGAACGGTGCAGGAACCAACAGCGAAAATTGCCCTCGATCAGTAACGATCTGCTTGACGTACATTTCGCTGATGATGTGGTTGACTTGCTCTCTTGTGCCGACAATCCAAATCTGCGCTCGCTCGTCATACGGCTCGCTCAGACGTTCGTTGAACTCTGTAGACATGATTATTTGCCTCAATTTTGGGTATGGGTTTGAAAGCCTAAGGCGTTGAGTCACCTGACCACATGCGTGAACGAAGCGAGCGCGATGTAAAATCGACTCAGCCTTGCCTCCCGTGGATAGCGGGAAGTCGGGTTAGCTGGCTAGCGGTGTTGCAAGCACTTCTAGTCAGCGACGCCTTAAGCTTTTTGCGTGTCCTGACTGCTCCACGCAATCAGTTGAGAAATCATAAGCTGAAACTCGGCTTTGCACAAGTGGGAATGAGAGAATTCTTTACGTTTGGTGAGCTTTGGCTGAGCAGACGGGCAGTTGAGGCATTGTGCAGGCAGAGAGTAACTGCCCTTTGTGCAACTGCGAAGATATTACGAAGATATGCGGAAAGCTTCTGCCTAACGGGACAAGGAAGCGTATCATGCAAGAAGATTCTACCTAAGTGTTGAATTTGGGGTGTTATGCTGACTCGTTCTGCCTATTCAGCTACTACGGGATCTTATGCGGAAACTTTCAGTCTATTACATAGTTAGCAATCCACGCGCTACGCACCTTCAGGGTGAAAGAAACTGTCAATGAATCAGCGACAATTAAGCCTTTTAGTGCTGGATTAGTTTTAGTTTCTTAGGAGATACCTACGGGAGATTTGCGATGAGCTTAGATTTTTATGACCAGCACGGCGCGCCGATCGCCTATTCGGACGATGGGGAGCACATCTACACGTTTGGCGGACGCCCGGTCGGTTATCTTAGCGGAGGATCTATTTACGGCTACTCAGGGAAGCACCTTGGGCAATTTGAGAATGGGCTGATTCGTGACAAGGCTGGAAATGTAGCTCTGTTCAGTCAAGAATGCAGCGGTGGACCAATCAAACCAATTAAGCAGATCAAGCCGATCAAAGGTATCAAGCAAGTCCGACCGATTAAGGGTATCAAGCAAATTGAGCCAATCAAGCCAATTTCAACTCTCGGCTGGTCGGTACTTTCCGGAGAGCAGTTCTTCGGCTAGGTGCCTAACAATTCATTCAAGCCGAACCCGCTTTGCGGGTCAGCTCAACTCAGGCGTTATGCCGCAGTCCCTTGGTAAGAGTAAAGCTACAAGGGAGTTGGATTGAGTCTTACTACAGGTAGCGTAGCCAGAAAGTTACTATTGTCGTTCAAGGTAAATCAATCCATAATTTCAAGGACGAACTCTTGAGTAAAGTACAACCCCCAAAATGGCTAGAAGTAAAAAAACGCAAATCTTGGACAAAGAGTTCAACACGCAAAAAGAGCTAAAAGAGTATGTTCAAAAAATTCTCTACGCATATGAATCAGAGCAACCTTTGTCTCCCGCTCATTTCCGATTTATGAAGTCACTTCTCAATAATCATCCTGATGCCTACGAGAAAATTGGCGATGGTATAGAGAGTATTTGGGTGCAAGAGAATGTAGTTAATCGTGGAAAGTCAACTGGTTTTTGGTTTCGGCGTGTAGATGGTTCAATCGATAACTTCAGTTACAAGGTGTGCATTGAAAGCCCTCCATCAGTGAAGAGTCATTTTTTTATGGCGTGTAGAGAAGCTGTAGATAGATATGTGAATGATTGGCGAGAAGCGGCTTTTCAAGGAATAGATACATTGCGATGCCCCGTTAGCAATGATTTGATCACTTTGAGAGAATCATACGTCGCCCACTCACCTTTATCCTTTAACGAAATGGCAGAAGCATTTTTGCTAAAGGAGAATATAGTGTTATCAGAACGGTTGTTCAAAGCTCATGGGGATAGTGATTTTGCGATGAGTTTTGTTGACATAGATCTTCGCCAGAAATGGAGTGAATATTACCGTGAAAATGCTACCCTCGAAATTAGAAGCAAAAGCGTACTTGGAGTCAAAGCGTGAGACTAATGCGGCATAACAATTAAAATTCAGCGGACGGTTGAAATTAGCTGGTGTTGAGTTTAAGGTTGTGCGTCGCCGCTGATTTGAGGCGTTAAGATGATCAAGGGAATACATTAAAGAAAGGTTTCTCAAAGCATGTCAATAAACCCCTTTGAAGACTTTATTAAATTTATTTCTGATAAACATGGTGAGGAGAACTGGGTTACTGCTTACAAACATGAGTCTATAAATAATAGTGCTCATGATGGTGGAATGTATTGTGCTCTTGTAACTCAGGAGAATACTGAAAAAGCAATGGATCAACCAGACTGGGATCTAATGATCGGTAGTGGTGGTCCTGGTTTTTGCATATCCCACGAGGCAGGGGAAAAGGCTACAACATATTACACAAATCCAGATGAGGGATTTTTGAGGCTTGTATTAAATCGAGACTTTCATGGAAGAAAAAAAGACTATATTGAAATTTTGGAAGAATTCCGTTTATTTCACAATCTATATTATGAGATAAAGAATAATTCATATATTAGTTTTGATAATTCTGGGGATGAGGTTGAGGTTATTAAAGCTACTAATAATGAAGTAAAAATTAGAAGGAGATTCCTTCGTTCTTTTATGGCAGCAAAGCAGATGAACTTACTGCTTTATTTCGAGTTGACGAGGCACTTTGAACATCGTGAAATTTTTTCCTGCGATCAAAAAAATGGCACCTTTACTTATACGATCTATTCTGGCGACTCCTATTCAGATGGCTTTTTATCCTTTTCAAGGATTTTAGGTAAGAAGCTTATATTTTGCGAGCCAGTTGAAAAATCCGATGTCTGGCCGTTTGAACGAGATAAAGAGTATCAAGAATTCATTATTGGTGGTGACAGTGATGAGCCTCAAAAGTTTACATGCAATCCGGACTTGCTAGCTAATTACTTTGGTGCCAATTCTGACGCTCCCCATTACTTAACACCAGTGTTTTTTCGGACTGAAGTGATGCAGAAATACTATGGGTCGTCCGAGTATGAAATTGAGGATAGCTACTTACGTAGGAGAGGTGCGTGGAGCCTTCGATTTGATAATAATTCTCAAAACCATATTTCTGTTTTCCTGGGTGATCTAGGAAAAGACTTGCCTGAAAAAGAGCAAATCTACTGGAAAAGCTTTAACTTAGTACCGGATGGAAGAAAAATTAGCAGGACTAATTTTGAACGCAGTTTCATGGGAAATTTCTATGATCCAGAAAATCCGGAGCATAGATTCAAACACAAATATAAAGAAATCCAAAAATACTGGAAGCAAAAATATAGGTGGCAGTTATTTTTGCCACTTTATGAGAAAGATGAACACTTTCTTGGTTCCCTCAGATCTATGCTTACTAATGAGCAGTCTGAATTTGACTCTCAGGTATTAGCGTTGACTAAGGTTACAATTGATTCGGTAAATGTTAAGTCTCTTCGCTCCTATCTTGGCATCTCAGATCCGAACATAAAGTCAATTTCTTTAGTGGAAGAGTTGCTTAGACAATTACAGTCAGAGCATTTGGTAGCTCTAACATCTCTACTCCGAGGCATTCAATCGGTAAGATCAACAGGAGTTGCCCACAGAAAGGGAACAGAGTACGAAAAGACAATAGTAAAACTTAATATTGATACCGAGGATTACCGTTCTGAATTTGATCAATTGTTACTTGGGATGGTTTATCTCTTGGATGAAATAATAAAACTTGATACAAGTAAATCTCAATGACGTGTGAGGGAGAAAAAGCCTAACAACGCCCAGGCACACCGACTGTCGAGAGTTGGTTGGCTATGATGCAAAGGCGGTCTGCGGCGGGTGATGGGCACCGTTAGGCGGCTTAGGATTTCAGACCTGGCATTAGACGGAAGATGACTATCAGTACCAAAGATTAAGCTGCTATGAATCACCTATTGAGATACTGCTTAGTTGATTTCTTAAGCACTCGAGAATAAACTGCGAAGATTGTTAGTGATAGTAGTAAATAGGGCGTTGCTGAAAGGCTAATGATTTATACGGGCAAAGGCACTGTTCGATACCTCAAGTAGTGCAACAACAACCGCAACGAACACTTCAACATCTCAACTGACTTGGAGTAACACAATGTCTTGCGGT
>JAHHHV010000060.1 GCA_019359155.1 Pegethrix bostrychoides GSE-TBD4-15B
GAGAGTGGCAAACGCTAGGATAATGGGCAGAAATTCTTTCGGTAGCAAGTTCATCAGGAGAAACCAAATAACGCTTTCCTGATTTTGCTACCTTTCCTACTCTCAAAATGGATAAAGTCGAGCTTAGACTAGAGGGTGCCCCCTTTTGGAAGCCGTAGAGCCGTTGAGTTCACCCGTGCGTAAGGTCATCATTGCTGGCAACTGGAAAATGCATAAAACCCGCGCTGAGGCGCTGGAGATGCTGCAAACGTTTCTCAATCAGCTCTACGAAACGCCAGAGGATCGGGAGGTGGTGATTTGCGCCCCCTTCACGACGCTGGAAACGCTGTCGAAAGCCCTGCACGGCACAAGAGTCATGCTGGGCGCGCAGAACGTGCATTGGGATGCAGAAGGAGCCTATACCGGCGAAGTCTCTGCGCCAATGCTGGTAGAGCTGAGCGTCCGCTATGTGGTAGTTGGCCACAGCGAGCGGCGGCAGTATTTTGGTGAAACTGACGCGACGGTCAATCTGCGTCTCAAAGCCGCCCAAAAGTACGGCCTCACCCCAATTCTCTGCGTGGGCGAGTCCAAGCAGCAGCGCGATGTGGGTGAAGCCGAAGATATCATCACCGAGCAACTCGAAGAAGGACTGCTGGGCGTGGATCAAGACAATCTGGTGGTTGCCTACGAGCCGATTTGGGCGATTGGCACGGGCGAAACCTGCGGCTCAGACGAGGCAAACCGGATCACGGCGCTGATCCGCAGCCAGCTCAAAAACCCAGATGTCTCCATTCTGTATGGCGGCTCGGTGAAGCCGGGAAACATCGACGAAATTATTGCCCAGCCCGATATCGACGGGGCACTCGTGGGTGGAGCTAGCCTCGCACCGGGCGACTTCACCCGAATTGTGAATTACAAAGCGTGAGCTATAAACGCCAAAGCTCTAGGCCACCTGCGGCTGGCAGATCTCTTCCGCTAGCGCCGCCTCCTGAGCTTCCAGCTCTTGAATAGCCTGCTGCATCACGCTCCGCACATCTAGCCCCTGCTCAATTTGCTGTAGCCAGCGCTGAGCCTCGTTGCCTTCGCGCAGCACTTTTTTCAAGGGCATCAAGAAGCAGTTAAAGCCCTGCTTTTTGGCGCTCTGCCAGACTTCCTGCTGAAGTTCTTCCACCCAATCCCGTGCCAGAATCAAGCGGCCATCTCGCCAGTGACGCAGTTCGGCATCTAGGCTGAGTTTGCCTGCGGCCAGCTCATTGGCATCGGTTAGCGCTACCAGATCCTCAGCGCGGCTGTGGGCGGGCAGCAGGCTTGCTTCCAGCGGGTCAAGACTGGGATCGGCAATCATTTGCTGCAAGCGGGCTTCCAGCAGCGCCATAATCGCCAGCAGCGTCAGCGGATCACCCACCATGTCACAGATTCGCAGCTCGACTCGGTTCAGGTTATGCGGGCGGCTGTCGCCATTGGGACGCACCGCAGACCAGAGATGCCGCACATTTTGCATGGTGCCCAGGCTCAACTGCTCCTCCGTCCAGCGAATATAGTGGCGGTGACTCTCAAACAGCGGGACGTGAGCCGGAGTTTTGGGAAATAGGCTCCAACGCGCGGAGTGATAGCCCGTCACCTCGCCATCTAAAAACGGCGAGGCCGCGCTCAGCGCCAGATAGAGCGGGGCTTCAACCCGCACTAAGCGGCAGGCGCGCATCAGGGTTTCGGCATCTGAGATGCCGACATTGATATGAATGCTGGCCGTGACAACCTTCGTGCCGTAGGTCTGCTCAATGTAGCTGTGGTAGGGGTTTTGCGGATCAGAGCGGTCAAAATAGCTGCTGTCACCCGTCGAGAGCGTGCTGCCTGGAATAATCGTGTAGTGGCCGAGCTGCTTTAGGTAAGCCCGCAGCCGCTGCCGGGGTCGCACCAGCTCACAAAGCAGCCGCTCATAGCGCCGCAGCGGGGGCGTGGTGTATTCGACGTTGCGCGTATCCGGCTCGCGCACAAATCCGTCCAGCGCCGCCACGATTTTGTCGGAGAAGCCCATAATATCTGCGTTAGGCGTACCGGTGTACATCTCGACCTCAAAGCCTTTTGTCAACATTGCAGTTTCTCCAGACAGGTTCGCGAATGACTGTTTTCTAATTCTCTCCTTTCAGTATCAAGGATCATTGACCACCTGCATCCCCCAGATGGGGCAGGTCGCTTTGACTGCACTCCGTCTCTAATGAGGTAAAAATACATACTTTTTATGCTATTATTCCAAGCAACAGCCTCAAGCTGCGATTCGTGGACAAACCAAACCAGGAGTACGCTATGCTTGCTTACCTCGAAAAAGAAGGGGTGATTACATCGATGGCTCAGACTGGTCAGAGATGGCGCGTGCGGGTGTTGGGGACAGAGTGGTTTGCGGCGGTGGATGATGCTTCGGCGCTGGTGATTGGCGATCTGGTGCAGGTGGTAGGTTTCGTAAACGCCACGACCCTGCTGGTAAAGCGCTTAGAAGGCAACTGGAAGTAGCGGTCAGCAGTTTAGAGTCAACCTTGAAGCAGCGGCAGCGTCGGTTCCCCATCGTCACGGCGCTGCTATTTATTGTCTTGGCAGCATCTAAATACTGCTGCTGAAGATGCTGCTGAACCAAGAGGTTAGCTTGCCTCCAGCGCTAAAATTATGTAATAAAGCCTCATTTTTATAAATTCGACTATGTAAATTTCTGCTGAAGTTTATAGGACTAGCGCTGAAAACAGATAGCGAAATTTGTAGGGATCAAGTAGATTTATATAGCCCGCGATATGGGTTGCCTGCTAACAGAATCGTTGGCTCCAGAGCACCGTGTCAGCGTCTTTTAGAGGCTTTGGAGCTGCTGCTTGGGAAGTCATTGATACTGCATATAACTCGCCCGTTATGCCCAGCAATTCTGTGGTAAGACTATGCATAGATTCCCTATAAATCTGTGTAATTTTTGTAGGATATTGTAGGATACTGAACCGATGCTAGATCAGAAGTCCAATTCAGCCGTTGCGTCTGTCGCTGGGTCTGCTGCCGTAACTGCCGTGGAGCAGCCGCAGTCTCCGCCCAAGAAGAAGCGGCTCAATCTCGATCTCTCTGCTGATGCCCATGAATTGCTACAGCGGCTGGCGGATGAGTCGGGGAAAAACATGGTGGAGGTGCTGCGAACCGGGCTGGCTGTCTACGGCATTGCCCATGACGAGCGCAAAAAAGGCCGCAAGCTGGCGGTTGTGCAAGATGATCAAATTGTGAAGGAGCTGGTGATTCCCTAGCGCGTTCTTTCACAAGCTGTATCTTTCACAAGCTGTATACTGTCTTCCCACAGCTTATCCTCCAGCTATATTCGGCTCTGATTGCGCTAATTAATATTTTTGCTTTCTTTAAAGTGAGGTCTCAGCGAGAAGAGTTGCGTTTGCGAGATTGCTTCGCCTGCCGCAGCCGCACCAGCCAGACGACGAATCCAACCGCGATTACTCCTAAGATAATCTTAGAGACGGGGGCGAGATACTGATCAACTTGATCGTAGTTGTTGCCTAGCGCGTAGCCTGCGTAGGTCAAAATCAGCGTCCAGCCGATAGTTCCCAACGTCGAGTAGATCAAAAACTGCGCTAGCGGCATAGCGCTGAAGCCTCCGGGCAGCGAAATCAGCGTCCGGATACCGGGCACAAATCGGCCAAAAAACACCGCCTTCGTGCCATGTCGATAAAACCAGCGCTGCACCCGATCGACTTCCTCGCCTGAAATGCCGATCCATTTGCCGTAGCGATTCAGCCAGTTTTTGAGGCGAGCCTCACCCAAATAGCGACCGAGATAGTACCAGGGCAGCGCGCCCAGCACTGTGCCAATCACGCCCGCCGCCACTGCTGGCACAAAGGCCATTTTGCCCTGCGCCACCGTGAAGCCCGCTAGCGGCATAATCAGCTCAGACGGAATCGGCGGAAACAGATTTTCCAAAAACATCAGCAGGCCGATGCCCAAATAGCCCAGCGAAGTCATGATTTTGGGAATCTGCTCGACAATCCAATCGGACATAGTGTTTGGGGTGATTTATTACTGGCTAAAATTCCGACACTAGGGAGCAGCTGGCCCCCTAGTGTGTGACGCGATCAGGTGCCAGAAGTCCAGGAGTTGCTGTACTCGATCTGCTCAGGCGTGAGGCTGTCGATGTCGATGCCCATGGCTTGCAGCTTCAGGCGGGCAATCTCTTTGTCGAGTTCTGCCGGCACCGCGTAGAGGCCAGGAGCCAGCTTGCCTTTGTTCAGCACCAGATATTCACAGGCCAGCGCCTGGTTGGCAAAGCTCATGTCCATCACGGCGCTGGGGTGACCTTCCGCAGCTGCCAGGTTAACCAAACGGCCTTCGCCAATCACCACGACTGACTTGCCGCTCTTGAGCTGATACTCTTCGGTGAAGTTGCGAACCACCTTCACGTTGGCCGCCAGATCGTTGAGCGATTTGAGGTCAATTTCGATGTCGAAGTGGCCGGAGTTGCAGACGATTGCGCCATCTTTCATCGACTCGAAGTGCTCACGGCGGATCACATGCTTGTTGCCCGTAACGGTGATGAAGATATCGCCAACTTTGGCAGCATCAGCCATCGGCATAACGCGGAAGCCATCCATGGCTGCTTCAATGCCGCGCACCGGGTCAACTTCGGTGACAATCACGTTAGCGCCCATGCCGCTGGCTCGCTGAGCCGTGCCTTTGCCGCACCAGCCGTAGCCGGAGACGACAATCGTTTTGCCAGCCAGCAGCACGTTGGTGGCGCGGATAATGCCGTCGAGCGTGGATTGCCCCGTGCCGTAGCGATTGTCAAAGAAATGCTTGGTGTCGGCATCGTTGACGTTCATGGCGGGGAAGGTGAGCACGCCGTCGTTCAGCATCGCCTTAAGCCGCACAATCCCGGTCGTGGTTTCTTCGGTGGTGCCAATCAGGTCGGCCAGCTGGTTTTTGCGCTCCTGAATCAGCGTGGCCACCACGTCGCTGCCGTCATCCACAATGATGTTGGGGCGGTGGTCTAGAGCGATCCGCACATGCCGATTGTAGGTGTCGTTGTCTTCGCCTTTTTGGGCATAGACCGAGATGCCGTAGTTGGCAACTAGGCAGGCGGCTACGTCATCTTGGGTGGAGAGCGGGTTGCTGGCAATCAGCACCGCGTCAGCGCCAGCGTTTTTGAAGGCAATCGCCAGGTGAGCGGTTTCGGTGGTGACATGGCAGCAGGCAACCATACGAATCCCGGCTAAAGGCTTTTCCTGGGCAAAGCGGTCTTGGATCTGGCGCAGTACTGGCATTTCGCGGCCCGCCCAGTCGATCCGCTGCTGACCTAGCGGGGCAAGTGAAAGATCTTTAACGTCGTGTTTAATCTGAGTTAAGGGGCTCATGAGGCTCACTATATTTACAAAAGTTGACTTTGGAGACTTATTCCTCCCTAGAGTAACAAACCCGGCTGACTGCGAATAGAGCAAGCTGGCTTTAGAGGCAGCAACTTTAGCAAAAAAGCAGATTCTTTGCAGGAATCAACCTCAGTGCAGCGCCTTCATCAAGATTGCGTGAAAGTTTAGGCTAATTTATAGAGCTTTGGAGCAACCTGCGCTGTGATCTAGTGCCATGAGCGAGTGCCGAACCGGAATCTCGACTTTAAATTCAGTGCCCTGTCCCAGCTCCGAGGTGCAGCTCAGCTTGCCGCCATGCCGCTCGGTGATGATCTGATAGCTGATCGACAGCCCTAGCCCTGTGCCCTGACCCGGCGCTTTGGTCGTGAAGAACGGGTCGAAGATTTGGTTGGCGATGGCGGGCGACATGCCAGCACCGCTGTCAATTATCGAGATCTCGACCTGCTGATCCACCTGGCGGGTCTGGATCAAAATTTGCGGGCAGATGTCTGGCTGCTGCTCTAGCCGCTCTTCCACCGCGTCAATCGCGTTGCTGAGCAGATTCATAAACACCTGGTTGAGCGGTCCCGCATAGCATTCCACTAGCGGCAGTACACCATAGTCTTTCACCACCTGAATCGGGATGTTGGCCTTGCCGCCCCGCAGTCGGTTTTGCAAAATCATCAGCGTGCTGTCGATGCCGTCATGCAGATCAACCGGCTTGATTTCGGCTTCGTCGAGCCGCGAAAAGCTGCGGAGCGACAGCACAATCTGGCAGATCCGCTCGGCTCCCACCTGCATTGACTGGAAGAGCTGCGGCAGGTCGGTTTGCAAAAACTCTAGCTCGATCTCGTCGATTTGGGCTTGCAGCTCAGGGTGCGGCTGCGGATAGTGCTGCTGGTAGCGGGCAATTAGCGCCAGCAAATCGTCGGTATGCTGACGGGCAAAGCAGAGATTGCCGTGGATGAAGCTGACCGGATTGTTGATCTCATGGGCGATGCCTGCGACGAGCTGCCCCAGACTGGACATTTTTTCGGCCTGAACCAGCTTGGTCTGTGCCTGCTGGAGTTCACCAATGGTCTGGCGAAGCTGCTGCGCCTGCCGTCGTAGCTCGGCCTCCGAACGTCGTAGCGCCTCCTCTTCTTTGGCCTGCTCAGTAATATCTTCAAACAAGCCCAGGATGCCAATCACTGCTCCCGTCTCGTCATGCAGCGGAATCTTGCTGGTGGCCACCCAGCCCTGCTGCTCGTTGATTTCAGAAGGCGTTTCCACCACGCGCAGCTGCGCCACATCTGCCTGCATCACCTGCTGATCAAACTGACGAAACAGATCGGCCTCTTCGTTCGTCCAGTGCAGCCCATAGTCGCTTTTGCCCAAGACTTCATCGATGCTGGAGAACCCAGCTACCTCGGCAAAAGGCTGGTTGCAGCCGCGATAGATCGAATCTTGGTCTTTCCAGAACAGATGCAGCGGCAGGCTGTCGAGGATGCGCTGCAGCTCCTGGTTGCGGGCTTGCAGGTCGCGGATTTGCTGCTGAGCGGCGGCCAGCTCTTGCGGGTGGCTCATGGGGCGTTCCATTGCGTTACGGGTGTTTCAGTCGAGGCCAGCAGTCGCCCGCGGGAGACGACATAAGAGACAGGCGGGCGGCGACGGATCGCATCAAAGCGGTTGGCGGCATCTAGCACAATCAGGTTGGCGGGCTTGCCGACTTCTACACCGTACTGGTTGGCTAGGTTGAGGGTTTTCGCGCCGTTCCAAGTCACCATGTTGTAGCAGGCATCGATTTCGTCCAGTCCCGTCATCTGCGCCGCGTGAATCAGCATCGAGGCCACGTCCAGCATGTTGCCCGTGCCCAGCGAATACCAGCAGTCCTGCACGCAGTCATGCCCCAAACTCAGGTTCATCCCCTGCTGCCACAGCTCTTTAACCCGCGTTAAACCCCGGCGCTTTGGGTAGGTATCGGTGCGGCCTTGCAGCGTGATATTGATCAGCGGATTCACAATGAAGTTGATCTGGGTGCGGCGCAGGAAGCCCAGCAGCTTGTAGGCGTAGGCGTTGTTGTAGGAGCCGAAGGCCGTGGTGTGGCTGGCCGAAACGCGCGAGCCTAGCTCAGAGCGAATGGCGCAGGCGATGACTACTTCTAAGAACCGCGAGTTGTCGTCGTCGATTTCGTCGCAGTGGATGTCAATCAGTCGGTCGTACTGCTGCGCCAGCTCAAAAATCCGATGCACTGACTTGACACCGTCTTCGCGGGTCAGCTCGTAGTGCGGGATACCGCCAATCCCGTCCACGCCCAGCTTCAGCGCCTCTTCGATCAGCGCCTCGTTTTTCGAGCTGCCGTAGATGCCGTCTTGAGGAAAGGCCACAACTTGCAGGGTGATCCAGTCTTTTACCTGCTCGCGCACTTCTAGCAAGGCTTTGAGCGCCACCAGATTCGCCTCGCTCACGTCCGCATGACTCCGCACATAGAGTACGCCCTGCATTGCCTGCTGCTTCAGGGTTTGAATCGCTCGCTCTTTGACATCTTCTAAAGACAAATCCTGCTTGCGTTCGCGCCAGATCTCGATGCCTTCAAACAGCGTGCCGCTCTGGTTCCAGCGGGGCTGTCCAGCGGTGAGAGCGGAGTCCAAATGTACGTGCGATTCGACAAATGGCGGGCTGACGAGTTTGCCCTTCAAATCGAGTTCGCTCTGGCCGATGGCGGCAATCTGCGGCGCCATCGCCACAATTTGGCCGGACTCAATTGCGATATCAACGGGTTGAGCCTCGGACAAGGGTGCGTCCGTGAGCTGCAACAGGCGACCGTTGCGAAGTACCAGTTCGTAGGAAGCAGAAGACATGGGCGTGGTGCGACGATGCGGCAGAACAGCGTGCTTATTCTCTTTTAGCTTAGAGAATCTTGTTGTCCGTCGAAATACGGGATCTTAAAAAAGATGGCGTTAAATAGCCGGAGTTCTGGTTTTACAGTTCCCCACAGCTCCCGCAAATCACCCTAACGCTCTCCTCGGCGAAAGGGAACCATCAGCGCTTTCGGATATCCGGCGCGGCGTGCCATCACAGTCAGCGCCAGAATGCTGAGCAGATAGGGCAGCATCAGGAAAACCTGGTAGGGGATGCCCGCGCCGATTTCCTGCTGAAGCCGCAGCTGGAGCGCGTCGAACCCGGCAAACAAGAGTGCCCCCAGCAGGGCCTTGAATGGCTGCCAAGAGGCGAACACTACCAGCGCAATGCAGATCCAGCCGCGCCCGTTGATCAGGTTCACGAAAAACGAGTCGAAGGCCGACAGCGTCAGGAAGGCTCCGGCAATGCCCATCAGAGCGCTGCCTGCCACCACCGCTCCGGTGCGAACCGCGTAGACTGAAATGCCCTGCGCCTCTGCCGTCTGCGGATTCTCGCCCACCATCCGCACCGCCAAGCCTAGCGGCGTTTGGTAGAGTAGATAGGCGACTGCGCCCACGGCAATCAGCGCCAGATAGGTGAGCGGCGTTTGATTGAATAGTGCCGAGCCAATCAGCGGCAGCTTTGAGAGCAGCGGAATTGCTAACGGCTGAAACGGCTGAATTTTGGGCGGCGTGGCAACGTTGGGCAGCAGCACCCGATAGAAAAAATAGGCCAGATTTGCCGCCAGCAATGTGATGCCAATCCCCGTCACATGTTGCGACAGCCCCAGATAGACGGTAAACAAACTGTGCAACAGCCCAAACAGCGCTCCAACCGCCGCCGCCAGCAGCACTCCCATCCAGAGATCGGCTCCCTGATAGACCGCCGCCCAGCCGACTAGCGCCCCAACCGTCATAATCCCTTCGATGCCGAGATTCAGCACCCCGGCGCGTTCGCAGAGCAGTTCGCCCAGCGTGCCAAAAATCAGCGGCGTGGCGATTCGCACGGTAGCTGTCCAAAATTCGGCGCTCAGCAGCAGGGTTAGGCTCACGGTTAGTAAATTTTCAGGGGCGAGTGCATGGCGAGTACATGGCGAGTACGTAGAGAGTATCACCGTCTGGCTTTTGATTGTCTCCGGATCGTTTAGGCTGCCGAAAATAGCGGTGTTTTCGGCGGTCAATCAGGTAGTGGTTGCATTTCAGATTTGAATAGGCGGTTCCTTAAATAAAGCGTCAAAAAGAATTGAAGCCTCCCCGCTGCTTGCAGCGGGGTATCCAAACTCAAAAGAGCGTCATCTGCTCATTTCGGTGCAGCTGCAAATACTCACTCCCTTGAGCCTCCACATACTTCGCTATCATTCGCTCGTCTCCATGCTTGCCCACCATGCTCGCAAAATCTCCATCACTCCAAAACTCTCCTCCCCACAATTGCTGCTTCACTTGCGGACAACGCTTAAATACCTCACGGGCGGTGATGCTTTTGAGCAACTTTACGATCTTCGTGACGCTGTACATCGGCACTGACTGCACTAAAAAATGTACATGGTTTCGGTCTACCCCAATCTTGATGAACTTCAGCTTATATAACGTTGCTCAATCTCCATACAGACATCTCGCAGTACCTGATCTACCCTTTCATCAAACACCGCTCGTCTGTATTTAGCCGGAAACACCAGATGGTAAAGCAAGACGCTAACGTTATGGCTTTTGTGAATGTACTCGCTCATTCTGGCATTTTACGCTGCAAGCAGCGGGGAATCTACCCCAAGGGATTGAATCGACGGTCAAACAGATTGCAGCACGCATCAAGCTGTCTGGGGCACAGTGGAAAGCGGAAAATGTCCCTCAAGTTCTGCTCCATCAGTGTGCTTATCTCAATAGGCAGTTCTCAAATTGAGACTCGCAAGACTGGGATGCGCCCAATTCCATGCAGAGACTCTCGCTGCCGAAGACTTCAGTAGTTTAACAGATTGCCAAAGTCTCGAACTCCTGAAATAAGTTTAGCGCTACCTATGAAATTCGGAGCAGGATTTCACCCAAATGTTGCTGAAAACCCTGTAGCCCTCCCAAGTCTTTCCAATGCTGGTTAAACTGGGGCATTTGATCAGTTCGGCTCAAACTATGTACAGCCCCATTTGGAGGAAGGTCTTCGATCCCAAAAATTTCTTTCTGATGCGGTAGACTCCACCAATTAAATCCTTCAAGAGGCATCCAAACAGCTTTCACTACGCGGTATATGCCCCATTCCTTTTCGGTGTTTCCATAAACCGCATCATCTAACAACTCAACTATGTGAGTGACTTTTGCTGATTGAACTAGCGCTATTAATTCGCCCTTAAGAGGTTTTTGAGCGTTGCCTTTATCCTTACGCCAGTTCAAGCGAAAAATTTTAGCTTCTGGAATTGGCATCTCATTGAGTTTGTCATAAGCCCAACCTTGGTCTGGCTTTACATTCTTTAATCACTTAAGTTGTGATAAATCCATCCTACTAACAACCTCAAAGAAATTTAATGCTGAATCCTACTAAACAATGCTCAGGCGACTATCGCCACCAATAATTTAAGCAGCCTAACGTTCCTGCTGAGCGGCTGCAAATAGCCTTCGCAACATGCTGAAAACCTTTATCAGTCCGCTCCAGCAGGGTTTATGGGGGGACAGGAGAGAAGCAGAGGCGATAGACTCAACTTCAAGACTGGGAAACAGGGTGGGTGACGACCATCCAACGGGCGACAGTAGATGTCTACTAACATATCGACTCGCCCCACCCTGCGCTTCGCTCGCCAACGAATCCTCTAGAGGTCAGTGCAGCCACACTTTCCATAATCTCTTCGCCTTGAGCAGAAGCAT
>JAHHHV010000061.1 GCA_019359155.1 Pegethrix bostrychoides GSE-TBD4-15B
AAAGTACCAAAAGCGCTCCTAGACTGCTGGTCTAGCCTCTTGTGCTACGCAGCCTAGATGGATAAAGTCGAGCTAAGTGTTGCTCAGCGTAAGTAAGGCAGGCTTTAGACCACTGCTCAGCAGATTGCCATAGGCTCTGTCCTTGGTAAAAGCGGGCAAGGCCAGTGAATGACCAGAGCTGAGCAAAATCATCTTCTGGTAGATGCCTCACATACTCAGTCGCGGCTTCCAGATGTGGAATCCTGTCCTTGACTCTGGCAATATCGCTGAGCGTCACCGTTTGCGGAATCGTTTTGGCAATTTCCGTCAGCGTCGTGGCGAAAGCCGTTTGTAGCGTGGTGATATCAGCCCGGTTCACGCATTGAGCTGCAAAGAACTGGCGTAAGAGCTGGTGAAGCTGGTAGGTATTCGCTTGGGTACGTTCGAGGAGATGCAGTTTGATCAGCCAATTGTCGCGCAGGTCTTCCAGGGTTTCGGGGTCGCAGTCGGGCAGACAGCTCTGCACCAGCGACCAATCAATCGGAGCCAGCGCGAACAGACTCAGACAACAAGCCAACTGTCGCGCTGATTCGGGCAGGGTTTGCCAGCTCAGCTCAAAGGCGGCGTTCAGGTTTTCGTAAGGGCGAGCTTTGCCTTGCAGTTCTTCCGGCAGCTTCAGGGCGCGGGCGTCGAGTTTCTGCTGCTCCAGCCGCCGCTGCATTTCGCTCAGGGTCAAATCGGACTTGGCGGCCAGATAGCGCCCCACCAGCTCAATTCCCAGCGGCAAGTAACCCAGCCAGCTACAGAGCGTCTCCGCCTCCGCCAGCTCCGCCCCAGTTCGCTCCAGCCCAACAATTTTTTGCAATAGCTCCAGCGCTTTCTCTGGCCTCAGCACCTTCAGCGCCAAACAGCGCACCGGACTGCCAAACTCAACTCTAGAAGTCATCAGCACCTTCAGGCGCGGATTCTGCGGCAGCAGCTCCCTGACGCGGGCATAGTCAGGCAGATCGTCCAACACCAGCAGCCCGTTGCCCTCGGTGGTTTTCGCCCAATGCTCATAGCAAGCCTGCACCAGCGCCTCGCCGTCCAATCCTTCCGGCAGCTTCATCTGCATCCGCTGCGCCTTGCCCAACACCTGCACCGCCAAATTCTGCTCCCGCACATACAGCCACCAGATTCCTGCTGGATAGCTGTCCAAATCACGATGCCTCACCGCATATTGCCAAGCCAATTCCGTCTTGCCAACGCCGCCCATGCCCGTCGCCGCCGCAATTGCCACCCGATTCGAGTCTTGCAGCAGCTCATGCAGACGCGCCAGATCGTCCTCGCGACCCACAAAGTTTTCAGAGCCGAGGTCAGCAGGAATGTCGTAGAGCGGCGCTAGCTTTTCGGGTTGCGGGCCGTGGTGATGGACACCGCCAAAGAAGTTGGTGTTATCTTTGCCAGTCTGCGTTTGAAAGTTTTCGCCACCAGAGTTGTGCTGATTCACAGAGACGGTTCCTCAACGGCTATTTTTTCGAGTCGTGATTATGCGTGCCGCCAAAGAAGTTGGTGTTGTCATCGCCCGTTGTGGTTTGATAGACCGTACCGCTGCCGTAATTGTAGGCATTCATGCTGCTGTTATCCTGCTTCTGCTCCAGCGTAATCTGATGCACTAGCTGCTGCACTTCCGCCGCAAACTCTGGATAGTCCTCCATCGCCACATCCAAATATTTGCTAACCACAGCCTGCGCCGCCGAGTCGCCTTGCTCAACTTTCACCATCGCCTCATCCAACTTTGCCGATTTACCGCTCAGCCGAGTTTTGATCCGCTGCCACAGATCGCCCATTTTCTGAATCGCCGATTCGGTAAATTTTTCCGCCAGCTTTCCCGCGCCCGACTCGACGAATTTTCGAGCCGCTAGATCGACAATCACGCCAGCCGTCAATGCACTCACAGGATCTACCATCGCTTGTTTAGGGGCATCACGTCACCTTAGTTTTAGCCCATAGCCGCTCGGTTGCCCAGAAATCGCCCTAGCAGAAGGATATAGACGCACCGCAACGCTGCGAGCAGCAAACCGCCGTTCAGGACTAATGTACTAAAGTGCCAAATCAGGTTAGGATAAACCATTGATAGTTCAGGCCAGTTCACCCGGCTTGCACGTTTGGATTTGATAATTGTCCAAACTCATTGCTGGAAAAACTAGCGGTACAATTGTTAAGAACTGTTGCCTGTCGCGCCCATTCCTGACCTTATGATCCAGCGCACGACCAAGAAATCTGAGAAAGCCGAGAAATCTGCTGAGAAAGCCGAGGGCAAGTCGCCAAAATCGACTGCGGCCAACGGCAGCCCAAACGGCCATGCGGCAGAGGCCGAAGCCAAGCCCAAGCGCGGCCTGCCCAAAGCTGCCCAGAACGTGATTCGGATTCGGGGAGCGCGGCAGCATAACCTCAAAAACATCGACCTGGACATCCCGCGCGACCGGATGATCGTGTTTACGGGCGTTTCGGGTTCCGGCAAATCCTCGCTGGCCTTTGACACAATTTTTGCCGAAGGGCAGCGGCGCTACGTCGAATCGCTCAGCGCCTACGCCCGTCAGTTTTTGGGACAGGTGGACAAGCCCGACGTGGACGCGATCGAAGGCTTGAGTCCCGCCATCTCCATTGACCAAAAATCCACCTCGCACAACCCGCGCTCCACCGTCGGCACCGTCACCGAAATCTACGACTACCTGCGCCTGCTCTATGGCCGCGCCGGGGAGCCGCACTGCCCGATCTGCGACCGCTGCATTGAGCCGCAGACCGTCGATCAAATGGTCGATCGGATCATGGAGCTGCCAGAACGCACCCGCTTCCAGATTCTGGCTCCGGTCGTGCGCGGCAAAAAAGGCACCCACAAAAAGCTGATCTCGAGCCTCGCCTCCGAAGGCTTCGTGCGGATTCGCGTAGACGGTGAAGTGCGCGAACTCTCCGACTCGATCGAACTCGATAAAAACCACCTGCACAACGTCGAAATCGTTGTCGATCGGCTGGTCAAAAAAGACGGCATCCAGGAGCGCTTGGTAGACTCACTCTCCACCTGCCTGAAGCGCTCCGAAGGCATCGCCATCGTCGAGATTATCCAGGCTGACACCGCCCTCAACCCCGACTTGCAGCTCGCTGTTTTGCCCGCAATGGCCGCCGAACCTGCCGGACGCTATGGTGAAGCCGAAAAGCCGCAGCCGCTTGACTTGGTGTTCTCAGAAAACTTTGCCTGCCCCGAACATGGCGCGGTGATGGAAGAGCTGTCACCCCGCCTGTTTTCGTTCAACTCGCCCTACGGAGCCTGCCCCAACTGCCACGGACTGGGTACACTCCGCACTTTCTCGCCCGAACTCGTCGTCCCCGACCCAAAGCTACCCGTCTACGCCGCGATTGCGCCCTGGTCAGAGAAAGACAACACCTACTACTTTTCGATGCTCTACAGCGTTGGGCAGGCGTTTGGCTTCGAGATTCAAAAGCCCTGGGAAAAGCTGACCGATCAGCAGCGAGACGTGATTCTCTACGGCTCAGACGAAAAAATCTATATTGAATCCGACTCGCGCTACGGCGATGGCAAGGGCTACCAGCGCCGCTATGAGGGCGTGCTGCCGATTTTGGAGCGTCAATATAAAGAGGCCACCTCGGATCTCTACAAGCAAAAGCTGGAGCAGTATCTCGTCGATCAAGACTGCGAGGTTTGCCACGGGCAGCGGCTGAAGCCAGAATCTCTGGCCGTGCGGATTGGTCAGCGCCGCATCAAAGAACTCACCAGCGCCTCAATTCGCGAATGCCTTCAGCGGGTGAATGAGCTGAACCTAACGCCGCGCCAAGCCCAAATCGGCGAGCTAGTGCTGAAAGAAATTAAGTCACGCCTGCAATTTCTGCTGGATGTCGGACTCGACTACCTGACGCTGGATCGCACCGCCATGACGCTCTCCGGCGGCGAAGCCCAGCGCATCCGGCTAGCCACCCAAATTGGCGCGGGTCTCACAGGTGTACTCTATGTGCTCGACGAACCCAGCATTGGCCTGCACCAGCGCGACAACGATCGCCTGCTGAACACGTTGACCAAGCTGCGCGATTTAGGCAATACGCTGGTGGTGGTGGAACATGACGAAGACACGATCCGGGCAGCTGACTATCTAGTGGATATTGGCCCAGGAGCCGGAATTCACGGCGGCAAAATTGTGGCGCAGGGCGATTTGAACGCGGTGCTGAAGGCCAAAGATTCGCTGACTGGAGCCTACCTGTCAGGCCGCAGGGTCATTCAAACTCCGGCGCAGCGTCGCGAAGGCAATGGCCGCAATCTATTTGTCCGCAACGCTCACCGCAACAACCTGCAAAACGTCAGCGTCGAGATTCCGCTGGGCAAACTGGTTTGCGTGACGGGCGTTTCGGGTTCGGGCAAATCGACGCTGATCAACGAGCTGCTCTACCCGGCCTTGCAGCATCATTTCGGCAGCAAGATTCCGTTCCCTAAGGATATGGAAAAACTGGACGGGCTGAACGCGCTAGACAAAGTAATCGTGATCGATCAATCGCCAATTGGTCGGACACCCCGCTCCAATCCAGCCACCTATACAGGCGTATTCGATATCATTCGCGAACTGTTCTGTGAAACGATTGAGGCAAAAGCCAGAGGATACAAACCGGGACAGTTTTCGTTTAACGTCAAGGGCGGTCGCTGTGAAGCCTGCGGTGGACAGGGCGTAAACGTCATTGAGATGAACTTTCTGCCCGATGTCTATGTACAGTGCGAAGTTTGTAAAGGCGCACGCTACAACCGCGAAACGCTTCAGGTTAAATACAAGGGAAAGTCGATCTCAGACGTGTTGAATATGACTGCCGAAGAAGCGCTAGAATTCTTCGTGAATATCCCCAAAGCTTCTGCCAAACTGCAAACGATGGTGGACGTAGGGCTGGGCTATGTGCGGCTCGGCCAAACGGCTCCAACGCTCTCAGGCGGCGAGGCACAGCGACTCAAACTCGCCACCGAACTCTCGAAACGCGCCACCGGCAAAACGCTCTACCTAATCGACGAACCCACAACTGGCCTCTCGTTCTACGACGTACATAAGCTGCTCGATGTCTTGCAGCGCCTCGCCGACATGGGCAACTCGATTCTGGTAATTGAACATAACCTGGATACGATTCGCTCTGCCGACTGGATCATCGATCTGGGGCCAGAGGGCGGCGACCGGGGCGGCGAAATTGTCGCTGAAGGTACACCTGAAGCAGTCGCCCAAGTTGAGCGCTCTTACACGGGTCAATATCTCAAAAAAGTGTTGGCTCAGCATCCGCCGCAGGCAGGAAATTACGCTTTAGAACGCGGCATCGTATGAGCTACAGCCAGCTAAGCGATTGTGGCCATTGACGCCTGAGGCACTAAAGTCTCAATACATAAAAAAGGGCGAGTCGATCTCGCCCTAGCAAAAATACAGATTGTGATTCAGACTACTTCACGTCAGCCTTGCCGCCTGCGGTTTCGAGGGCTTTCTTCGCTTCCTCAGCAGCATCTTTAGCAATGCCTTCTTTCACAGCCTTGGGCGTGGATTCAACCAGCTCTTTGGCTTCTTTGAGTCCCAGACCCGTCAGTTCGCGCACGGCCTTCAGAACTGAGATCTTCTTGTCAGCGGGCACTTCAGTCAGGATTACGTCGAATTCGGTCTTCTCTTCAACTTCTTCAGCCGGAGCCGCACCGCCAGCGCCCGGAGCCATCATCATCATGCCAGCCGCCGGAGCAGCAGCGCTAACGCCAAAAGCTTCTTCAATCGCCTTGACGAGTTCAGAGGCTTCGAGCAGAGAAAGGGTTTTAAGCTGTTCGAGGATTTCGTCAGTTTTTGCAGACATGAATTATCTCCTTGAGAGGTTTAGTTTAGGTAAATCGGTCACTGTTCAAAACTAGGCTGCATCACTAGGCTGCGTCGGCATTATCACCAGCGTCATCTTTATCAACATAAGCCTGCAACGCCCGTGCAATTGAGGACGGCACTTCGTTGATGCTGATCGCCAGCTTAGAGGCCACGCCGTTGATCGCGCCCGCAATTTGCGCCATGAGCTGCTCTTTCGAGGGCAGATCGGCAATTGCCTTCACGTCATCCTCGCTGAGCAAGCGCCCTTCCATCGCGCCGCCTCGGACAATTAGCGTCTTTTTGGTAGCCTTCTGGAAGTCTTGATAGGCTTTCAGCGCCCCGCCCAGATCGTCTCTGAGCAGCATAAAGGCTGAAGATTCTTTGCAGATCTCAGCTATCGGCTGCCAGTTGGGATCATCCTGCACGGCGAGCCGCATCAACGTATTTTTGGTGACTTTGCACTCAGCGCCTGAAGGTCTGAGACGACGGCGCAGATCGGTGATTTCAGCCACCGTCAGCCCCTTGTAGTCAATCACCACAGCCAGCTGTGACTGACTCAGGCTCTCCTTGAGTTCGGCCACAATTGCCTGCTTATTCTCTAGCGTTCTTCCCATGCGTATCTCACCTCCTTGGTATTGGGAATTGGATCAACTTGAACCTTTCTTGGGACTTACATCATCAAAAAACCCCGGTCAGCCGGGGTAATGCATCACTCAGACTTGCGTTTAGCAACTTGAGTCATACAAACCTCGGCAGGCTATTAAGCAATTAGCACCTGCTGTCTCCGGCTTGGCTATTGAGTTAGGGCAATTTGGCGATGCTGTAAAGTCCTCAAAAATTTAGGTTCAAACTTTGGCTGCCTCTAAGCCGCGTCCGAGACCTTCAAGTCGCGCAACGCGCTGACATCGACCTGAATCGCAGGTCCCATCGTGGCAGAAACATAGACCGAGCGCCAGTAGCGGCCTTTGGCTCCGGAAGGGCGGTTGCGGTCAATCGTGTCTTGGAGCGCCTTCAGGTTAATCAGCAGGTCTTCGGCTGAGAAGCCCGCTTTGCCAAACAGCACATGTACGATGCCTGTGCGATCTGCCCGGAACTCTAGCTTACCCGCCTTAAATTCTGAAATGGCGCTGGCTACGTCAAAGGTGACTGTGCCGCCTTTGGGTGAGGGCATCAGGCCGCGTGGGCCCAGCTGACGACCGAGCTTAGCGACCTGCGGCATCATGTCCGGAGTGGCCACTAGCACGTCAAAGTCCATCATCCCTTTCTGGATATCTTCGATTAGCTCTTCAGATCCAGAGATATCGGCTCCGGCAGCGGCAGCTTCAGCGACTTTTTCACCGCGCGCAATCACCGCGACTCGGATTACCTGGCCAGTGCCTTTGGGCAGCGCTACGGTGGTTCTCAGCTGCTGGTCGGTATATTTGGGATCAATACCTAGCCGGATATGGGCTTCAGCCGATTCGGGAAATTTGGCGGTTGCAGTTTCTTTGAGCAGGTTGAGCGCTTCAACTGGCTCATAGGGACGGTCTTCAACCTTTTTTTGCAGCTCTTGCAAGCGGCGCGATACTTTTTTAGCCATGATTGATGCTCCTGGGGTAATAGCGAACTGGCGTTCTCCCCCAACTAGGGTGTACAGATTAGTCTTAACTGATATTAGTCTTAACTGATATTAGTCTTTGACAGTGATGCCCATATTGCGGGCGGTGCCTTCCACAATTTTCATGGCGGCGGTGATGTCGTTGGCGTTTAGGTCGGGCAGCTTGGTTTGGGCAATCTCCTGAAGCTGAGCTTTGGAAATTGATCCCACTTTCTTTTTGTTGGGCTCACCAGAACCGGACTCAACGCCTGCGGCTTTTTTGATTAGCACGGAGGCGGGCGGGGTCTTCAGCACAAACGTGAAGCTGCGGTCTTCAAACACCGAGATCTCGACCGGAATCACCATCCCTACCTGATCGGCAGTTTTGGCGTTATATTCCTTGCAAAACATCATGATGTTTACCCCATGCTGTCCCAAGGCTGGGCCAATGGGGGGAGCAGGGTTTGCTTTGCCAGCGTTAATCGCCAGCTTGATCATTGCTACAACCTTCTTTGCCATTCGCTTTCTAGCTCTGCTTCTGTACTTGATTAAACTCCAGTTCGACAGGCGTATCTCTGCCAAAGATGGAGAGGAGTGCTTTTAGCTTGCTCCGTTCTGGACTGACTTCGATCACTTCGCCCTCGAAGTCTTTGAATGGCCCTGTGAGCACCAGGATTTTGTCTCCCGTTGCCATATCGACCTTGACCACAGCCTTCTGCTCTTGAGCCTGCTTGAAGATGCGTTCAACTTCACCAGCTCCCAGCGGCATCGGCTTAACGTGACCACGCCCGCGCCCGTAGCGCCGCTTTTGTTCGGCTCCCACAAAGTTGATCACGTTGGGCGTGTTTTTGACCACCTGCCAAGCTTCGTCGTCCATGTCCATGCGGATTAACACATAGCCTGGAAACACTTTCTCGGCAGATTCTTTGGGCTTGCCGCTCTTCTGGGGCTTCAAGATTGGCGTTTGGGGAATCTCGATTTGGAAGATGCGGTTAGCGACATCTAAAGTTTCAATGCGCTGCTCCAAGTTCATCTTGACGCGATTTTCACAGCCGGAAGCGACCTGCACGGCATACCAACGCGAGCGGCCTAAACCTCGCGATTCGTCGTCTCCCGATGCGTCACCCTCCAGATCGCCCTGCATCAAGTTCTCGTCAAACTCATCTGATGCCATCATCAAAACACCTGCTTAGCCGCCCAGCCAAAGAAATTATCAACAAAGTAGATTACGGTTGCGGAGAGAATCACCATCAAAATGACGGCTAAAGACTCGCTGATTAGCTGCTGGCGACTCGGCCAAACCACTTTATCTAGCTCCTCTTTGATCCCCTGGATAAAGCTATTGGGATTAAATTTGCTAGAAGCCTCAGCCTTTTTCAGCTCTTTAGCTGGCATGGCTGCGGCCTTATCCTGTCCCCCCAGATCCGCTTCACCTTTCTTTGCCACTGTCTCTATTGCGCCTCGCCGTGAATGTCTGACTTAATCTGATCTGATTTAAGTAACCAAGCTAAACCCGCTAAGCTTCCAGCGCGCCCTGGAGGACTCGAACCCCCGACATCAGGTTTTGGAGACCTGCGTTCTACCAACTGAACTAAGAGCGCCCGATGGCAACCTGGCAAAATGCCTTCCCTAGTCTAGCAGCTAACTCGGCGGGTCGTGCAATAGAAATCTGTCTAGATGATGAACCTAGAGCGGACGATCGAAGCGCTGCTTGAGGCGGGTGGCCTTACCAACGCGGTCGCGTAGGTAGTAGAGCTTGGCTCGACGAGCCTTACCTCGACGCATCACTTTGATGTCGGCAATGCGGGGAGAATGTAGCAGGAAAACCCGCTCGACCCCAACCCCTTGAAAGATCTTCCGCACGGTCATGGTGCGGTTGAGACCGCCATTCCGCATGGCAATCACGGTGCCTTCGTAGGGCTGAATCCGCTCTTTGTTTCCTTCTTGAATCCGCACGCCGACTCTGACCGTATCGCCAATATGGATGACGGGCAGATCGGATTTGAGCTGCTCCGCTTCAATGGAGCTGATAATCGCTTGAGCGTTCATTGGTTTTGTAAAAACTCACAGTCCTCAATGCTAGCCCAGGTAGGGGCATATAGTCTACTGTTTGTCGTATTTGTTGCGAAGTGAGGCGGCTCCGAAAAACTGGACAGGTCGCTAAGCTGGTCACTAAGCTGTTGCGGTTTTTGAGGGAGCAAGGCTACCCGGTCAACCGGAAGCGAGTGCAGCGCTTGATGCGGAAACTGGGGATTGAAGCGATCTACTGCAAGCCGCATCTGAGTATGCCTCACCAGCCGCACCGGGTCTATCCCGATCTGCTGCGGAACTTGGCAATTGACAGAGCCAACCAAGTTTGGAGTACCGACATCACGTATTTGCTAGTGCTGCGGGGGCACTTTTACCTAGTGGCGATTATGGATTGGTGGAGCCGCAAGGTTCTGAGTTGGCAGATACCGAACAGCTTGGATGTGGCGTTCTGCGTCGAGGCGTTACAAGCCGCGTTGGAGAGCTATGGCAGACCCGATATTTTCAATTCAGATCAAGGGAGTCAGTTTACGTCGAATGTGCGAGTGGCCTATGACTACGAGCAAGCCACCGACTGGCAGCGGATGCCGGATCTATAGCGGCCAGAGCTGTGAGCCTCAACCCCACCATTCCCCCCGGCAAAGATGCCGTCAGGTGACGGGACAACAGTGAAACGAAATTTAGCTAAAGATTGCGGTTTGCTGGCGGCACGTCGGGTGCCCAAGCTCCAATGATTGCTTCTCCGGCCTGCTCGCGTTGGGCTAGCGCTAGATTGAGGGTCAGCAGCTTTTCTAGCAGGTCGTCGGTTTTGTAGAATCCGTAGGCTTGCATGACTAGCTCGTCGAGTTTGGAGAGTTGGCTGCTGGGTTCGTCAAAGAATTGGTTTCTAAGACAAACAGAAATTTGCCTATGCTTAAACTATGAAGATATGAGGAAGAGTTCTGACTGACAGGGCGAGGGAGCGTACTATACAGAAAGATTCTGCCCGATCACCTTTTCTGAGCGTTATGCAGAATCTTTCTGTATAGTACGCTCCATAAGGGCGTTATGCGGAAACTTCCAGTCTATAGTCATGTAACTTCGACTATAGGTGGAGACAATGTTTGGAAGTTTTCTAGTCATGTCCAAAGTTAACTAATTTGATGTTTTCGTTAGAGTAATAGTTTGGATTTGTCGCTTGGTTAATCTCATTGTAAATTTGACTAAACATCAGAGCGGCAGAGAGAGCAACCCCAAATGCAACTCATCCAAGTGAATCTAAAGTTCATACAAGAAAACCTTGCTGTTTTCTCCTTTTGTATATCTCTGCTTGCTCTTGTAGCTACATGGGGGAATTTTTGGAACTCAAGAAGGCTATTTTTAGCCTCTAATTATCCGAAAATAAAAGCAAAGCTCTATCTGCCCAGGGCTATTTCATTCCAATTGTGAAACTGATATGGTAGTTAGGCCATCTCTCAAACCCTGACCTCGATGCCTCAACTTGCTATCGTCGAAGCCTTTGCCGACCTCT
>JAHHHV010000062.1 GCA_019359155.1 Pegethrix bostrychoides GSE-TBD4-15B
AGTTCTTGGGCATAGTGAGTGGTCACGATATCTCGAAAGGTTGACTGTGAATAACCGCTCTATTTTCCCTTAAACTCACAATTTTTAGCTTGACAGACTACTAGTTTAGGAGGAATGCGATATTTCTGCGAGCGTCATTCCTGCCACGATGCTGGAAAGCTACATTGAGCCAGAGGTTTGCTCACGAATTTAGTAGACTGACCGGAAGACCCAACCGCCGTTTTTAACCTTGTGTTGAGTATCACCACTTCCGACTGTCTGTTCTGATTGTTCGCTCTCATATTGCTGGAACTGCAACCCGCTAACAGAGGAAGTGATGATGAAAAGGTGGGATAATAAGAAAGAACCCTTTTGGGAGCAATCGATGCTATTCAAGAAGTCAATTCAGACAATATTGCTGGGATTCGCCCTATGGGTTTGTCTTTTGTTTGGGGGTGGGCAAAACCCGATCATGGCGGCAAATCTTCCTTCATCAGCCATAATGACTGACACTGAGGCTCTTTCAGATACACAAGGGTTTCCCAGATTGGAATCAGCCGTAGATCAGTATCTGATGTCGATGCCATCGGGATATTACACGATCAGCAACGTCGAAGCGTTGAAAAGTTTGATGGCAACCCGTCAGCCGTTATTAGTTGATGTGCGATCGCCCTCTGAATATCAGTCTGGTCATATCCCTGATGCCATCAATATCCCGCTCCAGCAGATAGCTCGCCATTTAAATCAAATTCCCACCGATCGCCCTGTGGTGCTGTACTGTTCCACGGGCTATCGATCGGCAATGGGAGTGATGACATTGCACTTACTGGGCTATGACAATGTTCAGGGTTTTCCACCCAGTTTTGCAGGCTGGAAAGCAGCGGGAGAAGCGATCTCCTCACTCTCCACTCACTAATTCTCCATAAGTAACAGACTATTTAAAAACTGAAGTCGAACCATTTATCAAGAAATATATTCAAAAGCCTGACTGTCCGCTCGGAAACTTTGTCCATAATTACTTTGAGCAGAAGGTCTAGAGGATCTGAAAGTTGGTTTGACCAAATCACAAAACACAAACAAGGAGAGCTGTCATGGAGACAATCAAAATTGAAATTTTGGGGACAGGCTGCAAAAAATGTCAACAGCTCGAGACAAATGCTAAAGAAGCGGTAGCAAATCTCAAGTTGACGGCTGAAGTTTCACATATTACCGACCCCATTGAAATCGCCAAACGAGGCGTGATGTCTACTCCCGCCCTGACCATCAATGGCAAAGTGGTTAGCAAAGGTCACGTCATGAGTCCTGAACAAATTCAGCCCCTGCTACAGCATTAAAGAGAGCATTAAAGAGGCAAATTGATGTTCGATCCGTTTTACCCGTTTGATTGGTTGGCGACCCAGATTGTCACCCAACTCTTAGGCTTATCGATTACATCGCACTTGGGATCGAGTCTGCATTTCTTTCTTTACGATGTACCGAAAGTCCTCACGTTGCTGATTGTGATCAGCTTTTTAGTTGGGACATTTCAGAGTTTTTTAGAGCCAGAGCGCGTGCGCTTTTTGCTACAAGGAAAGCGCACCTTTGTGGGAAACATCTTGGCGGCACTGGTCGGCATTGTCACACCTTTCTGCTCTTGCTCTGCGGTGCCGTTGTTCATCGGCTTCTTAGAAGCAGGTGTCCCGTTAGGGGTAACTTTCTCTTATCTAATGGCAGCGCCGATGGTCAATGAGGTGGCTGTGATTCTGTTGTGGGGCTTGTTTGGCTTGAAGGTAACGCTGATCTACATTGGTTTTGGTGTGGGGTTAGCGATCGTCTCTGGCTACATCATCGGACAGCTCAAAATAGAAAAATGGGTGGAACCCTTCGTCTGGGAACTGCAAAAAGCGCGTCAAGTCACGCCTCTAGAGGATGCAGATACTCTAGAGCCAGTGGCACTGACTTGGCGACAACGATTTGAGCAAGGACAGTTTCAATCCAGCGAAATTCTGCGATCAGTGTGGCTCTATGTGGTAATTGGCATTGCAATCGGAGCTGGAATTCACGGCTATGTGCCGACAGACTTCATCACTCAGTATGCGGGTGCAGATAATCCTTTAG
Source organism: Pegethrix bostrychoides GSE-TBD4-15B (assembly GCA_019359155.1). Lineage (GTDB taxonomy): Bacteria > Cyanobacteriota > Cyanobacteriia > Elainellales > Elainellaceae > Elainella > Elainella bostrychoides. The sequence goes on from JAHHHV010000062.1 coordinate 2,077, forward strand.
CAGTACCGCTCGCCGTCGTTTTAGGCGTACCGCTCTATGCCAACATTGCGGGTGTCATGCCGATTACCGAAGCCTTAGTCAATAAGGGCATGCCGATGGGCACAGTTTTAGCGTTCACAATGGCAGTAACAGCCTTATCACTGCCTGAAATTGTGATTCTCAAGAAAGTGCTTCGCCCGCAACTGTTAGCCATGTTTGTTGGATTAATGACTGTTGGCATCATCAGCATCGGCTACATTTTCAATGCGCTTCTGACTTAGCCAGCAGATTATGGGGAGATGGAACTGACCCACACTCCTCCACACAGAGTTATTAAATAACGAATAGTCAAAGCTATGGTTTAGGCCATAGCTCAGGAGTGTAAAACACTAACTAGAAATCTACAACCTTATCGGCTGCCAGAATGAGGTTGGCAATATCCTGGTTTCCCTCTGCCAACTCGGCACCTGTACGTAAGTCATCTGCACTGATTCCAGCCGCCTCGGCACACATGGGACAGACCATCACTTTGCCACCAGCAGCAACAAACTGCTCATAGAGTTCGGCAAGGGTGATGGGATTGCTTCCCCAACGTAAATCAATGGGTTGATTTTTGTCAGCGATACGAACTCCTTCCAGAGTCAACACCAACATGACCTCTGCGCCCTGTTTCCGCAAGTTTGTCCCTAACTTTAGGGCCATAAATGCAGCATGCAGATCATCCGTGCTGTGGTTCAAGTGCATCACAATCGTCTGTCCCTGTCCCATTGTTGTGGATTGGGGCATCGTTTCATGATGCTGAGCAAACGCACTGGGAAGATCCGTCAAAACAGGAATCAGGACAGTACCCAAGACAGCAATTGCTCCAGATGTAAGACGAAAACGAATATTTTTCACGGATGCTTACCTCAAACACAGATAAATAAACAGAATAAATGGAGCCTTAGAACTGATACAGATTTTCGCTCTTTATGCTAATCTGTATGAGTGTTTAATAGCACCTCGCAATAGAATTGTCAAAAGACGGGTGGTCAAAGTTATGGGTTTAGGCGATTGCCTGGTAAGTTTTGAATAACGAGATCGGCAATCACAAGACATTTCACCTTGAATAAGAAAAAGAGATTGCTTGGTGCATGATTGAGCGTTTCAAAATTCCCCTTAGCAATAATCAGGAATCAGGGTTCGTTATCACACAATAGACCGAGGGCGATCAACACAAGAAGTCCCACAGCCAACCCATAGGGTCGCAGATTACTCCCATCCGGCATCACCATGACCGGTATGACCCATCCCCAAGCATTGACAGCGGTGTGCAATACGAGGGCGGGCAGCACACTCCCTTCGGTATGGTTGAATAGCCATGCAAACAGCACCGACAGGGCCACCGTGCTCACCATAAATAGGTCAAAGGGAAGGTGGCTTTGCGTCGTGTCGGCCACATAAAACAGCGGCAGATGCCAGAGGCCCCACACCCCACCCAAGAAAAGGCTAGCCACGCGCCAGCTATAGCGCTCTTGCAAAACAGGCAAGGCATAGCCCCGCCAGCCAAATTCCTCGCCCAGTGGGCCGCCAAACAGCAGCACCAGTCCAAAATTCACCACAGCCAGGAGCACATGCCCAGCGGCGGGGGACGGGGCGATCGTGCCACCCAAGGCGATATGCCCAGCGGCAGCCAGTCCCATGACTGCCAGGGGCAAGAAAAACGAGAGAGCCAGCCAACGCCAACCAACTCGCCATTGCAGCGATCGTCTGAGCCAACGATGCAGCCCATCCTGGCTATCGGTGTACCTCACTACTGCGATCGCCGCGATACCAGGGCCAAAACTCCCTGCGATAAACAGCATTATCCCGACGGTGGGCAACCCAGGTCTGATAATCGAAGCCAGCAGCCAGCAGATCCACGACCAAGCGAATGTCAAGGCAAAGAAAGCCATCAGACGCGGATAAAAGCCAGATTTGCTGTGATGTATCATCGACCTATTATTAGCCCGCATAAACCCGTTTTTGGCGGGAGAGATTTGCTTTTCCAAACACTGCAATCAGGATGATGGCCACCACACAATTCACAAGAGCATATGCGATAGGAGACACTCCAGGTATAAATAGCCCCCACACGTTCAGCGAGCCATGAAAAAGTGCCACAAGCAAAATACTGCCTTTAGTACTGTTGTAAATCCAAGTGTAGATAAAAGCATTGGCCAAGATGATGATGAACCAGAGGAAAGGGTACTCAGCCATTGGGTTTCCTACCAAAAAGACAATCGGCAAATGCCAAAAACTCCATAGTATGCCCACAATTAGAGTAGCCATTAAGGCATTATGTCGTTTCTGCAAACGTGGCAATGCAAAGCCGCGCCAGCCAATTTCTTCGCACATATTGGCGAAGAAGTTGACCATGAGGCCCATGACAAAGTAAGGGGATAGATCGACCTGTGGTGTTACAACTATGGCTGAAAAGCCCAGTAATTTGGTGAGGCCTTGCGCCGTAATGAGAAGAGTCAAAGAACCAAGCACAGCTACGATATACCAGACTAGACCAACACGCCATCGGGTAAGCCCCTTGAGCAAATTCTGAACCCCTGTCTTACCATCTGCTGTGCGTGCCACAATGACAGCCGCAAGAGCAGGACCGACAGCATAAAAGATGGAAAGAAGCTGGATGTAGGGGCTATCAAATGGGGCAATGCGATGCGATCCTAAGGCGGCTGATATCATGCCTAGCCATGAGATACCAAAGGCCAAGATATAAAACCAAATAATGGGATGCTTCTTCATGAGTAAACTTGGTTGAGTACAGTGCCTTTGGAGATATTTTTTTGATGAAATACGCTCAGACCATCACCGCCTCACCGTCACACGATCGCTGCGAGTAAGAAAGCGGCCATCGAAGCGCATCGGTAAGGGGTCGCCGGACAGGGGCATGGCTAAAGAACCCGGTCGCTGGGCATGAATATGAAGGTGGGGTTCGGTGCTGGCCCCAGAATTGCCAACCTCGGCAATGGCATCCCCGACGGCAACGGTCATGCCCGATCGCACCATGAGACTCTGAGGGCGAAAATGGGCCAGGATGACCTCGGCCTTGCCGCAGCGCAGAATCACATGATTTCCAGCCCGGTTGACCAGGTCAGTCTCTGGGATGGTCATATCTGGGAAGCCATCAATCGCCTGCACTACCTGCCCTGTACAGGGAGCGAACACCGGCGCGCCGTAGATCAAGTACGCCGATGGGTGCTGAGGACTGATGCCGCGCGATCGCAACCCCCACCGATTAACCTGAATAATATCGGTGCCGTAACTTTGGCCTCGATAGGCTTGAAAACGCGGTACTGACTCATCTAGGGTTTTGAGGTGGGCATTGATGCGAATATTGCTACCGCCATTGACGATCAGAAAATGGCCACCCCGCAGTGGAAAGGTAAGGTCAACAGCGGTTGCAGCCGCAGGAAACGGCCCCGCCCAACTGCGGGCCGCCTCGTTGCCGACATACACACCAAAGGCCACGAAGCCCACCACCATCACCCATCCCGGCCAGCTTAATGGCATGCGGCGCTTTGGCTGATGCTTCGTAACCCCCAGCCCCAACGCCAGCATAAATAGCACCCCATAGAGATAGGGCGTCCACCAGGGCGGAAAGACCCAGATGCCCATACGGGCGATCGCCACCAAGGCGATCGCCGTCACCAGAGTTTGAACCCCCATACCCAACAGGTTGTAGGGCGGCAAAAAAGCTAACCACCCAATCAACATGAGGGGAAACAGAATCTGGATCAGAATGAAGATTGTCATCGCAGCGTCGTTATTCCATCTTTTTAATCGGCATCGATTTCCTCAGATCGGGCTTTCTAAAACTACTAACCATTACCGATAGATGGCCTCATCAATGGTGCCGCGAAAAAACTCGCCTTCTGACTCAAACCGCTCAGTGCCGAAGTACCACCCCACTCGCAGACGGGTTGGAATCGTGTAACCGCAGAATGTGCCTTCTGCATCTACGATCGCCCCAAAGTCTACATAATGGTGTTCAGCACCTTCTGGATTTCCCCAGCGTGGGATTTTGGCGGTCTTCAACTGCCCCTGTTGATCAATCGTCAAATCTAATTCTGCTTTTTCACCTTGCAGGACGAAATTGGAACGGAATTGTGACGCATTTAGGCTCGTCCACGACATCTCATCGCTACAAAATACAGATGGCAACAAGATAGATTCTGTCTGAAGACGACCCGTAGCAGACCGTGTAATATCTGAACCGCTTCCGGTCATCACTGGGAATAGCCCCAACATTTTCCACTGCATCGCCCCGATGCCGTCTATGAGGCGATCTGAGCCGACAATGGGTAAGAAGCCGTTCATCCATGCGGTCGCACTCCAAATAAATCCCCGCTCCCAGCAGATGACTTGCTCTGCTTTGAAGGGAATCCAATGCTTGAGCTTGATTTCGCCATGCATTTTTAATCGAACCGCAGAAGCGATCGCAGTTCCAGGGGCGATCGCATGGTCAAGATACCGTCTAGCTGCATTTGGCAGATGGGCAAAGTGATCTGGACTGAATCCGCGCTCCTGCGATATTGCTGACTCCCACAATGCATTGAGGGAAAGCTGTTTAGTTCTCATAGCTCTAATCTATAGCTCCTCTCTTAATCACTTCTAGTAGGACTCAAAGCCGCTCAGCATCGCAGTGCGATCGCCCGACCTACAAAAATAGCGCTCAACACCGTAGTGCAATGGCGCATTTAGCACTACTCCGCCAGTAAGCTCCTCAACATCCACGCCGTTTTCTCATGAACCTGCATGCGTTGGGTAAGCAAATCTGCGGTTGGCTCGTCATGGGAGCGCTCCAGCACCAGGAAGAGCGATCGGGCTGTGCGAACAACGGCTTCTTGACCTTCCACTAACTTGCGGATCATATCTTCAGCACTCGGAACGCCGTCCTCTTCACTGATTGAAGAGAGCTTGGCAAATTCTTTGTAGGTGCCTGGAGCCGGGAATCCCAGCGCTCGGATGCGTTCAGCGATTAGATCTACCGCCAAAGCCAATTCGGTATACTGCTCTTCAAACATCAGATGCAATGTTCGAAACATTGGCCCTGTGACGTTCCAGTGGAAGTTATGGGTCTTCAAATACAGCGTGTAAGTATCCGCCAGTAGGTTGGAAAGCCCTTGAGCAATCTCGCGACGATCTTTTTCCTCAATTCCGATGTTGATTGGCATGGTCTGCATAATATTGGTCTCCAAATTATTGAACTTAAGCTTTGTCACCATAGTTACGCAGGAGCCTGCATCATCTGACTCAAAATCTTTTGCACAATCTGCACCCCGGTTACAGCTTGCCAGCCAAACAGTCCCAGCAGAATCAGGTTCAGCGAAACATGGATGCTGCGAACCCAATCATGCTTTTGCATAAAGGGCACCAGCGCGGCAGAGGTGGAAACCAACCCTACCATTCCTAACCCGGCAAACAGGTGAGAACCAATCGCAATCTTGCCACTGTTGAGATAGGTGACGGTGATACCGCCGATCGCCCCTATCACCATTAACGCCAGGAGAATGGAGCCAATTTGATGATGGCGAATGGCAAACCGACCCTTCACCAGTTCTTTCTTGAGTTCGGCGGGTGCCAACCGCGTCCGCCGGACTTGCACACCCAAATACATCGCGTAGAGCGCAACCGCCAACAAGATCCACATTGTAACGGGGTGGAAAAAGCTGAGATAGGGTTTGAGAGCGGCTAGATTATCTAAATTCATGAGGATGATCTCCAAAATAGTTGTAAATCTTGAATGACGCTATCGTTGCATAATCTATTAGCTGAGCGATGCTTATTTCTGACCCATGAGCGATCGCCACTCTTCAACCACATCCGGAGAGACATTGAGGATGATCTCTGACTGGTCAAGGGTTGCAAGGGTGAGCCGTAGCGGAATCGCTAGCTCTAGCTGCATCAAGATCGGCTGTAGATCATACTGTCCAACATCAGATTCCATTTGGGTTTTATCCGTAAACATATCGTGAGATACATCGGCAGCAGTCAACGTTTTACCCATTGAGTCGGTGAGCGTTAGCGGCTGCGAATGATCAATTTTTGCGGTTCCCGGAAACCCAACGAGACGCAAGTAGATCACGGCTGTGTCATTGCGACGAATCCGCTTGAAGGCGATTGCTTGCCAACTACCACCCTGTTGATCCTTAAGCGTTTGGCGAGACTGGTAGACCATCTGCCCTGGTGCTTCTTCTAACTGGCGAATGGCAGCCTGAGTTGGGGCGATTGCCAGATTAATCGTTAGCGCCCAGACTAGCAGTCCGAGTATGAATGTTGATCCGATGAAACGTAAAAATTTTTTCATTTGCATGACTCTTTAACTTAATCAGGAGCATCATTCACTGACAGCATTTTGAATTGCTTTTTGCATCTCATCGGGGATGAAAACGGCATACATACCGCGTAAATCGCCAACCTGGAAGTTATAGGCTAAATCTTGAGGGTAGCCATCTTTGACAAACTGCGGGCGGCGATCTTTTAAGCCATGACAGGCAAGGCAACTGGCTTCCACATCAATGCGGCGGTAATAGCGCGTTCCTGTCTGTTGATCCAGGGTTTCTCGATCCCAGAAACCAATCAGCTCTGGCTCTTGGTTGAATTTTGCCAAGGCAATTTGGTCGTGCAAGTTGCTTGGGGCGTGGTCTGGATTGCGATATTTCTGAGCAATCTGTTTGACCTGCCATCCGTTGTCTTGGCTAAGCTGGATAGCTCGCATTCCAACCGGACGGCAGACCTCTTTCATGGTTTGCATCGTCGGCACTTCAGTGCTCCCTTCCAGGGAAGCGGCTAGTCCAGTACGCATGGCATCCAGGGATTCAATTTCTTGGACAGCCTGTGCCAACTCGTTAGGATTAGGAATGACTGGAGCAGCTGAAGCGATCGCTGGATGCCAACCGAGCGAGAGTAGGCTAATACCGATAATCAGAACAAAACTCAGAGCACATTGGTATAACGTTTGCATCGGTTCCTCCTTCTAAGATGAACTGAATCGTCGTCTTGCAATTAGGCTTATCTCAACATAAGCGCGAGGACAGGCAAAAAAACAGCGTGGGGCGACCATTTCAATGACCGACCCCATGTCTTAATGCGGGCTAAATCAAACCTGGGCCTTTGTGCCGCCAATCATGTTCTTTAGTCAATTTACCATCCTCATCCTCAGACAATTCCTGCATCTCATGGGCATGTTCCGCTTTCTCCTGTGCTGCTTGCTCTCGCATATCGCCAGGAACATTGATGTACATCTCTGGCTCGATCGCGTAGTTATTCAGCAAGCCTTCTTTATCTACCGTGTAACCCTCTGTTGCTTGGCTCAATTCGCCGTCAGCTTCTTCATGAGAGGTATGGCCAAAGTCCTTACCTTCTCGATGCTGACGTGCGACAGATTCAGCCGGAATGATATGCGCGTCATATTGCGGGGTGGAATCTTGGGAATCACTTTGGGTACTCATTGAAATAGTCCTCTGTAATGTTTCTTCGATTTTTGACAAGTGCTTTGTCTGCTACTTGCCAATGCATGATATACGTTTCTGAATCTCAGTATCGATGTCTTGCTCACTATAGACTAGGCCATCAATATCACAGTGATTCATAAATCACGCAAGATTGCTATATCTAGGCCTCAGTCGATTACTTTATTGCCAAGCGCCGTGCTTTTCAGCTGGGTTTAGTCGGCTCCTTGTTATTGATCGAAGCAATCACGAACATCATCTTCCAGACATTCCACTGCCTCACGGTCTCGTTTTCTCAAGTTTTGCCCATTAGGCTGATAGTCAGGATTTTGAATGCTTTCAATGATCGCCTCTTGAGTGTTAGCTTCAAACTGCTTGGCTTTCCCAGCAGCCTGGTTTTTGAGATCACCAGTCATGTTGCCAATCCCTTCCTGGACTTTACCTTCAGCATTCTTAGCCATCGCTCTAGCCTGATTCACGGCTGCGATCGGCGTATAGGGTTGGTTAACGCTGATCGCAGATAAAGGGATAGCCCAGCTTTTTCCAGGTGCAGAACTAAACGTGATGACTGTTGCAAGGAGTAAAACCAATCCAATAGTCATCAAAACTTTGCGGATCTGATGGAATAAAATCATGTTAATCTCCAAAAAATTTGATCATTCAATCGATAATCGAGGCTCTATTCTCTTGTCAGTCTTACAAAAGAATACTGACTTCTCAGATGACTGACTATACTGACTGCTTCTAAATAAAACTGAGAAGATAGCTTGAGATGAATTATTAACCCGGCAATTAAAGAGAATGCATTCTACTCAGCAGCGTAAGCAATCGAAGGATGCTTAAAATAGCGCTTGACTCGCTCAGGCAGTTTCTGGATCTTCCGCAAATGAGACAGCAGCCGTTGCTTCAATGTTTCAAGTCCTCGGGTTGGAGGCTTGGCATGTACCCCCTGCTTGACATCACAGTTGAGGTACTCCACTGGATTCATCTCAGGTGAGTACTTCGGTAACTTGAACAGCTCAATCTGGTCTGGGTGCTGCTCCAACCACTGCTGTACCGCTTTGGCCTGATGTACCGGATGATTGTCCACAATCCAAAACAACTTGCGCTTTGCTTGCCCAATCAATCGCTCCAGAAACTCGATTAACAGCAGCGCTGTTAATCTACGACTGTAGAGCATGAACGATACAGCCCGGGAGCATCCCATTAGGGTAATGAGTAATAATACTTAGCAATATATTTTGCTAGATCAAGGAGAATAAACAGGCTGTAACTACTGCTCGTCATGACTCCTGAAGAAACCCAAGCCTTTCAAGCTCA
>JAHHHV010000063.1 GCA_019359155.1 Pegethrix bostrychoides GSE-TBD4-15B
TCTGGCAGGCGCGACTTTTTTATACATCTACTCAAACAACCGACATTGTAAAAGTACCAAAAGCGCTCCTAGACTGCTGGTCTAGCCTCTTGTGCTACGCAGCCTAGATGGATAAAGTCGAGCTCAGGTAGGCGCGTCCCAGGCTGTCATAGGCTTTGAAGTCGTCGTTGACTAAGCTGAGGTAGCGATGCAGCAGGTCAAGGGCGGTGTCGAGGTCGTTTTGTTGGAGGCTGGCTAGGGCATGGCTGTAGTAGGCGGGGGCGTAGCTGGGGTCGAGCTGGAGGGCTTGGCGGAAGGAGTCGAGGGCGGCGGCGAGTTCGGCTTTTTGGATCAGGGCTTGGCCGATGCCGTCATGGGCGACTGCTGAGCTGGAGAAGAGCTGGAGGGCTTGGTGGAAGGAGTTGAGGGCAGCGTCGGGCTGTTTGGCCTGGAGTTGGGCGAAGCCAAGCCGCTCGTGGGTGAGGGCAAAGTTGGGGTTGAGGGCGAGGGAGCGCTGGAAGCAGGCGATGGCTGAGTTAACTCTATTGGCTTCTAGGAGGGCTTGGCCTAGCTCGGCTTGGAGTTCAAAGGAGTCGGGCTGCTGTTGGACGGCCTGTTGGAGTTCGGGGAGGGGGCGTGAGCCAGCTTGGATATATTGCACGGTGGATTCCTGAGGGGTGGGATCAGTAGAGGTGGGCTGGGAAATGGGCGACGGTTCTGATTGGCTGGGGGCAATGACGGTTGATGAAGGAGCGGAGGCGGAGGCGCGCTGGGCTGCTGCTGGGGAGGAGGGGGCAGAGATTGGTTGAGGCTGGTTGACATCTGGAGGATGGACTGGTGGTCTGTCCTCTATCGGTGCAGCTTGAATCGGTGCAGCTTGAATTGATGAGGGCTGCGTGGACTGTGGTTGAAAGCGGTTGATGAGCAGGCTAGATTCATCGACTGGGGCAGCTTCAACATTTGGAGTTGAGCTGGGGGGGAGGGATAGACTGCTAGCGGGTGGTAGCTTGGGGGTGGGCGCAGAACCAAAGCGCTGGCGAAACCACTGCTGTAGATCTTGGATAATTCGCTTTATAGCGGCTAGCATGGCTTTCTCTGGAAACAACAGGAAACAACAGGAAAAGGCAGGTGAATGTAACAATTGACCACTTGTGGGGTTTGGGTTTCGGCCTTGCTCAACCCGCGTAGTCTTGCAATAAACTCTTGTTTGTTTTTCCGAAAGCTTACCAATGCTTTCGCCGAAATTTCTATGCTGTGCTTTACAGTTTACAAATTCTTTATGTTCTCGCTGTGAGCAATGATGTCTGCTTAATTTAACGGTGGCCGTAAAGCAGGCTGCGCTGGCAGAAATCAGAATTTTTGGCGGCAATTATAGAATTAGGCGTTGCTGAATCACAGTATGAATTAGCCCCCCAGCCCCCAATTCATAGCCCTGCGGGCATCGAAGAAAGGGGGAGCCAGATTTCTCAAAGTCCCCCAGAATTGGGGGATTTAGGGGGCGAGGGAACTTGCAACTCACGTAGATTCATACTGTGATTCAGCAACGCCAGAATTATTTGTTTTTGTGTATTTCAGATAATTGTATTTGGGGTGTGCTTTGGGGGCAGGGAGTATTTTGGACGGAACGCCAACAGAAGCCAACAGAAACAGACCAGTGAGGAGGTGTCCCACTGATCTATGACGGGTTTATCTTGGACTCACGGCCTTTTAGTTGGCGCTGACTGTAGCCTTGGTGCCGTTGGTGGTTGGGGTGGGAGCAGGCAGGGAGGCAAGAGTGGGGGCAGACTGGGCGGTACGGCGACGGGTGGTGCGGCGGGGACTACCGCCTGCCATGACATATTCGTTGCTGTAACGGCCATATTTGGAGGCAACGCCTGTGAGCATTCGCTCGGAATATTCGGCGAGGGCTTGCTCGGTTTGGAGGATTTCGTTGTAGGTTTGATCGACGATGGAGAGGGCGGTGTTGTAGGCTTCTAGCTTTTGCTGGCTATCGTTGATGAGGGTGGCGAAGCTGTCGGTAGTGAGGCTGTTGCCGAGGTTGAGGTTGGGGTCAATGGAGCGTATTCCGGCGAGGCGGCGCTGGGCTTTGTCGATGGTGTCGGAGCTGCGTTTGCGTCTTGGCATGATAAATGGCCCTGATAGTTGTAGGTTGGATCTAGGTTAGCTGTGAGGATGGGGATGGAGGTTGAGTAGGTTTGAGTAATTTAAGCTGAATTTTAGGGTGAGCTTTATGGTTAACGCGAGTGTTTATACTGAAAGTTGTTACAATTGTTTAAATTTGGGACAACTGCTGAAGAGATCGCTGTGATTGCTTGGGCGATTGCTGCGGTTGCTTATGTAAAGGGAGCGATTGCTTAAACAGTTGCTATATCTGAGCCTGCATTTGCTACGGTTGCTTATGTAAAGGGAGCGATTGCTTAAACAGTCCTTATACTTGAGTGGGCAATTGCTGCATTTGCTGAAGGGGATGAATCATGCGCTTAAGTTTGCTTCCCGTTCGACGTGAGCGCTCAGCCGAACGGGAAGGGGAAGCTACCACAAGCTACCGCATCTACCGCATCAGCAGGGTCATGTATTGGCCGGGTGCGAGCGGGGCGGGAATGAGGGGGCTAAACTGGCTGCGGTCGGTGACGACTTTTTTGACGTAGAACTCGTTGATGATGTGAATGATCTGGTTCCGGCTGCCGACGACCCAGATTTGGGGATTGTTGTCATGCGGCTGGTCGCCACCTGACCGGTTGCCATCGGAACATTGCAGCAGTTCGTTGAACTCTGAAGACATAGATTTGGCCTCAATTGTAGGGGTTTAGAGGACTCAGGGCAGCGGCGTAGCCCAACCACGTGTGAACAAGGTGTGCCAAAATAGCACAGCCCTGTCCTCCGCCGTTAACGGAGGATTAGGGTTAGCTGGCTAGCGGTGCTAGTAACACTTCTAGTCAGCGACCTCGCCCCAAGTCCAGGTTGTACTGGCGAAGATTGCCAGTTTGCAAAGCATAGTGCAAAGGGAGCGGTTTGCACAAGTGGGGAAGCCAAAAAATATTGCGGCAGGGCAGATGTGAGGCTATTTGGAGGCTGAGTCACCTGCCGATGGGGCTTCTAGCAGCCAAGCGGTTAGCTCTCTAGCAGTCCGGGATATTGAAAAAACAGCTCGCTGCAAGTGATTTGGCCTAAAATTAAAGCATCGGTTTATTTGGTTTTTAGTATGTATTTGGCCATGGCTCGCTGGAATACCCAAGACTTGAAAGCTTATCGGACAACGCTGCTTCAACGTCAGATAGCAGGGCAAGTGAGGCAGGCTGAGCGATTGACGAAGGCGGGTGAAGTCGCAAAACAAGCTGCGGCACTGTTGAAAACAAAATTTGGAGCTGAGCGAGTGATGCTCTTTGGTTCTGTGGTGCATGGCTACTGGTTTTCCGCAACCTCAGATATTGATTTGGCTGTTTGGGGGCTAGATGCTCTGGCTTATTTGACAGCAGTGGCGCAGCTCCAGGATTTGGCACCAGAGTTTAAGATTGATTTGGTTAGGATGGAACGGTGTGAACCAGAGTTGGAACGGGCGATTTTGGCAGAAGGTCAATTGCTATGAGAGGAGCATATCTGGCAATTGCGGGACGGATTCGTCGAGAGTTACAGGAACGGCGTTGCTGAATTAAGGTATGAATCTACCTGAGTCGCAAGTCTCCTCGCCCCCTAAATCCCCCAATTCTGGGGGACTTTGAGGAATCCGGCTCCCCCAGAATTGGGGGCTGGGGGGCGAATTCATACCGCTATTCAGCAACGCCACAGGAACTTGCTCAAGTCGTGGAGCGCACAGAGCGCATCTGGCAGCAGGGTTGTCTAGATGCTGAAACCCGTGAGGACAATTACCATATCGATGCTGTTGCTCTAAATTTGCATGGCTTCTATGCGGGTCTTGAACGATTGCTAGAGGTGATTGCAGAGGGAATTGACCAGGCAAAACCTGCTGGCGCTAACTGGCATCGGGAGTTATTGCGGCAGTTGAGTGCTGATATTGTGGGCGTTAGACCTGCTGTTTTAAGTTCTGAATGTCGAGATTCTCTTGATCGCTATCGAGGCTTTCGCCATGTTGTTCGGAATGTTTATACATTCAATCTCGATCCTGATCAGATTGGCCTGTTGATTCAGCAATTGCAGCCAACCTTAGCTCGTGCTTCTCAGGAGCTACTGGCCTTTGCAGATTTTTTAGAGCAAGTTGCAAGTTCTGAGGAGTGAGAAATTCCCAAGTCCGGGTTTTACTGATGTTTGACCACCAGTTTGCAAAGCAATAGTGCAAAGGGAGCAGTTTGCACAAGTGGGGAAGCCCAAAAATCTGAGTCTAGTTGGCGGCTCTGTCGCTGACGGCTGGGGTTGTCTCTAGCCAGACCGCCAATTCTGCTAGACTGGAGAACTCTAAAAGCGCCTCTGCCAGTGCTTCTAGGGGTTCTATCGGCAGAGCCAGAATTTGGTCGCGCTGCTCTAGAGGGATCTGCCCCAGCCGCCGAGTCAGCAATCGCAGCACTAAAGCTGCCTCGCCTTCCTGACGGCCTTCCTGACGGCCTTCTTGGCGGCCTTCTTGACGGCCTTCTTGACGGCCTTCTTGACGACCTTCTTGACGGCCTTCTGCCAGCGCCTCGGCTCGCCACTCCTGATAAATCACTGACTCCTGCATAATCTCCCTCCGCATCACTCGTTGTATTACGTTCTTCTCTAATACTAATCCAGCCAGCACTGCTGTCGAGGCGGCCAAATCAGTCTGCTGCTGCCGATTGCTGATGCCTTCCACCACTGTAGCGACCTGCTGTAAGGTTGCTAACCGATTGGAGATCTGACCCAGCACCGCAAACGGCAGCAGCCCTGGATACTGGAAGAACAGCTCGCTGGGCTGCTCCCAGAGCCGAATCACCTCAAACTGATGACGCATCCTGCCTGTGACAAACTCCTGCTGATGTACCAGACTGGAGCTGGTTTCGGTGAGGTAGATCACGACTTGGCGCAGCTGCTTGTTGGGGAAGCGGCGGTAGACGCGCAGGCAGTAGTCGGCCATCCGAAAGGGGATGGTGGGGCTGGGTTGGGTTTGGAATTCGAGGTGGAGGACGAGGGCTGGGGACTGGAGCAGGATGAGGTCATCGGCGCGGATTGGTTCTGCGGAGAGTTCTGAGGGGCTGAGTTCGCTCAAGGCTGTGGGTGCTCCGAGTAGCCAAGCGGCGAAGTCGGCGGAGAACTGTTCGGCCATGTATTTGCAGATGTTGTCAAACATTGGCTGAATTTAACATAACGGCTGCGGCTGATGCTGAAATTGAGCCTTACAGATTAGGTAAAATGCAGGTTATTGTGCTGAGGCTCGCCCAAGGCAGGGGCTGCGGCTGAGCTATCTGCTGTGGCAAGAGCAGGTGGTGCCGCAGTGGGTGTTGGAGATTGTCTCTAAAAAGTCGGGTGGGGAATATGGCGAGAAGTTTGAGATCTACGCCAAGATGGGTGTGCTGTATTACGCGATCTACAACCTAGAGTATGGGAGACGAGACAAGCATGAGGTGTTTGAGCTGTATCGCTTAGAGAACGGGCGGTATATGCGCCAAGTGGGTGAACCTGTCTGGATGCCGGAGCTGGGGTTGGGGATTGGGCGAGTGGTGGGGTGGCATGAGGGAATTGAGCGGGAGTGGCTCTATTGGTATGACGAGCAGGGGAATCAGTATCCAGCACCCAGGGATGCAATGGTGCAGGAACGGGCGCTGCGGCAGGCGATAGAGCGGCAGTGGCGAGCAGAGCAGCAGGCCAGACTTGAAGCAGAGCAGCAGCTTCAGCAGCTTTTGGCTCAGCTACGGCAGCGAGGGATTGATCTGGACTCGCTGTGAGGTGGTTAGCTGGGCTGCTGGTGTTTGGCTTGGAGCGGGGCGAAGGGGGTGACTCTATTGCCTTCTAGAAGGGCTGGGAATACGGCTGATTGAGAGGGGAGCTTTAAGGATCACTGGGATGATGTTTGCTTGATTTACGCTTACGTTTAGATTTAGCTTTGCCCAAAGTGCCAATGCTGTTTAAATGCCCAGGTAGATTTCCATTAGGTTTCATAACTTCAAATATTCCTCCGCTGTGTTACTTAGGGCATCCTAAGCATGTACTAGACTGTTTTTTTGATGACACTAGATGTATGGTTGACAGTATGCTGTAGTGCGGGAGTACTATCACTCAAAGCTACTACTTAACGGCGGTTCATCTATCCACCGCGAAGCTGAGCTATATTTTCGATAAACCACTGATAGGTTTTCTCAAGTCCTACTTTGAGCGGTGTTTTTGCTTGCCATCCTAAGCTGTTAAGTTTGGTGGTGTCAAGCAGCTTTCTGGGCGTACCGTCGGGCTTGGAGGGATCAAACTTAAGTTCTCCTGTGTAGCCCACTACGGCTTTGATGGTGAGTGCGAGTTCTTGAATGGAGATTTCTTCGCCTGTGCCCACGTTGACAAACTCTTTGCTGTTGTAATGCTGCATCAGGAAAAGCAGGGCATCGGCGAGATCATCGACAAAGAGGAATTCGCGCAGGGCGGAGCCGGTTCCCCAAACTTCGACATGGGGTGCGTTAGTTTGCTGAGCTTCGTGAAACTTGCGGACTAGGGCTGGCAGTACGTGCGAGTTGGCGAGGTCGAAGTTGTCATTGATGCCGTAGAGGTTGGTGGGCATGGCTGAGATGAAGTTGACGCCATACTGATGGCAGTAGGTTTCGCAGAGTTTGAGTCCGGCAATTTTGGCGATGGCGTAGGGTTCGTTGGTGGGTTCTAGTAATCCTGTGAGGAGATATTCTTCCTGCATAGGTTGGGGGCAGAGTTTTGGATAGATGCAGGAAGAACCGAGAAACAGCAGTTTGCTGACGTTGGATTGGTAGGCGCTGTGGATAACGTTGGCCTGCATGATCAGATTGTCGTAGAGGAATTCGGCGCGGTAGATGTTGTTGGCCTGGATTCCTCCGACTTTAGCGGCGGCAAGAAAGACGTATTCTGGACGGTTTTGGGTGAAGAAGGCTTCAACTTCGGCTTGGCACCTAAGGTCTAGCTCTTGGCTGGTTTTGAGCAGCAGGTTGTGGTAGCCGTTGGCTTTGAGGGTTCTGACGATGGCGCTGCCCACTAGGCCATTATGGCCTGCAACGTAGATTTTGGAGTCTGGTTTCATGGGTGAGTGGGGCTAGTGAGAGGCGAGAATGTTTTGCTGACGCAGCGTGGCGCGATCTGTGATGAGTTGGGCGACGCTGCCATTGAGCGGGACTAAGCCCAATGCTCTGAGGTCGGCTTCGACCATGAGTTGGACGAGCTGCTCGAAGCTGACGGAGGGTTGCCAGCCGAGCTGCTGCTTAGCTTTGCTGGGGTCGCCAATGAGTAGCTCGACTTCGGTAGGGCGGAGGTAGCGTTCGTCAAATTCGACGTAATTTTGCCAGTCGAGGTTGACATAGCCAAAGGCGAGATCGAGAAATTCTTTGATGGAATGGGTTTCGCCAGTGGCGATGACGTAATCATCTGGGGTGTCTTGTTGCAGCATTAGCCACATGGCGCGAACGTAGTCTTTGGCATAGCCCCAGTCGCGTTTGGCATCTAGGTTGCCCATGAACAGCTTTTGCTGCTGTCCGGCGACAATGCGGGCGAGGGCGCGGGTGATTTTGCGGGTGACGAAGGTTTCGCCGCGCCGGGGGGATTCGTGGTTGAACAGGATGCCGTTGCAGGCGAAGAGGTTGTAGGATTCGCGGTAGTTGACGGTTTGCCAGTGGGCGTAGAGTTTGGCGCAGGCGTAGGGACTGCGGGGATAGAAGGGGGTGGTTTCTTTCTGGGGGACTTCTTGGACGAGGCCGAACATTTCGGAGGAGCCTGCTTGGTAGAAGCGGACTTCGTTGCTGGTACGCTGCTGGTAGTCGCGGATGGCCTCGAGGAGGCGGAGGGTGCCCATGCCAACGGAGTCTACGGTGTATTCGGGGGAGTCGAAGCTGACGCGGACGTGGGATTGGGCACCGAGGTTGTAGATTTCGGTGGGCTGGACTTGTTCGAGGATGCGGCGGAGGGTGGTGCCGTCGGTGAGGTCGCCGTAGTGGAGGAAGATGCGGGCGGTTTCGGTATGGGGGTCTTCGTAGATGTGGTCGATGCGGTCGGTGTTGAAGGTGGAGGTGCGGCGGATGATGCCGTGGACTTCGTAGCCTTGGTCGAGCAGGAACTCGCTAAGGTAGGAGCCGTCTTGGCCGGTGATGCCGGTGAGCAGGGCGCGTTTGGGGTGGGTCATGATCTTTTAGTTTGAGGTAAAGGTTAAAATGGTTGAACTGTTTGGGACTGATGCGCTTCGCTATACCAGCTAGAGACGTTTATCACTCTGCAATGAAGGCTGCCTTAATTAAGGACGGCTAGATTATTTCGGCTGAAGACTATGCGTTGGAGTATGGAGAAGATAGACTGTTTGCTGATATTGCTGCTGAAAAGACATTGGCTGCTGAGAAAAGAGGACGTCGGATTATTGTAGAAGTAAAGAGTTTCTTAGGGCGTTCTTTTATTCAGGACTTGGAAAAAGCGGTAGGACAGTACTTGATTTATCGAGATATTTTGGAAGAGACTGACTTGGATTTTACAATTTATATGGGATTTACTAGAGGAGTATGGAAGAGTAATTTTCAAAGAAAGCTAGCTCAGATGATTATTCAGCGACATCGATTGAAATTATTGATCATTGATTCTCAAAAGGAGGAAGTTGAGCAATGGATAGAATAAGGGATAGAATAAGTCGGCAACGTGAAATCGTTAAGCAGGTTTTGAGTGAGTATCACCGCCTAAGTCTGAATGCTGTGGAGTCTACGATAGAGAGTTTTTTGGTTTTTGATGAAACGCGAGAGCATTATTTGCTGCTGTTGATGGGTTGGCGAGAAGATGAGCGGGTGAAGACTGTGATGATTCATGTGCGGTTACAGGAAGCGAAGGTTTGGATTGAGGAAGACTGGACTGAGGCTGGAGTGGCAACGGATTTGTTGAAAGAGGGGATAGAAAGGGAGGAGATTGTTTTGGGGTTTCATCAGCCTGAGTTACGCAGGTATACAGAGTTTGCAGTAGTTTGATAACGAGTCAGGTGTTTTTTCAGTATCCGGGACTGCTGCCGTTTGCGGTGCTGGGGCAGAGTAATGACCGGGTGGAGACGCTGCGGCGCGTGAATCGGGAGTTGGAGGGGATGGGTAATCTGCAAGCCCAGCGGGACGTGGCGGCATTAATGGCAGTGCTGGCTGGATTAGTATTAGAGAAGGGATTAATTCAGCGCATTTTAAGGAGCGAAATGATGCGGGAGTCAGTGATTTATCAAGAGTGACGAGCAGAAGCATTGTCTGAGGGGCAGTAGACAGAAGCCGTGCATCTGGTGTTGTGACTGTTGCGGCAACGAGTGGGAGAGCTGCCGCAGGAGTTGATGGAGCGTGTCTCTGGTCTGCCAGTAGAGACGTTGGAGGACTTGGGTGAGGCACTGCTGGATTTCTCGGAGTTTGTTGAGTTGGAGCGGTAGTTGGGGGAGCAGGTAGAAGGCGAGTAAGCTCTGAATCTAGAGCTGTAAGTGGGTTAGGCAATATGAGATAGTTGGACAGCAAGCTATTTATATTGGTGAAGGGTTTACTATGCCAGCTAGAGACGTTTATCACTCGGTGATGAAGGCTGCTTTGATGATGGACTCTTAAATAGACTTAATCGGAAAGAGCTAAAACGCTTGCTGTGCGCGGCTTTCGGAAATCGACCAAAACCACTGGAAAGGCTTATCACGCAAGGCTTTGAGGACATTTTAGCTGTTTTATTAACGATTAAGTCTATTAGATAGAATAAGTCGGTAACGTGAGATTGGTAAGCAGGTTTTGAATGAGTATCACCGCCTGAATCTGAACGCTACGGGGTTCATGAGCCGTTTGAGGTCTATTGGCTAGAGAGTGGGCGGTATGAGCGGCAGGAGAGGGAGCCAGTCTGGATGCCGGAGATAAGGCTGGGAATTGGGCGAGTTGTGGACTGACATGGGGTTGGAGCAGAGTGGCTATATGGGTCTGACGAAGGAGGGAGTCGGCTTGCTGCGCCACCAGATGTAATGGCGCAGGAGCGGGCGCTTCGGGTGGAAATGGAAGAGCGGTGGCTGTCGGCAGAACGGGCGTGGCTGGAAGAACGAAAGGCCAGACTGCGGGAGCAACAGGTCAGACAGGGGACGAAGCAGCGGCTTCGGGAGATATTGGAGAATTGGGTCAAAGGGGTTGACCCGGTGCCGTGAGGTGGTTAGCTGGGCTGCTTGGCGAGGATGTCGTCTAGCAGCTTGCGGGATGGGGCGAAGTCGGGGCGGAGTTCGAGGGCACGATTGAGGGCGGC